>CAYXJZ010000089.1:0-12834 GCA_964465355.1 uncultured bacterium | reverse complement strand
AAGTTCGGGAACCTATGCTGATACTTCGAGGCGAGCCTGATAACGAAGTTTCCAGCCGCCGCCGAAGGCTGATGTGTGGAAGAGGTTCACCAGCGTTCCAGTGTGGTGGCTGACGATGGCATTCTCGGCTGTCTTCGTGGCGATCTGCTAGGGAATCTGCGTGGACGGTTACAGGGTCCGCGCCCGGTGGCATGGTGACGTATAGACCCCGGCGCACGCGGGCGATGTGTCCCGTCGCCACGTGCTTGCGCAGGAGGCTGTGGACTGTGTCCTGATATCGTGCTCGCCTCCAAGCGCGACACGCACCTCAGGTGCGTGTATGGATTCATACGAGCAACGATGGGCGCAGAGTGTGACTGGAATCAACGGAGGCACGCACTTTGGGTGTGTGTTCCGGTGAACATCGGCAACTTTGGGTTGGAGTCATTGAAGGAGCCGCTAAGGCTTCTCCCCATCCATGCTGCTAGGTTGCGCTCTCCGCCCCCCGCGACCCCCAACCCACCTCATGCAACCGCTCGAAGGCATCGAGCAACAGATCGAGAGTGATCTCGAACTGCTCGTCCTCGTTAGGGCCACGACCGGCGGCGTCCCCACCGCGCGCATCCATGGCGATCGTCACGATGTGTGGGTAGGTCTGGGCCATGTGCCGCACCATCGCCTCCCGCTCGGCCGGGTCGCTGGGGATGGAAACCGGCGCGTCGAAGGGCTCAGGGCTGAAGCCCCAGACACGGTGGCCGAGGGCGTGCATGGCGTAGTGGGTGAGGTCGGCCGAGAGGCCGCCGCCCATGAAGGTGCCGGCCAGCGTGTCCAGGTGGCCGAGCACCGCCGCTGTCCCCTGTCTCCGCGACTGGATCAGATGCCGCAGCCAGGGGTGCTCGAGCAGCGTGCGCCGCGCCGAGAAGATGCGGCTGCGGACAGCGCTCTTCCAGTCAGCGCTGCTGGCCGACGGCTCGTACATGCCGACGATGGTGTCCACCATCCCCGCCAGCAGGTCCTCCTTGTTGGCCACGTGCTTGTAGAGGGCCATGGGGACGACACCGAGGCGCTCGGCCAGGTTGCGCATGCTGACCGCTTCGATGCCGGCTTCGTCGGCCAGCGCCACGGCGGTGGCCAATGCGCGCTCACGGTTGAGTGGCCTGCGCTTCCCGGTGGCTTGTTCTGTCACGGCGGCTCCCCTCGGCGGCCATCTTGACATGTGTACGCCGTACACTTTAGGCTTGGCACGGCAACAAGTGTACGGCGTACACCTCCAGCCCGCCGTGAGGAAGCGCCGTACCCGATGACATCGATCCGAAGGAGATGCGACGTGACCATCACGCCTCTGAACCTCAGCCGAGCAGCGGGCCTCTGCGCCATGCTGGCGGGCCTGCTCTACATCGGCATCCAGTTCGTCCACCCGCCGGACACGCTGACCTCCGTGGGCACCACCGCCTGGGTAGTCGTTGGCGGACTGACCTTTCTGATGGCCGTCTTCGGCCTGGTGGGCCTCACGGGCATCTACCTGCGGCAGGCGGGAGAGACCGGTCTCCTTGGACTGCTTGGCGCATTCATGCTGGCGCTGTTCTTCCTGCTCACGACGGCCTACGTCTTCACCGAGGTCATGATCCTGCCGCTGCTGGGTGAAGCGCCGAGCTTCGTGGAGAGCTTCCTTGGCCTCTTCAACGGGGCAGGCAGCGGCGGCACCCTGGGGGCATTGGAGGTGCTGGCACCGCTGGCCGGCGGCCTCTACACGGTGGGCGGGGTGCTGTTCGGCGTTGCCACCTACCGCGCCAAGATCCTGCCGTCCTGGGCAGCAGTCTTGTGGGCGATGGGGGCGGTGCTGCCGCTCCTGACGCCTGTGGTCCCACATGCGGTCGGTCGCTTTGCGGCGGTTCCGGTTGGCGTGGCTCTCGTCTGGTTGGGTTATGCAGTGTGGTCGGCGAGGCGGGCGACAGCCAGCCAGGCCTCTGTCGGCTGACACATCAAAGGACAAGAAGGTGTGGGCATGAGCAGGAGCCGGGCGGCCCGCCTCGAGTCGGATTGACCAAGCGTGCCTGCGCTCAGAGGCAAGGGTGCGGAACGACGATCGGCCACTAACCTTGACCGCCTGCACCCACCTTCATCTCTACAACCGCCGGCCCCTTGCGGTAAGGCGCCATCAGCACCGCAGACGGACTCTCGGGATCCAACGTTACCTGGTCGAGATGCTCGATGGCCTCCACGGTCCGGGTGCCGGCGCGGATGATGTGGTCGCGGGCCACCTCCTCGACCCTGGCCGGCTGACCTTCCAGGATCGCCTCCACGATCGGCATGTGTTCGGTGGAGGATTCCAGCATCTGGTCCGCGAAGTGGGCGGAGAGGCGGCTGTAGCGCTGGATGACGGGGGCGAGGGTGTCGAGCAGGTCGCCGATGCGGGTGTTCCTGCTGCCCTTGACGATCAGTTCGTGGAATTCCGCGTTCTGCTTGATGGCGGTGCGCATGTCACCCTTCGCGGCGGCCTCGCCGCACAACTTGGCGTGCTGCTCCAGGCGTCTGAAGATCTCGGGCCTTGGCGCGATCAGTAGCAGCCGTGCGGCGAAGCCTTCCAGGATGGCCCGCGCGATGTAGACCTCGGCAACATCCTCCACCGAGGGGGCGAAGACGGTGATTGCCCCGCTTGGGTGGGTGACCAGGAGCCCTTCGGTGATGAGGCTCTTGAAAGCCTCGCGCACAGGTGTGCGGCTGACGCCGAGATGGTCGGCGATGGCGGCTTCGCCGACGGGCTGACCAAGCGGCAGATCACCGTTCAGGATCATGGAGCGAATCGCTTGATGGGCCTGCTCGTACAACGGTGTCTTCTTCAGTCTCCTGGTTCTAGGCTTGACCAGCACGGGCGTCACCATACCCCGTCAAGTTGCTGGAATGAACGTCTGCCCTGCGCCACTGTCATTCGCGGCGTGCATGTCAGAGCCCTGACTGCGGTCCAGTCGGACGCGCGGGACGGCGCTTCGGCGACGAGGACATGCTTGACGTTGGCAACCTGCTACATTATACACTATGCACCATAACGTGTCGGCAGCCGATGGCTGCTGATCGGAAGGAGGTCCTGACGATCTTCCCTGGTCGTCGAGCAGGGGTGCGTCCATGTCCGGCCCGGCTGATGCCAACGGATACATGCAGCCGGCCCGTCGCCCTGCCTCTACGGCCGATCTGGGGAAGGATGGACTGGTGTCACTGAGTCGGAGAGAGGCTTGTCACGGATGCGGCGGCGACGCCCACCGGAGAGGCAGGGAAGATGCGTAGATCCCATATGATCGTGACCGTTCTGGCGTTGCTGGCGGCTATCGCCACGCCCGCGCTCGCCCAAGGCGCAGACGAGGCGGCTTGGCGCAGCTCGTTGACCATCGGTGTGGCGACCGAAGGCGACACCTTCGATCCCCACATCAACGTCACCTCGGTCAGCGCCCAGCGCATGCACATGATCTACGAGAGCCTGATCCAGCACAGGCCGGACGGCGAGTTCGTGCCGCTGCTTGCCGAGAGCTGGTCCATCTCGGAGGACGGCAAGCACTACACCTTCCAACTTCGCGAGGGCGTCCGCTTCAGTGACGGCGCGCCCTTCGACGCCGAGGCGATCCGCTTCAACTTCGAGCGGCTCTTCTCCTTGGGGCGTGGTCCCGTCTCGCAGTTCTCCTTGATCGACGAGATCGTGGTCGCAGGCCCTCTCACGGTCGAGTTCGTGCTCAGCGAGCCCTACCCGCCCTTCCTGGCTGTGCTGGCGGGCTCCGAGGCACGCCTGTTCATGAGCCCGGCTGCCGTCCGGGCCAACGCCACAGCGGACGACCCCTGGGCGACTGCCTGGGCGCACCTCAACACCGCAGGCACCGGCGCCTACGTGCTGGCCGAGTGGCAGCCGGAGGACAGGGTGGTGCTGGCTGCCAACCAGAACTTCCGCGAGCCGTGGAGCGAGGACGCCATCACCCGCGTCACCTACCGCCTGGTCCGCGAACCTTCCACCTCAGTGCAGATGTTCCTGCGGGGCGACCTCGATGCCTTGGAGACGGTGCCGCTGCAGTTCCGCGACCTGTTGGCGCAGAACGCCGCGGTGCGCATCGTGACCGAGGCCTCGATCGGTGGACGCCACCAACTGCACATCTTCGTCAACAACGCCCACCCGCCGCTCGACAATCTGGCCTTCCGACAGGCCCTGGCCCATGCCCTTGACTACGACCGAATCATGCACGACGGCTTCGAAGGGCAGGCGCGCCAGGCCAGGGGATCGCTGCCTTCCTCCTTCACTCCTTGGTTCAACCCAGAGGCGACGCAGTACACCAGGGATCTCGAGCGCGCCCGTGAGTTGATCGCGGCATCCGGTGTGGCCACGCCAGTCGAGTTGCAGCTGGTCTGGCGCAGCGACTTCCGCGAGGAGCGCACCATCGGCGAGATCATCCAATCGAACCTGCGCGAGATCGGCGTGAACGTCACCCTGGTGGAACAGACCCTGCCTGTGTGGCGAGAGACGATCTGGGGCGGCAACGCACAGATCATCTTCTTCACCCAGACAGGGCGCTTTGCCGACCCAGACTCCATCCTCTACCGCTACTACCACTCCACCGAGATCCGCCCCAACGGCTTCAACGTCGGCTATCGCAACGACCGGGTGGACCAGCTGATGGACCTCGCCCGCATCGAGCTGGACATCGACCAGCGCATCGCCTACTACCACGAGCTGCAGCAGATCATCACCGACGAGGCTGCCAACCTGTTCATGGCCGACCTGCTGGACGCCTTCGCGGTCGCCGGCTACGTGCAGGGCGTGGAGTTCAACCCCAACTACAGCGTCGTCTTCGACGCCTTCCGTCTCCACAAGGATCCGGCCGCCCGCTAAGACGTGCGTTTCCTAGCCTTCGTCCTGCGCCGCCTGCTTCTGTTGGTACCAGTCCTCGTCCTGGTCGCCATGATCACCTTCACCGCTTCGCACATGGTGCCGGGTGATCCTGCATCACTGCTCGTGGGCGAAGGGGCGTCACAGGAGGAGTACCAGGCGATCCGGCGTGAGCTGGGCCTTGACCGACCGATGGTCGAGCAGGCGGTACGCTACTTGGCCGACGTGGCTAGGGGTGACCTCGGCACCTCCATCCGTTTGCGAAGGCCGGTGGCCGGCGACATCGGCCGCTTCTTCACAGCCACCCTCGAGCTCGGCTTCGCCGCCTTCATGCTGAGCATGGTGGTCGGCCTTCCCCTCGGCATCCTCGCCGCGGTGAAGGCCGACCGCTGGCCCGATCACCTCATCCGTCTCTTCTCCCTCGGCGGCGTGGCCGTGCCCATCTTCTGGAGCGCATTGGTTGCCCAGCTCCTGCTCTATGGGCAGTTGGGCTGGCTGCCGGGGGGAGGCCGCTACGCGGAGACCATGCTGCTGCAGCATCCGGTGCCATCGCTGTCGGGCCTGTTCCTGCTCGACGCCGCCTTGTCCGGCCGCTGGATCATGGTAGCGGACGGGCTGCGGCACCTGTTCCTGCCCGCCGTGGTGCTGGCCTACCCCAGCCTGGCGATCATCACCCGCATGACGCGTTCCGCCATGCTCGAGGTCATCGGTCAGGACTACATCCGCACGGCCCGCTCGGTGGGCTTCACCGAACGGCGCATCCTCCTTGGTCCGGCCTTGCGCAACGCGGTACCCACCATCCTCACCATCTCAGGTCTGGCGCTAGGGAACCTGTTGCAGGGCTCCATCCT
The DNA here is from genome assembly GCA_964465355.1 of uncultured bacterium. Lineage (GTDB taxonomy): Bacteria > Deinococcota > Deinococci > Deinococcales > Trueperaceae > JAABTL01. Next base: position 7,140 of record CAYXJZ010000089.1, on the reverse strand, counting down.
GGTGGAGACGGTCTTCAACTGGCCCGGACTGGGCCTTTACCTGTTCGGCGGTGTGACATCCCTGGACTACCCAGTGGTCACGGGCGTGACGCTGATCTTCTCACTGAACTACGTGCTCATCAACCTGCTCGTCGACGTGGGCTACTTCGTGGCGGATCCGAGGCTGCGTTATGGCTGAGCGCCCGTCCGTAACCGGGTGGCGACGCGCCTTCCCCCGCTGGCTTCGCCGCTTCCTCGGCGACCCGCTGGCCGTGGTCGGTGTGATCGTCACCCTGGCCTTCGTCCTGCTGGGCATCTTCGGCACGGCGTTGGCGCCTCATCCGGCCGACGCCTATGCCGTGCCTGCCGGTGGCAGCCGCTTCGTGGCCCCCAGTCTTGAGCACCCCTTCGGGACTGATCGGCTGGGCAGGGACATCTTCAGCCGCGTCATCATCGGCAGCCAGATCTCGCTGCTCCTGGTCCTGAGCACCTTGGCCGCGGCCGTGGTCGTCGGCACCGTGGCCGGTCTGGTCTCCGGCTTCTTCGGCGGCGTCGTCGACGAGATCCTCATGCGCTTGGCCGACGCCTTCCTCGCAGTACCTCCGCTGGTGCTGGCCATGCTTGTCGCCACCACCTTGGGCGGCGGCCTGCTCACCACCATCGTGGCCGTCGCCATCACCTGGTGGCCGGTCTACGCGCGTCTGGTTCGCGGCGAGACGCTGCGGTTGCGCGAGCTGGCCTACGTGGAGGCAGCTCAAGCCCTGGCCGCTCGCCCGGGCCGCATCCTTCGCCGCCACGTGCTGCCCAACCTGCTTCCGTCGCTGATCGTCCAGGTCTCAGTGGACAGCGGCAGGGTCCTGCTGGTCGCCGCGGCATTGGGCTTCCTGGGGCTGGGCGCCAGGTCTCCGCAACCCGAGTGGGGCCTGATGATCTCCGTCGGTCGTGAGTACCTGCCCTTCTTCTGGTGGGAGTCGTTGTTCCCTGGCCTGGCCATCTTCGTGGTGGTGATCGGCTTCAACCTGCTCGGCGACGGGCTGCGCAGCGTGTTTGACCCCCGCACGCAGGGGACGAGGTCATAGCCCGGCGCCGGACCGCTGTGCGGCTCCGGCCCGCACGGGCCAGAGGAGGATGAGATGGATGCCCGTCGAACGGACGACGCCATGGCCTTGCTTGGCGAGGCCTTCGATCGACTCATGACGCTGGAGATGCGTCGCTACGGCCAGCATCGGGCGCTGGTCGACAAGCTCTACGCTGCCGCCAGGGAGAAGGCGGGTGCTCCGCTCTGCTACGTCGCGGCCAGGCTGCTCCAGCGTGCGGTGGGCCACGACGACGTGGTGCTGATGACGGTCGGTGCCCACGACCCCGTGCACATGCCCTATGGCGAGACGGACGGGCCGCCTGGCCTGGTGGTCTTGGCCAAGGCCCTGGTCGTCGGCCTGGCCGCACGGCCGATCCTGGTCTGCGAGCCCTTCCAGGTGCCCGGGATCGAGGCGGCCGCTGGGGCCATCGGCCTGCCGCTTGCACCCCTCGAGATCTCCTCGGACCCGTCGGAGGGGAGTCTGGGCCTGCTCGTCTGGCCGGTGGAGCAGGCCGAGGCGGAACGCAAGGTGGACGACATCCTCGCTGCCTGGAAGGTGAGGGCGGTGGTGGCCGTCGAGCGCATGGGCCCCAACGCCGATGGGGTGACCTACACCTCCACAGGCAAGGTGAGCCAAGGCCTCTACGCACCCATCCACCGCCTCTTCGCTGCAGCGGAGGCGCGCGGCATTGCCTCGGTCGGGATCGGCGACAACGGCAACGAGGTGGGCATGGGCACCATCACCGATGCGGTGGTGGCCTTCAAGCCCAACGGCCGGCTGCTGGCCGACGCCACCCGGGTCGACGCGCTGATCGTGGCCAACGCATCGAACTGGGGCGCTTATGCCCTCGCCGCCATGCTCCACGCCCTGACCGGGGCCGGGCAGCTGCACGGCGGTGAGCAGGAGCGGGCGATGCTAGAGGCCTGCGTCCTTGCCGGTGCCGTGGACGGCGCCACCGGCCTGCGGGAGGCATCTGTCGACGGCGGCTCGCTGCTGGCCCAGCAGTCCATGGTGGACCTCATCCGCGAGGTCGCCGAGAACCATTTCAAGACCCGAGAACGCGCCTTCTGACCCCGCAGCCGCGGGGCAGCCCTCGACGAGAAGGGATAGTGATGTCGACCCTAACCTACCTCCCCTACTTCAACCTGGAGCGGCTGGTCACCACCGAGATGCGCCAGCGCAACCTGCCTCAGGGCTATGTGCGGCAGTTCTACGAGGCGGCGCGCGGCGAAGCGCCCATCAGCTACGAGATCGTCCGCGACCTGCTAGCCGGACAGGGTCGCCGGGTGGCGCTGGTCACCGGTTTCGTCTTCCATCCGCACCTGCCCAACGGCGAGGTCGACGGTCCCATCGGTGCAGTGGTACTGGGCCGTGCCCTGCAGAAGCTGGGGTTCACACCCACGGTGGTCGTGCAGGAGGAGTTGCTCGGCGTGGTCGGCGCCTTGCTCGACGAGGCAGCCTGCTCATTCGAGGTCCGCTCGTCGTCGAATGCCTCCAGCGAGGCGGCGCGGCTCTGGACCGAGGACTTCGACCTGGCCCTGGCGATCGAGAAGCCCGGCCGCAATGAACTGGGCGTGCGCCATACCGTCATGGGCGTGCCCATGCCGGAGGGTGATGGCTATGTGGACGACTTCTTCCGCACCATGAGCGAGCAGGGCAAGCTCACCATCGGCTTCGGCGACGGCGGCAACGAGATCGGCTTCGGCAGGATCTACGAGTTCACCAGACAGCTGCTTCCCGATGCGGGTGGTGGTCAGGAGGCTCGCCCTGGCGGGATCGTGGCGGCTACGGCCACCAAGCATCTCTTCCCGGCGGCGCTCTCCAACTTCGGCGCCTACGCACTGGCCGCGGCTCTAGAGCTCTACACCGACACCGACGATCTGCTGCCCACGGCCGAAGGGGTGGGTCGCCTGATGAGAGTGGCGGTGGACCACGGCTGCCTGGACGGCGGTACCGCCAAGCCAGGCGTAGTGGCGGACGACGGCGTGCCCGTGGAGACGGTGCAAGCCATCGTCACCGTCCTGCGGACCATCGTGCGGCAGTGGCGCTCCACCTTCGAGCGCGCTTTCTGAGCGCCGACGCCAGCCCGGCGCAGTGCTCTCTACGGGCGCGTCCAGATACGCGCCATCTCTGATGAGGAAGGACGACCCGGTGTGACGATCACGACCACTGACCCCAGCCCCGGCCTCAGTTACGAGGCCGGTTATGACCTGACGAAACCAGCCCGCCCCATGGTGCGCAGCGCCAACGGGGTGGTGGCCAGCGGTCATCTGCTGGCCTCCCTGGCCGGGCTCGATATCCTCCGTCGCGGCGGCAACGCCGTCGACGCGGGCATCGCGGCCGGCGTGGTGCTGAACGTCGTCCATTCCGACATGACCTCCTTCTCCGGGGTGGCGCCGATCATCCTCTACCTGGCGGCCGAGCGGCGCGTCGTCACCATCAGTGGCCTGGGTCGCTGGCCCAAGGCGGCCTCCCTGGCGTGGTTCTGGGAGAACGCCGAAGGTAGGTTCCAGGAGGGCGTCCAGCACAGCGTGGTGCCCGCAGCTGCGGACGCCTGGGCCACGGCACTCGCCCGATTCGGCACCATGACGCTGGCCGATGTCTTCGGGCCAGCCATCCGCCACGCCGAGGAGGGCTTCCCCGTGCATGCACTGCTGGCGCACCACCTGGGCAGCTACTGGGAGCACATCAGCGCCCGTCCCACCACAGCTGCCACGCTCGCCTCAGATGGGCGGCCTCTCCGGGAGGGGGAGATCCTGCGGCTCCCCGAGTTGGCAGCCACCTTGAGGCGGATGGCCGAGCAGGGGGCCGGCCATGCCAGCCGGGTGCAGGGGATCGAGGCCGGCAGAGACCTCTTCTACCGCGGTGAGATCGCGCGCCGCTTCGTGGACTTCTCCGAAGCCAACGGTGGCTTCTTCACGCTGGAGGACTTCGCCGACTTCCAGGTGGGGATCGAACCATCGGTGTCCTACCATTTCATGGGTCACGAGGTCCACGCCTGCGGCCCCTGGTGCCAGGGTCCGGTGCTGCTGCAGGCCCTGGCCATCCTCGCCCAGGGTGACCTCCGCCCTCTCGGCCACAACAGCGCCGCCTACATCCATCGCGTGACCGAGGCACTCAACCTGGCCTTCGCCGACCGCGAGCACTATTACGGCGACCCACAGCAGCGTGACGTCCCCATCCAAAGGATGCTGGAGCCGGGCTACGCGGCTGCACGGGCAGCGCTGATCCGGCCGGGCGTGGCCTCCACCGAGATGTTGCCGCCGGGCGATGCCTACGCCGGCACCGGCGTTCTGGCCGGCCATCACTGGGATCTGCCGCGGAGGTGGGGCTCGTCGGCCCCCGGGCAGCCGAGCGCAGCGCCCGAGATCGACACCAGCTACGTCAGCGTGGCCGACCGCGATGGCAACCTCTTCTCCGCCACGCCCTCGGGCAGCTCCATGACGCCGCTGGCCTCGCCCGTCGTGCCCGGCGTCGGCCTGCCCCTCGACTCAAGAGGCACGCAGAGCCGCCTGGACGCCGCGCATCCTGCCGCCGTCGCGCCTTGGTCGCGACCGCGCCTCACACCCAGCCCGGCCCTGGTCCTGCGCGACGGTCGGCCGCTCTTCGCCATCGGTAGCCCAGGCGGAGACGTGCAGCCCCAGGCCATGCTGCAGGTGCTGCTCAACGTGCTGGTCTTCGGCATGGACTGGCAGGCGGCCGTAGAGGCGCCTCGCTTCTCCACCTTCAACTTCCCCAACTCCTTCTATCCCTACGTCTATGAACCCGGCCTGCTCTACGTGGAGGCGACAGTCGCACCCGAGGTCCGCGCGGAGCTGCGCGGCTACGGCTATCGATTGGAGGAGTGGCCCCTGCGCGCCTTCGAAGCGGGCTCGGTCTGCCTCTCGGGCGTTCATGATCAGACAGGGTTGCGCACCGGGGCGGTCGACATCCGAAGGGAGGCGGTGGCGCTTGGCTGGTGAGGCGACCGACGGGGGCCGACGGACACTGCGGATCGCGATCTGCCAGGTGGGCTCCGAGATCACCGTGGCCGGGTCGGACCCGCGGCCCGCCAACCTGGCGCGGGCCGAGCAGTGCATCGTCGAGGCAGCTGCCGCCGGCGCGCAGTTGGTGCTGTTCGGCGAGGTCTTCCTCAACGGCTATCGTTCCGACAGCCACCTGTCGAGGTTCTCCACCTTGCTGGCACCACCCGACGAACACGTGCGCCGCTTGACGGAGATCTGCCGCGGGACCGGCGCCTACGTGGCCATGGGCATCTCGCGCCGCGGCGACGACGGGCTCGGCCGGCTGTACAACTCGGCGGCGCTGGTCGGTCCGGACGGCATCGTCGGCCACTACGACAAAGTGCACGTCGGCACCTTCGAGCTTCCCAGCGGAGGCCTCGTCATGGAAGGCGCCTACTGGGACGATGGCAGCGAGATGAAAGTGTTCGACCTGCCTTGGGGCCGCGTCGGCCTGCAGATCTGCCGCGACGTCCGCTACCCGGAGGCTAGCCGCGCCGTGGTCTTGGCCGGCGCCGAGGTCATCGTCAACCTGTCGGCGGCGCTGGAGGAGCGGACAGCCAGTTGGGATCTGCTCAGCCGCACCCGTGCGGTCGAGAACCAGGCATGGTTCGTCATGGCTTCTGTCGTGGGAGAACAGAAGGAGACCCGGCTGGTGGGCGCCAGTCGGGTGGTGGATCCAGAGGGGAACGTGGTGCTACGTGTCCCCGACCATGCCGAGCAGATCGCCTACGCCGACCTGGACCTGAGCTGGTTGGAGGAGCTGCGCTCGGCCTCCCATCTGCTGGCGCGGCGTGTCCCGTCGGCCTACGTGGTGCGTGGAGGCGGGGCCACGGTGACTGACACTCACATGGGCGGTGGGTCCGATGAACGCTGAGTCGGCGCCGGTGGCGCTCTGCGGTGGCCGGTACCGCCTTTGGCCGCAGCAATGTGCATAGAAGCGAATCATCTTGGATCGACGGAGATGTCGATCGATCCGACAAGGGTCCGTCCTATCAGCCTCAAGGACGCTGCTCGTCCATCAGGGCCTCTCCGTTCAGGAACCGCTCCAAGTTCTCCAAGAACTCCTCCACCCCCGCCTCCCACACCCCCGGCCCCGCCGACGATGCATGCGGCGACACGATCACGTTCGGCATCCCCCAGAGTGGATCCTCAGCCGGCAGCGGCTCCTCCTTGAACACGTCCAGCACCGCCCCGGCGATCACCCCGTCCCTCAGCGCCTCGATCAGATCGGCCTGCACCACCACCGCCCCACGCGCCACGTTGACCAGGATCGCCGTGCGCATCATCAGTGCCAGCCGCCGCCCGTCGATCAGCCCTCGCGTGGCCTTGGTGAGCGGGCAGGCCAGCACCACCACGTCGGCGGCCTCCAGCAGCTCGTCGAGCCGCTCGGGTGGCCATACCTCGTCGAACTCAGGCAGCTCGGTGGGTGAGGCCTTGGTGCCGATCACCCGCGTGCCGAAGGCGCGGAAGCGTTGGGCCGTGGCGCGGCCGATGGCACCCGCGCCGACGATGCCAACCGTGGCCCCGGCCAGGGTGCCGGGGAAGGGGCGCTGCCAGCGCCTGGCTTGCTGAGCGGCCAACAGCTCGGGGATCTTCTTGACCAGGGCAAGGGTGGTCGCGAGCACGAACTCGGCGATGGGCGCCGCCCTGGCGCGGGCGGTGCGGGTGACGGTCAGGCCGCGCGCTACGACCTCGGGGATCAGCACCTGATCGAGGCCGGCCGAGGCGCTGTGCAACCAGCTCAGCCGCGGAAGCGCAGCGACGACCTTGGCCAAGGCAGGCCCGCGCCAGCGGGCGCGGAACAGGACGGTGGCCTCACTGGCCTCTTCCGGGATCTTGCTGTCGTTCACGGGCACGAAGGTGACTGTGGGGAAGCGGTCGCCGGCGAGGTCGACGAGGCTCACCGGCATGGTGTCGGCGTAGGCCACCACCAGTTTCCGGCTGCCATCGCCTGAGGCGGAGGAAGGGGCGGAAGGATCGTCTGGGTGGGTGGCCATGGTGGGCCGATGGTAGCAGCGAGGGGCCACGACGCGCTGATCAGCCTTGCTCAGTCTCCGCCCGTCCCCAACGAGTCATGC
>CAYXJZ010000088.1:0-13027 GCA_964465355.1 uncultured bacterium | reverse complement strand
CGGCGTAGGGGTTGCAAGGCCGTGCGACCTGCCCGCGTCCGCTGGGTTCCACGGCGTCGGCCTGGCCGACCCAGGCACGGCCCCCGGTGCCGCCGCCGTCGATGCCGATGCATAGGACCGCCGGTTCAGATGGCATCGTTCACCAGCCTCGGTTCCGGCACCAGGCCAAGGCCGAAGCGGGCCTGCACGCCGGCACGCACCTCGCGGGCCAGGTCGATCAGTTCGCTGGCGGTGGCGCCGCCGCGGTTGGTGAGGGCCAGGGTGTGCTTGGTCGACAAGCTCACGTGCGCGCGGCCACCGCTGTAGCCGCGGCCGAACCCGGCCTGCTCGATCAGCCAGGCGGCGCTGGTCTTCACCCTGCCGTCCGCCTGTGGCCACCTGGGTGCCCCGACCGGTAGCGCGGCCGCGGCGGCGGCGTCCAGCACGGGGTTCATGAAGAAGGAACCGGCGCTGCGGGTGTCGGGGTCGCTGGCGTCCAGCACCATGCCCTTGCGTCGGCGCAGCCCCAGCACCGCCTCGCGCACCTCGGCCAGCGGCGCGCGGGCGCCCAGTGGCAGGTCGAGCATGCCGGCCAGCTCGGCGTAGCGGATGGGCGCCGAGAGGGGGTCGCGGCGCAGGCGCAGGCAGACCGACAGCAGCACGTAGCGCTCGGTCTCCTTGAAGAGGCTGTGGCGGTAGGCGAAGCCGCATTCGGCGGCGGCCAAGGTGCGCCGCTCGCGACGTTCGCGGTCGTAGACCTCCACCTCCTCCACCACCTCGACCAGCTCCTGGCCGTAGGCGCCGATGTTCTGCACCGGCGCGGCGCCAAGGCTGCCTGGGATGCCGGAGAGTGCCTCGATGCCGCTCCAGCCCGATGCCACCGCCCGCGCCACCAGTTCGTCCCACCCCAGGCCGGCGCCGAAGCGCAGCTGCACCAGGCCTTCCTCGTCCATCGTCTCGCTTCCTTCGCGGTCCACCGAGCGCAGCACCAGGCCGTCCCAGCCTCCGTCGCCCACCAACAGGTTGGAGCCGCTGCCCAGCAACAGCAGGGGCAGGCCCTGCGCGTCGGCCTCGGCCACGGCAGCGGCCGCCTCATCGGCGTCGCGGCTCTCGATCAGCAGCCGGGCAGGGCCACCCACGCCCAAGGTGGTGAGCCCGGCCAGCGGCACGTCATGGCGCAGGCCGTCGCCGAAGCGCTCGCTCAGGCTCACGGGGCCGTCTCCAGCGCGATGGGCAGCCTGCCAGGGACCTCGCCCGTGAGCAGCGCGTGCACCGCGGCCTCCACCGCCTGCGGGCGGAAACCGAAGGAGAGCAGCGCGGGTGCAGGCAGGTCGGCGGCGTGGGCGGGGTTCCACAGCGCCACATGCACCGCGCTCAGCCCGGCCGCCTCGGCCAGGGCGAAGGCACGGCGCGCCTCCTGAAGGTCGGCGGCCGTGAGCGGCGTGCGCTGCGAGCTGACCACCAGCAGCGCCTGGCGACCAGCCAGGTCGGCGGCCTGCAGCTCATCCGGCTGCCGCCAGAGCGCCTCGATGCCGGCCGCTTCCAAGGCGTTGATGAGCGCGCCGGTCGGCTTGGCCCGCAGGTCGGTGGCGGCGCTGGCGGCCACCGAGGCGGCGCCGACCACCGCCACGCGGTCGCCTTGACGCAGCCGCGGCGGCCTGCCGAGCGCCACCACCGCTCGCCGAGCGGCCTTGGCCATCAGCGCAACGTCGCCGGCCAGGACGGCGGCGCTCGGTCGGCCCAACGGCGGGAAGGCGTCGGCCAGGCGCGCGATGCGCGCGGCCGAGGCGCGCATGGCCGCCGGGTCCAGCCGCCCTTCGGCCAAGGCTGCCTCCACCGCCCGCAGCGCGTCCAGGTGCTCGTCCAGGGCGCCCACCAGCATGGGGGCGTCCACGCCAGCGGCCAGGGCCATGACGGTGGCCTGGGGGATGGGCCAACGATCGGTCACCGCGCGCATGTTCATGGCGTCGCTGAAGATCACGCCGCCAAAGCCCAGTTCGCTGCGCAACAGCGCGAGGGTGGGTGCTGAGAGGGTGGCGGGCAGCTCCGGGTCGAGGGCGGGCACCAGCAGGTGGGCGGTCATGACCGCCGCCGCGCCGGCCGCGATGCCTGCGCGGAAGGGCGGCCACTCCACCGCCTCCAGCCGCTCGCGGCTGGCGTCCAGCCGTGGCAGGTCGAGGTGGGAGTCGACGGTCACGTCGCCGTGGCCGGGGAAGTGCTTGAGGGTGGCGGCCACGCCGGCGCCCTGCAGGCCGCGCACGAAGGCGGCCACCTGGCGGCCGACGGCGGCCGGGTCGTCGCCGAAGGCGCGGTCGGCGATGACCGGGTTGCGCAGCTCGCTGGCCACGTCGGCCACCGGCGCCAGGTCGACGTCGATGCCGACCGAGCGCAGCGAGCGCCCGGTGGCGGCGGCCACCGCCTCGGTCAGCGCCAGGTCGTCGGCAGCGCCTAGGGCCATGGCGGCCGGTGGCACCACGCCGTCGAGCAGCCGCGCCACCCCGCCGCCCTCCTGGTCGACGGTGACCACGAGCCGGCCAGGCGCCAGCGAGCGGGCCTCGGCCACGAGGTCGCGGGCGCTGGCGTGGTCGGGCGTGTTGCGGGCGAAGAGGCAGAGGCCGGCGATGGGCTCGCTGCGCAGGACGGCGCGCTCGTCGGCGGTGAGCCGGGGGCCTTCGAGGTCGATGAAGAGGAGGGGCAGGGCGGGTCTCCTAGGGGCTGGGCCTTTGTCCAAGGGTACCGTGAGGCCAAGGGTGCTGTGAGGGTGGGAGAGGACGAGGATGGCGATGGACTTCCATGACGACGCGCTGGAGCGCTTCGAGGCCGTTGGCGCCGCGCTGCCGGGGATGGCGCTGCGCGAGGGTCGGGTCGAGCACGACGGCGCCCTGATCTGGCACGCGGACTACGGCGCAGGACCGGCGGTGATCCTGCTGCACGGTGGCCTCGGTCACAGCGGCAACTGGGGTCACCAACTGCCCGACCTGGTCGACGCCGGGTACCGCGTGGTCGTCATCGACAGCCGCGGGCACGGCAGAAGCAGCCGCGACGCGCGGCCGTTCAGCTACGAGCTGATGGCGTCGGACGTGCTGGCGGTGATGGACGTCCTCGGCGTCGAGCGGGCTGCCTTCGTGGGCTGGAGCGACGGTGCCTGCATCGCCCTCGAGCTGGCCATGCGGGTCCCCGAGCGGGTGGCGGGGGTCTTCTTCTTCGCCTGCAACGTGGACCCAAGCGGCACCAAGCCCTTCGAGTTCACGCCGGCGATCGGCCGCTGCATCGGTCGGCATCGGCGCGACTACGCCGACCTGTCGGCCACCCCCGCGGACTTCGACGCCTTCTCCGAGGCGCTGCAGCTGATGCAGGCCACCCAGCCCGACCACTCGGCCGCCGACCTGGCGAAGGTCAGCGTGCCCGTCACCGTGGTGCAGGCCGAGTTCGACGAGTTCATCGAGCCGGAGCACGCGCGCCACATCGCCCGCAGCATCCCAGGCGCCCAGTTCCTGCTGCTGGATGGCGTCAGCCACTTCGCGCCGCTTCAGCGGCCGAGGCTGTTCAACGCGGCGGTACAGCAGTTCCTGGCGACGACCCGCTGACGGTCATGGCGCGACGAGCACCTTGCCCTTGGCGGCGCCCGTGCCGACGAGGCGCAGGGCTTCCGCGACCTGGGCCAGGGGCAGCACGCGATCGATCGCGGGACGCAGTTCCCCCGCCTCCACCATCGCCGCGAGCTCGGCCATCTGATCGGCCACCGGCCGCCAGACCATCAGCGCGACCTTTTTCCCTTCGCGCCGTCCCAGCCGGCTGCCCTGCAGGACGGTCTGCAGGATGACGCCCGGCTTCCCTCCCACGACAACGTAGCTGCCTCCTGGCTTCAGCACCGCCAAGTGCGTGCCGACGTTGCGGCTGGCCACCGTGTCGAGGACCAGGTCGTAGCGGCCGACATCGGCAGCGAAGTCCTGCTGCTGGTAGTCGATGGCGTGATCGGCACCGAGCTCGAGCATGAAGGGGACCTTGGACCCGGCGTCCACGGCCGTGACGACGGCGCCTGCCCGTTTGGCCAGCTGGATGGCGAAGGAACCCATGCCACCGCCGGCGCCGTTCACCAGGACCGCCTCTCCAGGCGAGATGCTGCGTACGGCGCTCAGCCCCTGCAGCGCCAGCAAGCCCGCCTGCGGCAGACATGCCGCCTCCTCGAAGCTCAGCCCGCCGGGCTTGACGACGAAGTGCTTCTCCATCCCGACGGCGAACTCGGCGAAGCCGCCCCAACCGCTATCCGACAGGTCGCCGAAGACCTCGTCACCAGGTCGGAACCGTGTGACGCCGGCACCCGTGGCCTCGACGACCCCGGCGATGTCGGCGCCGAGGACCCTGTGACTGGGTCGAAAAGGGCTGTTCAGGCGGCCGAAGATGTTGCCGCTGAGCTTGTCCCAGTCCCATGCATTCACGGAGGCGGCCACGACCCTGACGAGGATCGCGCCTGGTCGCGGCTCCGGCCGGTCCGTCTGCTGGATGCTCAGGACGTCCGGGCCGCCGTAGCGGTGGTAGACGGCTGATCTCATGAGCCCTCCGATCGTCGATCGAGTCCAGGTACCCGGCCGAGGTGCTCGCTCAGCATGACGAAGCGCCCTGCATGTAGACCACGGTCTTACAAGACCATGGTGTCAAAGAACTCCGGCCGCTGTTTCAGACGGACTCCACCGCCTGCCGAACGTAGGAGGCCAAGGCCTCCTCGTCGAACTCCTCCATGGACTTGATGAAGACCGTCCTACTGACCTTGCCCTGCCCCTGCAGCAGCCCGTACCGGTCCTCGAAACTCGCACCCTTCGAGAAGGAGAAGGTGACGCCCTTCTTGGTCGGGCTGATGGCGATGATGTCGCGCGCCAACCTATAGACCGGCACAGAGTGATAGGCCTCGGTGCCGCCCCTCATCCCCTCGCTCACCTCCGGCGCCACCCGCCTGATCAACTGGCGGAAGGCCTCGACGATGGCGCGGTACTGCGGCAGCACCTTCTCCTCGACGAAGCTGTCGACAGCCTCTTGAGCTCCAGCCCCCTCTTGTCTCTTCGCAGCCATATGCCCTCCTGGCACCCATCCTGCGACGACCACGTCTGGCGGCGCGGCTTTCACCTGACGAGATGCCTGCTGTGCAGGCGGTTGGGAGTAGGGGCCGGACACCGTGCTGCCAAGCCTAGGTGTCCGGCCCCTACTCCCAACCGCCCCCTACGCGTCTCGGACGTCGAAGGCGTCGCGCAAGGCGTCGCCGACGAAGTTGAAGGCAAGCACCGATAGCACGATCAACGCTCCGGGGATGAGCAGCCATGGGTAGAGCGAAAGCGCCTCGAAGGACTGGGCGTCTTTCAGCAGCAGCCCCCAGGAGGTCATGGGCTCCTTGATGCCCAAGCCCAGGAAGGACAGCGCGCTCTCGCCCAGCACGTAGCCGGGCAGGGCCAGCGAGGCGGCGATGATGAGGTAGGAGCTGAGGTTGGGCATGAGGTGGCGCAGGATGATGCGCAGGTCGCGGGCGCCCATGGCCTGGGCGGCCTGCACGTACTCCACCTCCCGGGCGGCCAGCACCTGGCCGCGCACCACGCGGGCCAGGCCTGCCCAGCCGATGAAGGCCAGCACCGCCACGATGCCAAGGTAGACCCAGGTGGACGGCCAGGTGGCGGGGATGACGGTGGCCAGCGCCAGCAGCAGCGGCAACCGCGGGAAGGACAGCAGCACCTCCAGCAGTCGCTGGATGGCGGAGTCGATCCAGCCGCTGTAGTAGCCGGACACGCCGCCCACCACCACGCCGATGGAGAAGCTGATGATGATGCCGATCAGGCCAACCGTCAGCGACACCTGGGCGCCGACCAGGGTGCGCGAGAGCAGGTCGCGGCCGAAGCGGTCGGTGCCGAGGGGGAACCAGGTGCCGCCCTCCACGCCGAACAGGTGCAGGTCGCTGTGGAAGAGGCCGAGCAGCCGGTAGCTCTCGCCGCGCACCAGGAAGCGCAGCGGCAGCATGCGCCCCTCGTCCTCGGCGTAGAAGCGGCGGAAGGTGACCGGGTCGCGTTCCACCACCCGCGGGTGGACGAAGGGTGCGCGCAGGCGCTCGCCGTCCCACACGCGCAGCGTCTGCGGCGGCTGGTGCACGGCGTCGCGGTGCTGACGGGTGATGGAGTACGGCGCGAGGAAGGGCGCGAAGATGGCGATGAGGTAGAGCACCACCAGCACCACCGCGCCGATGATGCCGGTGCGCGAGCTGGCGAAGCGGTGCCATGCCTTGGCCCCATGGCTGCGCATGGCGATCTGCGGCGTCTGCGGACGCTTAGCCATGGTGGGCGCCCCTAGCCATAGCGGATCCTGGGGTCCACCCAGGCCAGCGCCACGTCGGCCAGCAGGTTGCCCACCATCAGCAGCAGGCTGGAGAACAGCAGCAGCGTCATGGCCACGTACTGGTCCTTGGAGAGCAGCGAGTCGTAGAGCAGCGGACCGATGGTGGGCAGGTTGAGGACGATGGAGGCGATGATGGTGCCGTTGATGAGGTCGGGCAGCTGCAGGCCGGCCAGCGATACGAGCGGGTTGATGGCGTTGCGCACGGCGTGACGGTAGGTCACGCGCCGCTCGCTGATGCCCTTGGAGCGCGCGGTGCGCACGTAGTCGGCATGCAGCACGTCGAGCAGGTTGGCGCGCATCTGACGCATGATCACCGCGATGCCGTTGGTGCCGATGGCCAGCACCGGGATCCATAGGTGGTTGAAGAGATCGACCAGCTTGTCCCAGCTCCATGGCGCGCCGATGAAGCGAGGACTGAAGAGGCCGCCCACGTTGGTGCCGCCGTAGGCCAGCACCATCGCCACCAGCAGTAGGGCTACCAGGAAGTCGGGCAGAGCGAGGCCGAGGTAGCCGACGAAGCTGGCGATGGCGTCGGTGAAGCCGTTGCGACGAAGGGCGACGAAGATACCTAGAGGAACGGCCACCAGCCAGGTGAAGCCAAGGGTGACGACGGCCACCAGCACCGTCCAGCCGAGGCGCTCACCGATGATGCCGGAGACCGGCCGGTTGGCGAAGAAGGAATAGCCGAAGTCACCGCGCGTGACGATGCCGCCCACCCAGCGGAAGTACTGTTCCACCGGTGTGCGGTCCAGCCCCAGCTGAGCGTTGAGGCGGGCGACCGTGGCGGGGGTGAAGCGGGGGTCTTCGAGGTAGCGGTCCGCGAAGCTGCCCGGCTGGAGTTGGATCACCACGAAGCAGATGATCGACACCAGCACCAGCGTCGGGATCATGAACAGGACGCGTCGAACGAGGAAGACGATCAGGGAGATGCTCCGACCGGGCGGCAGCCCAGAGGTGGGAGAGACCGGGCGGTAGCCCAGATGCGGGGGAGTGTGTGCCTGCCTTGCGGCAGGCACACCTTCAGGACCGGTTCAGCTCAGCGAACGAAGTAGTAGGGGACGGGGTTGTAGCCGGGGATGACACCCAGGCTGTAGATGAAGTTGCCGACGTGGTCGTAGACGGCGGCCACGTTGGCTGGCTTGGCCATGAAGATCACCGGCACGTTGGTGGCGTAGATGCGCTGCCACTCGCGGTAGGCCTCGGCGCGCGCTTCGGCGTCGGTCTCGACGGAGCCGGTGTCGAAGATTTCAAAGACACGCAGCTCCCAGTCGGCCATGACGTCGAAGTTGGGGGTGGTGGAGCCTTCGGCCGGCAGGGTGGCGCGGTGCCAGTAGTACAGCGAGCCGCCTGGCTGCCAGATGGGCTTGCGCAGCTCGGGATCGGGCTGGTTGCCGAGGGCCACGATGATGGCCTCGTAGTCGCCGGAGAGGCCGACGCCAAGGAGCTGGCCCGACTGCACGCCCTGCAGGTTGACGCGCACGCCGATCTCGGCGAAGTCGTTCTGCAGGATGGTGGCGATGTCGGTCCAGGTGGTGGAGTCGTTGCCGTAGGTGAGGGTGAACTCCAGCTCGCGGCTGGCGCTGATGTTGCGCACGCCGTTGTTGTTGCTGTCCACCAGGCCGAGGGCGTCGAGGGCGGCGCCGGCGGCGGCCAGGTCGTACTCGCCCATCAGCGGACGGGTGTCCTCGAAGAAGGCGCCGTTGGCGGGCGCGACCGGGGTGCCTGGCCACTCGGCAAGGCCGTTGTAGACGTCATCGATGATGCGCTGACGGTCGATCGCCAGTTCCATGGCCTTGCGGAAGGGCACGCTGCTGAAGAGCTCGGCCAGGACCGGGTCGGCGGCGTTGAAGTTGAAGGCCAGGTTGGGCGGCGAGCCGAAGAGGGCGGGCGACTGCACCACGGTGAAGCCGGCGCCGGCCAGCTCGCGGCTCTTGAAGTCGGGGAACTGGGCGCCGGAGATGTTGAGCTGGTCGAGGTTGCCTGCCAGGAACTGGGCGACCTGGGCCTCGGTGCCCTGGGCGATGAGGTAGTTGACGCCGTCCAGGTAGGGCAGCTGGGTGCCGGCGGTGTCCACCTTCCAGTAGTCGGGGTTGCGCACGAGGCGGACGACCTGGCCGGGCACGTACTCGCTCAGGCGGAAGGCGCCGGTGCCGACCACGGTGCTCGGGTCGACGGTGGTGGGCCAGGCGTTGTTGATGTCGGCGGCTTGGGCGCCACCTTCCACGCTGAAGGGCAGCAGGGCGTGCTTGGGCATGATGTAGAAGCGCTGCTGCAGCAAGAAGGCGGGGGCGGCGGCCGGCAGGGTCATGCGCACGGTCAGCTCGTCCACCGCTTCGAAGGTCACGCGGCGTGCCTCGCCACCCACCGTGAAGGTGAACTGGGCGGCGTCGCCTGCGCGGGCCTCGGGGTTGGTGATGATCTGCTCGTAGGTGAAGACCACGTCGGCGGCGGTGAAGGGCTGACCGTCGTGCCAGGTCACGCCTTCACGCAGGTGGAAGGTGTAGACGGTGCCGTCGTCCGAGATGTCCCAGGAGGCGGCAAGGGCGGGCACCAGCTCGTAGTTCTCGAGGTCGAACTCCACGAGGCTGTCGAAGAGGTGGGCGGCCAGCGTCTGGCTGGGGTTGCTGATCTCGCCGTAGTAGAAGAAGTTGGGGGGGCTGTCGCCCAGGACCAGCGTGACGCTGCCGCCGGGCGTGCCTGGCACCATGCCGAGAGCCGAGTAGTCCATGGTCTGCTTCTGGGCGAAGGCGATGGGCAACAGCATCATCGCGCCGATGAGGATCGTGACGAGTCGTTCCTTGGTCATGCAAGTCCTCCTAGGGTGAGGCTGAACACGGTCTCCTCAGGATAGTCCAGTTGAAGACCACCGTCCACTTGTGGCCTCAAGGTGGTATACGTCAGGCGTCCGTCCAACCCATCTCGGAGTGCCCCCGACCGATGTCCAACACCGCCACCGCTGCGATCGACGCTACCGCTCAGGAGCTGGCCGGTCGCTTGCGTATCGACAAGGCAAGGCCCACCCCGGCCTACCTGCAGCTGCGCGACCAGCTCGGCGCCCTCATCGCCGGTGACGGCTGGCCGGCCGGCAGGGCCTTGCCAAGCGAGCGGGCCTTGTCCGAAGCGCTGAAGCTCTCGCGCATGACGGTGCGGCGGGCCTTCGCCCTGTTGGAGAACGAGGACCTGGTGGAGCCGCGCCATGGCTCGGGCACCTACGTGCGGCCCCGTCGCATGGAGCAGACCATCGACTGGTTGCTCGGCTTCACCGAGGAGGCGCGCACGCTGGGCTTCAAGCCTGGCGCGCGGCTGCTGGAGATGGGCACGGTGCCGGCCGACGCCGAGGTGGCCGCTGCGCTGCGCTGCCCGCCGCAGACCACCGTCACAAGGGTGGTGCGCGTGCGCACCGCCGACGGCGAGCCGCTGGCCTTGCAGCTTGCCTACCTGCGCCCTTCGCTCAAGAAGATCACCCCTGCCGACTTGGAAGCAGAAGGCAGCCTCTACCGGCTGCTCGAGAAGCGCTTCGGCGTGGTGCCCAAGCGCGCTCGCCAGACGCTGACCGCCCGCCTGCCCGACCGCCGCGAGCGCAGCCTGCTCGGCATGGGCCCGCACGACCCGGTGCTGGCCCTGGAACGCACCACCTTCGACCCGGACGACGTGCCCTTCGAGTACGTGCGCTCCGCCTACCGCGGTGACCGCTACCGGGCCGCCCTCGACCTCAGGGCGCGGGAGATCCCTTGACCGCCGACGCAGGCGCGGCCTGGCGGTGGCGTTCGCTGGGCTCGGGCGACGCTGCCGCGGCCATGCAGGTCTGGAACGCCACCTTCGAGCACAGCCATCCCTTGAGCGAACGCGCATGGGCGGCCTGGTGGGCCTCGCCCGACGCCGATCCGGCCCTCACCTGGGGCGCCTTCGAGGACGACGGCACCATGGCCGGCTTCCTGCTGGCCAGGGCCCCGCAGCGGCCATGGGCGGCGGCCGACCTTGGCCACGTTGCGCTCTTCGCCGTCGCGCCACAGCAGCAGCGGCGCGGCCTCGGCGGCGGCATGTGGCGGCTGGCCACGGAGGCCTTGGCGCAGCGCGGTCGTGGTCGCGTGGCACTGGGCGCCGACCCGGAGCGCCTGTTGCCCGGCGTGCCCCTCACCGCCCCCGAGCCCACCTGGCGCTTCCTGAGGGCGCGCGGGGCCTTGCCTGGCGCGCTGGAGGCCGACCTGCTGCTCGACCTTGGCCCGCCGCTGAGTGTCCCGCCGTTGCCGCCAGGGACTGAGCTGGTGGTCGACGATCCAGCCGCCGCCATCGGCTTCGTGCGCCGCGCCTTCCCTGGCCGCTGGGCCGACGAGGTGCAGCGTTACGCCGACCAGGGCGTGCAGGTGCTCGGCCTACGCAGGACGGGGGAGACCATCGGCTTCTGCGTGGCCCACCGTCCCGGCGACAGCGTCCTCGGGCCCGGCCTGGCCTGGGCCGGCGGCCTGCCCGGCCGGGTGGCGGGGCTCGGCCCCCTCGGCGTGGATCCGGCGGTGCGCGGCGGAGGGCTTGGCCTAGGCATGACGGCGGCCGCCGCCGACTGGCAGCGGCGCGCAGGCTTCGACACCGTGCTCATCGACTGGACCAGCCTTGCTGCCTTCTACGGGCGCATGGGCGCCCACGTGTGGCGGGTGTACCAGCGCATGGAGGTGACGACGACGTGAGCGCTTCAGACGGGGAGGGCAAGCCTGCCCTTGGGCTCGCTCGCGCCGCCCTGAGCACCGAGCGCGTCGACGAGCGCTTCGCCGGGCTCGACACCTGGCCCTTGCAGCGCAGCTTGGCCGCGCTGGTGGAGGGGCAGAGGCGGGCCATCGACGCCGTCGAGAAGGCCCTGCCCTCCCTCGAGGCAGCCGCGACCGGCATCGAGGAGCGCCTGCGCATGGGTGGCCGCCTCGGCTACGCCGGAGCGGGCACCTCGGGACGCCTGGCGGTGCAGGACGCCGCCGAGTTGCCACCCACCTTCGGCTTCGAGCGGGCGGTGGTGCTGATGGCCGGCGGCGCGGCCGCCACCGGCTCGGCCAAGGAAGGCGCAGAGGACGACGTGGAGGCGGCGGTGGCGGCGGTGGCCGAGCACGGCATCGGACCGTCCGACGCCCTGATCGGCATCGCCGCCAGCGGGCGCACGCCCTTCACGGTGGCAGCCGTGCGCGCAGCCCGCGAGGCTGGCGCCTTCACCGTGGCCATCGCCAACGTGGCTGACTCGGAGCTGCTGCAGGCCGCCGAGGTGGCGGTGCACTTGGACAGCGGTCCAGAGGTGCTGGCCGGCTCCACCAGGCTGGCGGCGGGCACGGCCCAGAAGGCGGCCCTCAACCTGCTGTCCACCAGCGTGCTGGTGCGGCTTGGCGGCGCCTACGGCAACCTGATGGTGGGCATGCGCGCCACCAACGAGAAGCTCAAGCTCCGCGCGGTGGCGATGGTGGCGCGGGTGGCGGGGGTGGACGAGGACTCCGCGGCCGAGGCGCTGCGGCTGGCGGGCGGCGACGTGCGCACGGCCTTGGTGCTGCGCCTGGCCAAGGTGGACGCGGCCACGGCCAAGACGGCGCTGGCCGCGCACGGGCAGCGGGTGAGGGAGGCCTTGGCCTCGTTGGGGTACGGCGAGGGCTGAGCGGGGGCTTGGGCGTCGGCGCGACGCCAAGCCGCGCCGCGGCCTCAGCGCTGCCAGCCGCCCGTCGGTCCGCCCACCCAGCGGAAGTCCTCATCACCCGGCGGATGGCTGCCGAGGGCGCGCACCACGTCGGCCAAGGGCACACGGTAGGCGAAGCGGGTCTTGAGGTACCAGACCTCCAGTGCGCGGCGCACGGCGTCGGCGTCGGACAGCTCCACCACCCGTGCGCGCCTGAGGTAGGTCAGGGCCCGTGCGAGGGCCAGGTCGAACAGCTCGGTGCGAGCCGAGCCGGCATGGCGATCCACACGCTCACCCCCGCCCGCGCGCCTCGTAGCCGGCTGCCCGCAGCGCCTCGGTACCGCGCTGCAGCGACTCGGCGTCGGCGAAGGCAAGGCGCAGCGCGCCGCCGCTCTCGCGGATGGTCAGCACCTCGATGTCCTTGATGTTGACGCTGGCCTCACCCAGCGCGCCGGTGATGCGCTGCAGCTCGCCAGGCCTGTCGGGCACGGCGATGACCACCTCGAAGCGGGCAGGCAGCAGGCTGCGCAGCACCACCGGGATGGCGTCGCGCTGGCGCTTGGCGGTCTCCGCCTCCTGCAACAGCGCCTCCGGGTCGTCCAGCCGCTGGGCCAGCGTCTCCAACCGCTGCGCGAAGCGTCGAAGCGCCTCCTTCACCGCCACCCCGTTGGCCACCACCATGTCGCGGCTCATGTGCGGACTGCCCGAAGCCACCCTGGTCAGGTCCCGGAAGCCACCCGCCGCCAACAGCGTGAGCAGGTCACGATCCTCCGCCTCACCCACCAGCTGCGTCAGCGCCACCGCCGCCAGGTAAGGCACGTGCGAGACGGTCGCCACCAGCCGATCATGCAACTCCGGCTCCACCTCCACCGCCCGCGCACCCAGCCCTTCCACCACGTTCCTGACCAGCGTCAACGCCGCCGCATCCGTATGCGCCGCCGGCGTCAACACCCACATGGCGTTCTCCAGCAGCGCAGCATCCGCGTTCAGCACCCCACCCCGCTCCGACCCCGCCATCGGATGCCCCCCCACGAA
>CAYXJZ010000087.1:0-13050 GCA_964465355.1 uncultured bacterium | reverse complement strand
GACGGCCACACCGCCGGCCAGCTTGGCCAGGCGCTCCTGCAGCTTCTCACGAGCGTAGTCGCTGTCGGTGTTGTCGATCTCGGAGCGGATGCCCTTGACGCGGGCTTCGATGACCGCGGCGTCGCCCTGGCCTTCGATGATCGTGGTCTCGTCCTTGCTGATGCGAACGCGCTTGGCGCGGCCCAGCTGGTCGATGCGCACGTTCTCGAGCTTGTGGCCGAGCTCGTCGCTGATGACCTCGCCGCCGGTGACGGCGCCGATGTCCTTGAGCATCTCCTTGCGGCGGTCACCGAAGCCGGGGGCCTTGACGGCGGCGATGTTCAGGGTGCCGCGCAGGCGGTTGACCACCAGGGTGGCCAGCGCTTCGCCTTCGATGTCCTCGGCGATGATCAGCAGCGGGCGGCCGGTCTGGGCCACCTGCTCGAGCACAGGCAGCAGGTCCTTGAGGGCACTGATCTTCTTCTCGTGGATCAGCAGGTAGGCGTCCTCGAGCACCGCTTCCATAGCGTCCTGGTCGGTGATGAAGTAGGGCGAGATGTAGCCCTTGTCGAACTGCATGCCCTCGACCACGCTGAGGTCGGTGTCGAGCGACTTAGACTCCTCGACGGTGATGACGCCCTCGCGGCCGACCTTGTCCATGGCGTCGGCGATGAGGCTGCCCACTTCGGCGTCGTTGGCCGAGATGGCGGCCACTTCGGCGACGGCCTTGCGGTCCTCGACGGGCTTGGACTGCTTGGCGACCTCGGCGACGGCGACCGCGACGGCCTTGTCGATGCCGCGCTTGAGGGCGAGCGGGTTGGCGCCGGCGGCCACGTTGCGCAGGCCCTCGCGCACGATGGCCTGGCCAAGCACGGTGGCGGTGGTGGTGCCGTCACCGGTGATGTCGTTGGTCTTGCTGGCGATCTCGATGAGCAGCTTGGCGCCGATGTTCTCCAGGCCGTCGGCCAGGTCGATGTCCTTGGCGACGGTGACGCCGTCCTTGGTGATGGTGGGGCTGCCGAACTTCTTCTCCAGCACCACGTTGCGGCCCTTGGGCCCCAGGGTCACCTTGACGGCGTTGGCGACGGCGTTGACGCCGCGTTCCAGCGAACGACGGGCTTCTTCTTTGAAGACCAGGTCTTTAGCCATATCGGGTATCCGTCCTTACTCGACGACCGCGTGAATGTCGCGTTCGCTGAGGATCATCAGGTCCTTGCCTTCGATGGTGATCTCGGTGCCGCCGTACTTGGCGAAGACCACCGTGTCACCGACGTTCACTTCTGGGGCAACGCGCTTGCCGTCGTCGAGCAGCTTGCCACTGCCGACGGCGACGACCTTGCCGCGCTGGCTCTTCTCCTTGGCGCTGTCAGGCAGCACGATGCCGGACGCGGTGGTCTGCGGCTCGTCGACGACCTCGACGACGACCTTGTCTCCAAGCGGTTTCAGGCTCATGTTCCATCCTCCGGATGCGCTTCGGGCCTTGGTGGGCCCACATGGTTTAGCACTCGCAGACAGCGAGTGCTAACTACCTGAATCCTAGGCTATCGGTGAAACCCCTGTCAAGGAGTCTGAGTACAGGGGACTCAAGTCTACGGCGACGCTCAACCCCTGCGCAGGCCGATGATCAGGCCAGGGATGAAGGCGCCGGCGAAGACGAGGTTGTGCGTGAGGATGCCAAGCAAGCCCTGCCAAGCAGACTGCAGGGAGCCGGTCTCCAGCAAGGGATCGACCCGCGTCTGCACCTCTTCCCAATGCACCGTGAGCAGGCCGAAGTAGGAGAGCAGCTGCACCACGACGAACAGCAGTCCGACCGCGATGGCCACCACCTTGCCCACCTTCTTGAGCGCGTATCCGACGGCGAAGCCGGCCACGAGGCCAACGCCCAACTGGGAGAGCCACGGCCAGATGGAGGCGAGATCGAAGTCCACGGCGGGAGCCTACCACGCGCCTCCTGGACGGAACTCGTGAGCCGGCGCCTGGTGGCATGGAGGAGCGTCGAAGTGGTAGAGCGGGGCCGCTTTGGAACAAGGAACGGGCAGCCACCGGCGGCCGGACAGGGCGGTATGCTGTAGCGGTGATCCAGCTCTCCCCACACGTCCGTGATGCCCTCGAGCAGGGACGGCCGGTGGTGGCGCTGGAGTCGACGGTGCTCAGCCACGGCCTGCCCCGGCCCCGCAACCTGGCCTTCGGACGCCAGCTCGAGGAGGTCGTTCGCCAAGAGGCGGCCGTGCCGGCCACCGTCGGCCTGATCCGTGGTCGGCTGGTGGTCGGCCTGAGCGACGAAGAGATGGCCTTGCTCGCCAACGAGGACGTGGCCAAGGCCTCTGCCTGGAACCTGGCCGCCCTGATGGCCGCCGGTCGCAGTGCAGGCACCACGGTGGCCACCACCTTGCTTGCGGCCGCCGCCACCGGCATCGAGACCTTCGCCACCGGCGGCATCGGCGGCGTCCACTTCGACGACTTCGACGAGTCGGCCGATCTGCCTGCGCTGGCCCGTTACCCCGTCGTCACCATCTGTGCCGGACCCAAGAGCGTGCTGAACGTCGCTGCGACCTTGGAGCGCCTCGAGACCATGGGCGTTCCCGTGCTCGGCTGGCGCGAGCAGCGGCTGGCGGGCTTCCATCTCCCCACCACCGATCTGGAACTGCCCGTCCGGGTCGACACGGCAGCGGAGGTGGCCAACGTCTTCCGCATGCATCGCGCCTTGGGGCTGCCCGGTGGGGTGTTGCTCAGCCAACCCGTGCAGCAGGGCCTCGATGAGGCCTCGCTGGCAGGCTGGCTGGCCGAGGCCAAGGCCGGCGTGGCCGCCTCGGGCCTCCGCGGCAAGGACGTGACGCCGGCCCTCTTGGCTGCCCTGGCCAAGGCGTCTGGCGGCGCCACCGTCGAGGTGAACCTGCGCCTGCTCGAAGACAACGCACGCCTGGCCGCCAAGGTGGCAGCTGCCCTGCTGCGCACCACCGCCCAGCCATGGGACGAGGCGCCGCGAGCCAAGGAGGTGAGCCGGTGAACGAAGATGCGCCCCCTGTCGCCTCAAGCGGGCGTCCCCAGCGACTGGGGACCTTGTTGAGCGAGGCCCGCGAACGCGCTGGGCTCAGCCTCTCCGACCTGGCGCAGGTCACCCACGTCAGACGCGCCTACCTCGAAGCCTTGGAGGAAGGCCGCTACAACGACCTCCCAGAGGACGTCTTCGCCCGCAACTTCCTGCGGCTGTACGCCCAGACCGTCGATCTCGAGTTGGAGCCGCTGGTCGAGATGTACCTGCGCGAGCGCCGCCAGGCCATGGGCCTCTCCACGCTGGAGCAGCGTCTGGATCGCGACAGGCGCAGCGCCAGCAGCCTCAAGACCTCCCCCACCCAGCCGGTGAACCGGGGTAGGCGCTGGCCGGCCTGGATCTTCGGGCCATGGCTGGCCACCCTCGGGCTGGTCGTGGTGGTGGTCGGTCTGGCCTTGTGGGGCTTCGACCGCTTCTTCGCCAGCCGACCCGTGACCTTGGGGCAGAACAACCCACCGGCCCAGAACGCCCCAGCCAACCCTGCCGCCCAGACGGACGAGGCCGAGGCGGCCGCCCCCGGCCTTGGAGGCCAGGGCGCAGCCAGCGACGCCCTCGTGCGCATCGAGGTCATCACCACGCCGCCCGGCGCCGAGATCAGCATCGACGGCTTCCCCATCCCCGGCCGCACGCCGCTGCAGGACATCCCCGTCAGCGCGCGTGGTGGTCGGCTGCTGCGGGCCGAGCTGGACGGCTACCAGACCCTGGAGACCACGGTCGACCTGCTGGTCGACAGCCGTGTCGAGCTGACGCTGAGCCTGCTGCCCGATGGCCAGGAGGAGCCTGGCCCGGCCGCTGCCGTCAGCCAAGGCAGGTTGGGCATCAGCGTGAGCGAGAGCAGTTGGCTGGAGGTCTACGCCAGCGGCGAGCGCAACGTAGGCGCGCGGCTGGTCTACACCACCGCTGCGGCCGGGGCCAGCTACGAGTTCGACCTGCCCGTCTTCGTCTACGTCGGCAACGCGGCCGGCGTCCGGATCAACCTGGGTGGTCAGGACCTCGGCGCCATGGGCTCGCCGGGGCAGGTCACCGGTAGGGCCTTCCCCTGAGCCGGTCGCTGCGCATGCCTCGCTTCCTGCTGGCCCTCACGGCCCTGTTCATGCTTGGCGGGCTGGCCCAGGCCCGCTTCGAGTGGCGCGACGTGGTGCAGGACGTGCAGATCCAAGCCGACGGTCGTGTGCTGGTGACCGAGGAGCGCACCCTGTGGACCGACGAGGACTTCGGCGAGGCCTTCATCTGCATCGGGCACGGTCCTGGCGTCAGGGTGCAGTTGGTGGTGGCCGAGTCGGGGGCCGTCTCGCCTGGGCCGCGGGCCTCCGCCTTCCAGCAGCGCTGCTCGCAGGGCACCGAGGTGGTGGTGCGCAACGACACGCGCGTCAAGGAGCGCAGGGTGCGCTTCGTGTACTGGCTGGAGGGCACCGTCGAACACTACAGCGACGTGGTGCAGTGGTACTGGAACATGGAGCAGCTCGACCACCCGCCCATCGTCGGCTACCGACTGAGGGTCACAGCGCCCGGCCCCATGACCGAACCCTTCGACGCCTACGTGCACCGCTACGCCAACTTGGACCTGCCGGTGGTCAGCCTCTCGGCCGACGGCAGGGTCCTTGAGGTCAGCTTCCGCCGCATCCCCGACGGCGACGGCGTGGAGATCCGTTGGTTGATGGATCCCGTCCTCTTCGAGCAGCGCGGCACCGCGCCCGCCTTCCTGCGGCTGCTGGAGGACGAGGCCGATGTCGCCGGCCTGCACGAGCGGTCCAGGCTCTGGCGCGCCATCCGCAACCACAGGGCCTGGGGCCTGCTGCCGTTGGCACTGCTTGGCGTCATGGGCCTCGGCGTCCGCCGCAGCTACCTGTCCGTCGGCCGCGAGCCCGCCACCGACGGCATGCTCTACCGCTTCGAACCCCCAAGCGAGCTGCCGCCTGCGGCCGTGACCATGCTGATGCATCAGGACCCCTCCAGCAGCAAGGCCCTCGGCGGGCGGGCCTGGTTCGCCACCATCATGGACCTGGCTCGCCGCGGCTACCTGCGCTTCGAAGGTGCAGACAAGCGCAACCTGGCGATCATCCTCGAGCCAGAGACCCAGCGCGACGCCCTCCTCCCCATGGAGAGCGACGTGCTCAGGTACCTCAGATCGGCGCAGAGCTCACGAAGCGTGCGGTCGCGCACGAGCACGGATCCCCAGAGGATGGACCTGAAGCAGCTCACCGCCTATGGCCAGACCCATGCCCAGCCTTTCCTGCTGAAGTGGGCGCCGAAGGTCCGCAGCTGGCTGGAGGAGATGATGGGTGGTCCCCTGACCACCGAGGCCAGCCGGGCGGCGGCCAGCAAGTGGTACCTCCGCCTCCTCCTGCCCCTGATCGTCCTCATCGTCGGCAGCATCGCCCTCGACGGCTGGGCGCGGGCCTTCATGATCGTCGGCGCGGTCGGCGTCGTCGGCCTGTACATCGTCGTGGGCAGCGTCATGCCGGCCTGGCGACCCGAGGTGGGTCGCGAGCACGCCGCCTGGCTGAGCTTCAAGCGCACCCTCACCGACCACACCCGCATGAAGGACGCGCCGCCCGACTTCTTCGTGCTCTGGGACCGATACTTCTGCTATGCCGCCGCCCTCGGTGTGGCGGAGCGCTACCTGAAGACGTTGCAACAGGTGGCGCCTGCCCGCAACCTGGATCAGTCCGCCCTGATCCACCAGGCACGGTGGATGGGCGCGGCCAACGCCAGCAGCCTGAGCAACATGTCCTCCGCCATCAACTCGCTCTCCAGCGCCCTGGCCAGTGCAGGCGCCTCGGCCTCATCGGGCGGCTCCTCCAGCGGCGGAGGCGGAGGCGGCGGTGGCGGCGGCTCGTCTGGGGGGCGTTAGGTGATCTTCAGCCTGGCCGTCGCCTCGCTGTCGAGACGCCCCGTCCGCACCTCCCTGACCGCCCTCGGTATCGCGGTGGCGGTGGCGTCCACCGTCATCTTCCTGTCGCTTGGCGAGGGCCTGAGGCAGGCCTTCGTGACCGAGCTAGGCAGCGTCGGCCCCGATCTGCAGATCAGCTACGGCAACCTCGGCACGGGCGGCTTCACCGCCATGCCTCAGCTGCCCTTGAGCTACCTGGACGAGCTGCTGGCCGATGCGGACAGCTATGGGATCGAGCGGATCACCCCTGTGCTGGTCTACCTGCGTGCCGGGCTGTCGGTGGACAGCACCATGGTCTTCCAGGGCGTCCCCCCTGGCGTGCCGATCGATGACCTCTACTTGGACTTCGGTGTCGAGCGTGGGCGCAGCCTGAACACCGCCGATGCGCAGGTGGGCGTCGCCGTGATCGGCGCCCAGGTCGCCAACCGCCTCGGGCTTGGCATCGGTGACGAGGTGCGCTTCAACCCCCGCGCCAGCTACCGCGTGATCGGGGTGGCAAGGACCTCGGCCGGCTTGTTGGACAACAGCGTCATGGTGCCGTTGGCCAGCCTGCAGACGGCCATCGGCGTGGAGGACCTGGTCAGCACCCTGATGGTGGATCTGCGCGACCCCAGCCGTGCCGACGCCGTCGCTGCCGCTCTGAGCGAGGCCTACCCCGAGCTGGGGGTCCAGACCCGCGGCGACCTCTTCTCCCTCTTCGATCGTGGCATGGCCATCTCGGACATGGTCCGGCTCGGCATCAGTTTCATCGCCCTTGTCATGGGCGCGATCGCGGTGGCCAACACCATGCTGATGAGCGTCTTCGAACGCACGAGGGAGTTCGGCGTGGTGCGGGCGGTGGGCGCAAGGCCACGCTTCCTCTTCGGCCTTGTGCTCACCGAGTCCCTTGCCTTGGCCATGGTGGGCGCCGCCTTCGGCGTGCTGCTCGGCTGGGTCGGCGTGTGGTCGGTCAACGCCGTGGCGACCGACCTCATCGGCCTCGGGGTGGCCGCCCTGACACCGAGGCTGCTTGCCTTCGCCGTGCTGGTGGCCGGCGGCATCGGTCTGTTGGCGGGTCTTCTTCCTGCCGGCCGGGCGGCCAAGACGCCCATCGCGGTCGCTCTGGCACGCGACTGAGGGAGGCAGCGGTATGCTCGGCTTCGTGCTGAGCGCCGTGGGACTGACCAAGACCTACCACACCCCCTCCGGCGACGTGCATGCGCTCAGGGCCTTCGACCACGCCTTCGAGCCTGGCACGGTCACGGCGGTGGTCGGCCCTTCCGGCTCAGGCAAGTCCACCCTGCTCAACCTGCTGGCAGGCTTCGACCTGCCGAGCAGCGGCAGGGTGACGGTGGACGGTGAAGACGTCCACGCAGGCAGCGAGGTGCGCCGCGCCGAGCTGCGCTTGGCGCGCTTCGGCTTCGTCTTCCAGTCCTTCAACCTCATGGCCGTGCTCAGCGCAAGGCAGAACGTCGAGCTGCCCATGGGCCTGCGCGGTGTGCCGGCCGCCGAGCGGCGCGAACGTGCCGAGGCCCTGCTTGCACGCTTCGGCCTGCGCAAGCGCGCCGACCATCTGCCCATGAAGCTCTCTGGCGGCGAGCGGCAGCGGGTGGCCCTCGCCCGTGCACTGGCCAACGACCCAAGCGTGCTCTTCGCCGACGAGCCGACCGGCTCCCTCGACAGCGTCTCAGGCAAGGAGGTGCTGGCCGCCTTGTGGCAGGTCGCCGACGAAGGACGCACGGTGGTGTTGGTCACCCACGAGGAGAGCCTGGCAAGCAGCGCCTCGCTGCGCCTACGGCTGCGCGACGGCCACCTCGAGGCCGCCGTCGACCAACGGCGCCACGCGGTCCTCGGCGGAGGCGCCAGATGACCGAGGTCCGCTGGGTGGGGGCGGCAGGCGCGCTGCTGTGCGGCTTGGCTGTCGCCCTAGGCGCCTTCGGGGCCCATGTCCTGCAGGACGCGCTCACAGCGCAGCGGCTGGCCACCTTCGACACCGCCACCCGCTACCAGTTCTTCCAGGGCATCGGCCTGTTGCTCGTGCATCTCCTCCACGCCACGCGGTCGCTGGGGCAGGTGGCGACCCGCCGTCTAGGCGGCGTCTTCCTGGCCGGCGTTCTGGTGTTCTGCGGCGCCCTCTACCTGCTGGTGACCGGTGCGCCAAGCTGGCTTGGGGCGGTCGCACCTGTGGGTGGCGTCCTGATGGTGGCTGGATGGCTGGCCCTCGCCCTGAGCCTCTGGCGAAACCGCTGAGGTCGGATGCCGGGTACCACGCCTCGCCCTGGCCCGCGACCGGCCGTCATCCTGGCGATCGCCTTGGTGGCGATCAGCCTGAGCGCGATCTTCGTGCGCCTGGCCGACGCCCCTGGGGTGGTGGTGGCCTTCTGGCGGATGGCCGTTGCCTCGCTCGTCATCATGCCTCTGACCATCGGGGCCCTGAGACGCACGCCGCTAGGCCCGAGAACCCTGTGGCCAACGGTGGCGGCCGGGGCGCTGCTCGCCGTCCACTTCGCCGCCTGGATCAGCTCCCTCTCCTACACAACCGTCGCGGCCTCGGTCACCTTGGTCTCCACCACGCCCCTGTGGGTGGCGCTGCTCGCCTGGGCCTTCCTGCGACAGGCGCCCACCCTGACCACCCTGATCGGGGTGCTGCTGGCGGTGGCAGGCGGGGCCGTGATCGGCTTCGGAGGTTCTCTCGGCACCGACGTCGCAGTGGCTCCTGCTCCCTTGCTCGGCGACGGCCTTGCCCTGCTTGGCGCTCTGGCCATGGCCGGCTACCTGATGCTGGGCAGGCTGGCCCAACACCGTGGGCTCGGGCTCGACGCCTACGCAGGAAGCGCCTACACGGTGGCAGCCGTCTGTCTGCTCCCACTTCCCCTGCTGTTCGGTGTCGACTACCTTGGCTACCCTGCAGCCACCTTCGCCTGGATGCTGGCGCTCGCGCTGGTGCCGCAGCTCATCGGCCACACCGGCATCAACCACGCCCTGCGCCACATGGCGCCGACACGGGTGGCGACGGCGACGCTGCTCGAGCCCTTGGGCTCCGGCCTGCTCGCCTTCCTGCTCTTCCAGGAGAGGCCGGGTCCGCTCACCCTGCTTGGCGCCGCCATCCTCCTCGCCGGTGTGGTGCTTGCCGTGCGCGGCAGCCGTGCAGCGTCTGCACTCGGCGGCCCGGGCCAGTCCGCAGAGACCACGCAGGACGGTCCGACGGCCTAGCCACAAGGCGATCACGGCCACCGGGCCGTCGTCGCCGGAACCGCGCACCTAGGCTGCCAGGTCTGCTAAGATACGGGCCGTGATGGTGTCGTCGATCCTAAGAACCTCGGCGAACCACCCGAACCCCCCATATCACCCTGGAGCGTGATCACCGTCTTGGCCGCGCCGCACCATGCCGGCTCCACGACCGTGCCCCGCTCGTCGAAGGGAGCCCTACCTTGATGAAAGACAGCCCCAGGAGCTTCAAGAGTGGTGACCAGGTCGTCCTGCCACCCTATGGCGTCGGCATCGTCTCCGGCACGACCACCAAGACGGTGGCGGGTGCCGACCTGAACTACTACGAGGTCGAGTTCCCCAACGGCACCTCGCGCGCCTACGTGCCCGTGCACGCGCCGCAGGAGGCCGGGCTGCGCCCCGCCCTCACGCAGGACGAGGTGCAAGCGGTGTTGGAACGCCTCTCCCACGGTCGCATCACGCTGCCAAAGCAGTGGGCCGCCCGTCACCGCAAGGTCACCGACATCCTCACCAGTGGTGATCCATATCAGATCGCCACGCTGGCCTCCGAGTTGCGTCGTTGGGACTTGGAGCGCGGCCTGCCCGACCTGGACCGCCAGGCCTACCGCCGCGCCCTTCGCCTGCTTGCCGGTGAGATCAGCGCCGTGCTGCACATCACCCAGCTCGAGGCCAGGCAGATGATGGACGCCGGCGACGAGGACGATCTGAACTGACCCCCCGACGAAGTCGGGGCACTGACGAAGTCGGGGCACTGACGAAGTCGGGGCACTGACGAAGTCAGGCCCCTGCCCTCAAGCCACCCTCCTAAGGAAGACCCCCGCGGATCAGTCCGCGGGGGTCTCGTCTTGGTCGGGTTGCTGAGCGGCCAGCCAGCGCAGGGCGATGGCGTAGGCAGCGTAGTCGTCCACCAGGCGCCCGGGCGAGCGAAGGCCCAGCGGCAGCAGGCGCGCGAGACCGCGTGGCGGGTGGTCGCGGAAGTACAGGCGCCTCCCCTCCTCGCTGCTGTGGCGCTCGTCCACCAGCCGCACAGGGTGGCCGGCGCCTTCCAGGGCGGTCCGTGCAGCCCGGCTGCCGGTGCCGTCGCCCAAGGCGACCACGGCGGCAGGCGGCCGAACCAGGCCAGGCAGCTCGCTCAGTTCGACCAAGCCTGAACGCAGCAGTCGCCCATGCGCGTCGACCCAGGCGAGGCCGATATGCCTGCCTGGGTCGACGCCAACGACCACCGCGGTCTGGATCTCGCGGTCGTCCAGTGCTCAGGCCTCCGGACGCGAGCTGGGGGCTTGGGCGGGGCGGACGGCGGTGGCGGTGCCGGAAGCGACACCGGCCGGGGCGCTGGCCGCGGCCTTCTGCTTGGCCAGCGTGCGCTCGTCGGCCACCCTGACGGAGCGGATGACGTCGAGGCCGGTGCCGGCCGGGATCAGGCGACCGAGGATGACGTTCTCCTTGAGGCCGACCAGGTCGTCGACCTTGCCCGACACGGCCGCCTCGGTGAGCACGTGGGTGGTGTGCTGGAAGCTGGCCGCCGACAACCAGGACTTGGTGGAAAGGCTGGCCTTGGTGATGCCGAGCAGCACGGGCTTCCAGGCCGCCGGGTTGCGACCGTCGTCCAGCAGTTGCTGGTTGACGCGCTCGACGTCGAAGCGCTCGACCGTCTGACCCTCCAGGAACTCGCTGTCCCCGGTCTCCAGGATCTCGACGTACTTGAGCATCTGCTTGACGATGACCTCGATGTGCTTGTCGTGCACGCTCACACCCTGGCCACGGTACACGCGCTGCACCTCTTCGACCAGGTAGGCCTGCACGGCGTCCTGGCCACGGGTCTCGAGCAGGTCGTGGGGGTTGATGGCGCCGCGGGTGAGCTGCTGGCCGGCTTCGACCTTCTCGCCGTCGCGGACCAGGATGCGGGTGTTGCGGTCGATGCGGTAGGCCTTGGTGAACTCGCCGTCGTCCGAGCTGACGGTGATGCGGGTGCGGTCGGTCTCTTCCTCGATGGACACGGTGCCGTCCAGGTCGGAGACCACCGCCTTCACCTTGGGCTTGCGCGCTTCGACCAGCTCGATGACGCGCGGCAGACCCTGGGTGATGTCGCCACCCGAGGCCACGCCGCCGGTGTGGAAGGTGCGCATGGTCAGCTGGGTGCCTGGCTCGCCGATGGACTCGGCAGCGACCACGCCGACAGCCTCGCCCAGCGAGACGGCCTTCATGGTGGACATGTCGAGGCCGTAGCAGACCTGGCAGACACCGGTGCTCTGGCAAGCGATGGGGCTGCGCACGCCAAGGGTGCGCACTTCCGGGTACCGCTGGAAGCGGCTGGCGATGGCGTCGACGTCCTCACGCATCAGCGTGCTGCCGGCAGCGAACTTGAGGTCGCCCAGCTCGATGTCCACCGCCACGGTACGACCGTAGAGGCTCATCTCCAGCTGCGACTTGGGCCTGGCGCGGCCATCGCCCATGTAGAGCTCGACGCTGAGGTACTCGGCGGTGCCGCAGTCGTCCTCACGCACCACCAGCTCGTGGGCCACGTCGACCAGCTTGCGGGTCAGGTAGCCGGAGTCGGCCGTGCGCAAGGCGGTGTCTGCACCACCCTTGCGGGCCCCGTGGGTGGAGCTGAAGTACTCCAGCACGTCCAGTCCCTCGCGGAAGTTCGCGCGGATCGGCAGCTCGATGGTCTCGCCCGAAGGCTTGGCCATCAGGCCACGCATGCCGGCCAGCTGGCGGATCTGCTGTGGGTTGCCACGGGCACCGGACTGGGCCATGACGTACAGCGGGTTGAAGGGCATGTTCTGCGAGAAGTTGTCGAACACCGCCTGCTTGACCTGCTCGGTGGTGTCGTTCCACAGCTTGACCACCTGCTGGAAGCGCTCGGCCTCGTTGACGAAGCCGTCCTCGGCGAAGGCCTGGATCTTCAGCAGCTTCTCCTGCGCCACGGCCAGCAGTTCCTTCTTGGCCGGGGGGATGGCCACGTCGTCGATGCCGATGGTGATGCCAGAGGTGGTGGAGAGCTCGAAGCCGGCCTGCTTGAGGCCGTCGAGCAGCTGGGCCGTGCGGTCGACGCCGAGCAGCTTGAAGCTCTCGATGACCAGGTCGCGCAGCTCGTTCTTCTCGTAGGCGGTGTCGTAGCGGATCATGGAGGCGGGCACCTCGCCGCCGTCAGCGGCCAGGGTCTCGCGCACCAGACGGGCGAAGTACAAGCGGCCAGGGCTTGTCTCGATGCGTTCGCCGTCGACCTGCACGGTGACGACGTCCTGCATGTCGATCTCGCCACGCTCCACCGCCAGCAGCGCCTCGTCGTCGTTGCTGAAGCGGTACTTCAGGCGACCGATGGAGCTGGGCTTGCTCTGGATGGTGATGGCGCTGTTGAGGTCGACCTCGCCACGGCGGTAGGCGGCGAGGGCGGCCGGCTCGTCGGTGTAGTCGTTGCCGATGCCCTTGCGACCGGTGTGCAGCAGGGTGAGCACGAACAGGCCGAGGATGATGTCGCGCGAGGCCTGCACGTTGGGGTTTCCGTGGGCGGGCGAGAGCAGGTTGTGCGACGACAGCATCTGCATGCGCGCCTCGGCCTGGGCGTAGACCGAGAGCGGCACGTGGATGGCCATCTGGTCGCCGTCGAAGTCGGCGTTGAAGGCCTCGCACACCAGCGGGTGCAACTGGATGGCCTGACCCTCGACCAGCACGGGCTCGAAGGCCTGGATGCCGAGGCGGTGCAGCGTGGGGGCGCGGTTGAGCAGCACGACGCGGTCGGCGATGACCTCTTCCAGGGCATCCCAGATCTCGTCGCGGGTGTCGCGGTAGCGCTCGAGCAGCTTGCGGGCGCTCTTGATGTTGCTGACGATGCCGCGCTCTTCGAGCTTCTTGAAGAGGAAGGGCTTGAACAGCTCGAGCGCCATGCGCTTCGGCACACCGCACTGGTGCAGCTTGA
>CAYXJZ010000086.1:8762-13599 GCA_964465355.1 uncultured bacterium | reverse complement strand
CCACCAGCGGCACCGTCAGGATGGGCGTGGCGCTGGAGCGCAAGAGCGCGTCGGCGCGGCTGCCGAGCAGCAGGCCGGTGACCGTGCGGTGGTGCCTGAGGCCCACCACGATGGCGTCGGCGCCCGTCTCCTCTGCCAGTTGCGGCAGCACCTCGATGGGGTTGCCGTGGCGCACGATCAGACGGGCGGAAGCGGCCCGCGGCTTGGCCGCCTGGGTGGCGGCCATGGCCTCCAGTCGATCGCTGGCAGCGCCTGCGTCGGCCCTTCGCTGGTCGTCGACGTGGGCCAGCACCAGGTCGAGCTGGGCACGTTGGGCCAGGTCGGCAGCGAAGGCCCAGGCGTGGTCGGCGACCGGACCGAAGTCGACACCGACCAGCAGCCGCCGGATCTGCTTGACCTGGCTGGTGTGCCGCACCGTCAGCACGGGGGTGGCGACGCGGCGCACCAGGCGACCGGCGACCCCGCCGAGGAAGGCGGCGTCGAAGGGGTTCTGGCCGTAGGCGCCCATGACCACCAGGTCGTAGTCGGCGGCCATGCGCAGCAGCTCGCGCAGGGTCTCGCCCCAGACCAGCTCACTGGTGGCGTCGCCGCTCTCGGTGGCGAGGGCCTGCAGCATCTGGCGTAGTTGGCGGGTCTCCTGCTCGCGCTGCTGTTCCTGCAGGCGTTGCAGCTCGGGGTTGATCTGATGCGACTGCGCCGGCTGGAACCTGCGGCTCGAGGCGTCGCGGTAGCGCTCCTGGACATGGACGATGTGCAGACGGCCGACGCTGCGCTGGTGCAGGTCGACGGCCAAGGCCCTGGCGAGTTCCGCCGTACGGCTGAAGTCGGTGGGGTGCAGGATGTGCATCGGCTTCCTCCCATCGTACGCCATCATGCCGACGCGGTCACGACAGAGAAGGTCCGGTCACCGTGAGCGGGCTGCCGGGGGGATCACGGTGACCGGCGGTCGGTGGGGTCGCGCCCCGAAGGAGCAGGGCAGCGTGCGGTCGCCGTGGTCTCGGCTCCCCGTCCGACTCACCCCATCACACAGCAAGGCCTGGGTGCCGCAGGTCGGTCGAACTCCTACAGGCGGCTGGGTCCTTCGTCTCTGTCTTCACATCTGCAGGTGGCATAGGCTTGATGCAGAAGACCTGGGCTCGTCCCTAGGAGGTGTCCATGTACGCGAAGATCCTCGTTCCCACCGATGGCAGCGCCAGCGCCCAACGGGCCGTTGAGGAAGCCGTCTCCTTGGCGCAGAGGCTAGGCTCCGAGATCACCTTCCTCTACGCCTTGGAGTTCCCGCTGGCCGGCGGCGCGATGGCCGCCGAGGCCCTGCCGTACTCCGCCCAGCTCTGGGAGGACCTGAAGAACGTGGCGACCGTCTCCCTCAAGGCCGCCAGCGACAAGGCTGCCGAGGCCGGCGTGCGTTCGACGGCCGTGACGGTCGAGAACCGTCCCCCGGTGCAGGCCATCCTGGATGCCGAGGCCGACCACGACCTGGTGGTCATGGGCACCCACGGCCGGCGCGGCTTCAACCGCTGGATGTTCGGCTCAGTGGCGGAGGGCGCCCTGCGGCGCGCCAAGCGACCCTTCCTGCTCGTGCGCAGCCCCGACGAAGAGCTCTAGGGCCCCGTACGACGGGAGCCCACCGTAGGACTTCTGCGGACCGCGCCCATGGCGCGGTCCCTTAGGATGCTGGCCATGGTCAGGCATGCCACCCAGCCAGCATCGGCCGCCGAGATCCCGCTCGGGACCTCGGCTGACAGGCGGACGCGTGAACTGGAGACGCTGCACGGCCTGTCCAAGGCCATCGCCGAATCGCTGGAGAGCTCCGAGGTGGTGGAGCGCTCGCTGACGACGCTGATCGACATGGGATGGTTCAACTGCGGCGAGGCCTACCTCAGCGATGCAGGCCAGCTGGACACCGTGGCCGTCGGCCTCTGCCCCTTCGACGAGCTGGCCGAGTGCCCGCTCAGGCCCAAGCTGCTGGTGGAGGCCAAGGAGGCCATGGCGGCCGGCGAGCTCCGCCACAAGGACGGCTGGCACCTGGTCCCCGTGGGCCAGCAGGCGCTGCTGGCGCTCTCGGGCGGCGTCGACGTCTCAGCTTCCTTCCTCGCGGCCGTGACCGAGATGGTGGCTGCGGCGCTGAAGCGCACCCAGCTCCACCAGCGCCTGGCCGAGAAGGAGTCGCAGCGTTCGCGTCTGCTGCACGCCCTGCTCTCCGCCCAGGAGGAGGAGCGCGGGCGCATCTCGCGCGACCTGCACGACCAGATCGGTCAAGCGCTCACCGCCATGCTGCTGGGGCTCGATCGCAACCTGGATCAGCCGGAGTCCGCCTCCTTGCTCAAGCTCAAGGAGTTGGCGGCCGTCACCCTGTCCGATGTTCGCCGCATCGCCCTCGACCTTCGCCCATCGGTGCTGGACGAGCTGGGGCTCGAAGCGGCTGTCAAGCGCTACGCCCGTGACCTGCACGAGCGCTACGGCCTTGAAGTTTCGGTGCTCATCACCCTGCCTGGCCGCCTGCCTAGGCAGGAGGAGACGGTGCTCTACCGCGTGGCCCAGGAGGCGCTGACCAACGTGGTGCGGCACGCCGGCGCCGCCTCGGTGTCGGTCGTGGCCACCGTGACGGGCGGGGCCGTGCGGATGGTGGTGGAGGACGACGGCCATGGCTTCGATCCGGAGTCGCTGGCCACGGCCGAGCAGATCGGCCTGATGGGCATGCGCGAGCGTTTGGAGCTGCTCGGTGGCAGCCTTCGCATCCAGAGCAGCCGTGGCGAGGGCTGCAGCGTGCACGCTCGCCTGCCGCTGCGTTGAGCGCCGCTGCTCCTGGCGCCGCCGCTTCAGGCGCCCCCGCACCCGTCCGCCTGTTCCTGGTCGACGATCACGCCATCGTGCGCGCTGGTGTGCGCGCCCTGTTGCAGAGCCACGGCCAGTTCGAGGTGGTGGGCGAGGCGGAGAGCGGTGAGGAGGCCCTGACCAAGGCGCCGGCTACACGGCCAGACGTGGTGTTGCTCGATCTCTCGCTGCCTGGCATGAACGGCATCGCCACCGCCCGCGCGCTGCGCGAACGGCTACCCGGCCTGCGCATGGTGGCGCTGTCGATGCACGAGGACCCGGAGTACGTGCAGGGCTTCCTCGAGGCGGGCGGTTCGGGCTACGTGCCCAAGAGCTCGCTGGAGGCGCAGCTGGTGGACGCCATCCTGGCCGTGTCGCGGGGCGAGTACTACGCCCCGGCGCGCCTGCTGGCCGAGTTGGCCCGCGAGATGGCCCATCCCGACCCCTTCAAGCACGTGAAGCTCACCCCGCGCGAGACGGAGGTGGTGCGGCGCATCGCCGAGGGCGGCACCTACCGCGAGATCGCTGAAGGCCTCGGCATCTCGGAGAAGACGGTGGCCACCTACCGCGAGCGGGCATCGGAGAAGCTCGGCGTGCGCAGCCGGGCGGAGCTGGTGCGGTGGGCCTTGGAGAACGGCTTGCTGAACTGAGCGGTGGGCGCTCGCTAGAGCGCCATGAGAGAGCCGTCGTGCCCTCCACGTCGCCGCCGTTGCTCTTCACGGCGCCGCCGTTGCTCTTCACGGCGCCCCTTCGCGGCGTAGCATGGCCCCGTGCTCAGCAGGCTCCGGTCGAGGCTAACGAGCTTGGACCTGCCCGACCGGAACTTCTGGTTGGGCGTCGGCAACGGCGTCCTGGCCAACGGTGGGGAAGCCTTCTACCACACCACCCTGGTGCTGGCACCCTTCCTCGCCGCGCTCGGCGCTCCTGCCTGGGTGATCGGACTGATCCCGGCGATCCGGGTGGGCGGCTGGTTCCTGCCGCAGCTCTTCGTGGCCACCCGCTTGGCCCACGTGCCATACAAGCTCCCGCTCTACCGCAGGACCTCGACCGTGCGCACGATCGCCTTCAGCCTGCTGTGCGTGGCCATCTTCCTGGTGGGCGACGTGCCAGGCGTGCTGATCCCACTGACCCTTGCGATGATCCTTGTCGCCTCGGTGGCCGGCGGCATCGGCGGCGTGCCCTTCGCAGACGTCACGGCCAAGGTGGTGCCGCACTACCGCCTCGGCACCTACTGGGCGCTGCGCAACGCCATCGGCGGGCTGTTGGCCCTGCTCGGCGGCCTGCTGCTGAGGCGCCTGCTCGATGCCGGCCTGCCCTTCCCCCAGGACTTCGCCTGGATCCTGCTGATGGGCACCGTGGTGACGGCAGGTGCCTTCTTCTGCTTCGGCCTGATCCGCGAGCCAAGCGGCAAGACGGCGGTCAAGTCCTCTTTGGCGCAGACGCTCAAGCGGCTGCCCGACGTGCTCAAGGCGGATCGCAGCTTCCGCCGCTACCTGCGTGTGCGCTTCCTCGGCCTGGCCGGCCTGATGGCAGAACCCTTCTTCGCCGTGTACGCCCTCGAGCACCTCGGTGCGCCGGCCAGCGCGCTCGGCACCTACATCGTGGTGGCCACCGCCACCTCCATCGTGGTCAACTTCGCCTTCCGCAAGCCCGCCAACCAAGGCCGCAACGTGATCGTGCTGCAGTGGTCGCTGGCCATGCTGCTGGCCGCACCGCTGCTCGCCTTCTTCATCCAGGACTGGCAGATCTTCTCGCTGGTGTTCGCGCTGGCGGCGGCAGGCAACTCGGGGATGGGCATCGCGGCCTGGAACCTGCTCTACGCGTTATCGCCCGAGGCCGACCGGCCGCTCTACGTCGGTGTGGCCAACAGCGTGCTGGCGCTGCCAAGCCTGGCGCCCATCCTGGCCGGCGCCTTCATCGGGCTGCTCGGCTTCCCGCTGCTCTTCGTGATGGCCGGCGTGCTGGCGGCCACCAGCCTTGCCTTCGCCTTCGGCTTCAGGGAGCTGGCGGCCTTGGACCGGGC
>CAYXJZ010000086.1:0-8662 GCA_964465355.1 uncultured bacterium | reverse complement strand
TGTCAGAGCCTGTGGAAGGCCTCGACGTTGAGCACGAAGACGATGGCGCCGCCCACGGGTACCTCCATGGGCTGCGAGGCGAAGGCGCCCTCGACCGCGTGCAGCGGCGAGCCGGCCGTCACCACCTTGGTGCGCTCGCGGCAGTTGGCGTGGATGATCTCCTCCACCACCGCCACGTCTTCGTCTCCCACACCGATGAGAAGCGTCGTGTTGCCCTCTCGCAGGAAGCCCCCGGTCGAGGCGAGCTTGGTCGACTGGAACCCGCGCTCACGTAGCACGTGTTCCAGCTTGCCTGCATCCGCGTCCTGGACGATGGTCAGCAGCAGCTTCATGGTGTCGGCATGTTAGCAGACGGGTCGGCCGTCGTGGGTAAGAAGCCGACGATGGCGACATAGAGTAGCGGGATGGAGATCTTCGGCGGCGCGCCGCATCACGACATCTTGTCCTTCCTCGTCCGGGTCGTCATCCTGTTGGTGACGGCTCGGTTGTTGGGTGAGTTGGCCCGGCGTCTGGGTTATCCGGTCGTGGTGGGGGAGATCCTGGCGGGCGTCCTGCTCGGCCCCTCCCTGCTCAGCGGCCTGTTCCCGGCCGTGGCGCACTGGGTGTTGCCCCAGAACCCGGTGCAGGGCTACCTGCTCGAGCTCTTCGGCCTGCTCGGCGCCTTGCTGCTGCTCATCATCACCGGCCTGGAGATCGATCTGCCGCTCATCCGGCGCCACGCTCGCACGGCCCTCGGCATCGCGGCTGGCGGCCTGATCCTCCCCTTCTCCTCCGGTATCGCCCTGGCCACCTTGCTGCCTGACGACCTGGTCGGCGACCCGAGCCAGCGGGTGGTGTTCGTCCTCTTCATCGCCACCGCCATGTCGATCACCGCCATCCCGGTGCTGGCGAAGGTGCTCATCGACCTCAAGCTGATGCGGCGCGACATCGGCCAGACCATCATGGCCGTCGGCATGGTGGACGACACCGTGGCCTGGATCATGCTCAGCATCGTGCTCGGCCTTGCCGGTGGGGCGGCGCTCACCTTCTTCGGCGTGCTGGGCGCGGTGGGCAAGATCGCGCTGTTCATGGTGCTCTCCTTCACCGCCGGCCGTTGGCTGATCGCCAAGGCGCTCGACCTCGTGCAGGACCGCATGACCCTGCCCGACCGGCTGCTCAGCCTGGTGGTGGTCACCGCCCTCACCTGGGGCGCCGTGGCCCAGGCCATCGGCATCGAGGCGGTGCTAGGCGCCTTCGTGGTCGGTGTGCTCTTCGGCACCATGCGGCGGCTGCCCGAGCAGGTCATCGAGCGGCTGCACAGCGTGACGATGGCGGTGTTCGCTCCTGTGTTCTTCGGCGTGGCCGGCCTGAAGGTCAACCTGCCAAGCCTCTTCAGCCCGAGGCTGCTGTTCATCACCCTGATGGTGATCCTGGTGGCCTGCTTCGGCAAGATCCTCGGGCCCTACCTGGTCGGGCGTTGGCAGGGTCTCGGCCACTGGCGCTCGCTGGCCTTCGGCGCAGCCCTCAACGCCCGCGGCGCGGTGGAGATCATCATCGCCACCATCGGCCTGGCGGCCGGCATCCTCACCCAGGACATGTACTCGATCATCGTGGTGATGGCGGTGGCCACCTCGATCATGGCGCCGATCATGCTTCGCGGCATCATCCCCCACCTCGAGCCGGATGCGGTGGAGGAGGCTCGGCTGCGCCGCGAGAGCCTGGCGGCGCAGAGCCGCATCGCCCATCTGCGCAGGGTGCTGCTGCCCATGCGCCTGCGCCTCGACATCGAGGCGGCGGGCGGGGCCGATCATCGGCTCGAGCGGCTCCTGCTCGAGCGCCTTGGCGGGGTGCCCGCCACCCTGATGACGGTGACCCGGCCAGGCGACCGCAGCAAGGGCATGGCCTTCCTACAACGGGTGGCCGAGGGCTTCGAGCAGCGCCAGCTCACCAAGCGCGTGGTCGAGTCGCTGCAGCCCATCGAGGCCATCGTCGACGAGGCGGAGAAGGACTACGACCTCATCGTGCTTGGCGCCACCGAGCGCAACGGCGGCAGCCGCGACGTGATCTTCAGCCCCTTGGTCGACTACGTGGTGCGCATGGCCGAGATGCCCACCGTCATCGTCAAGGGCCGTGAGCGTGCAGGTGCGTGGCCACCCAAGCGGGTGCTGGTACCGAGCAACGGCTCATGGTCGTCACGGCAGGCGGCCGAGCTGGCCTTCCTGGTGGCGGGCCGCGAGGGCGAGCAGGTCGTCTTGCTGCAGGTGCTCGAGCGCGGCATCGACAGCCACCGTTTCGACGGCGGCGAGGTCCACGCCCGTCAACTGGCCAACGCCCGCAACAGCCTAGAGACGCTGCAGCAGCTCGGACGTTCGGTCGGCACGGAGGCCGACATCCTGATCGAGGAGGCCGACGCGCCTGAGCGCGCCATCCTCGAGGTGGCGGCGCGGCTTGGGGTGGACCTCATCGTGCTCGGCACCGACGTGCGCACGGGCA
The DNA here is from genome assembly GCA_964465355.1 of uncultured bacterium. GTDB lineage: Bacteria > Deinococcota > Deinococci > Deinococcales > Trueperaceae > JAABTL01. Next base: position 6,190 of record CAYXJZ010000086.1, on the reverse strand, counting down.
CCGACCGGCTGTTCCTCGGCCCGAGGGTGGAGCGCATCCTCGAAGAGGCGCCTTGCCCGGTGCTGGTGATGAACGCAGGGGGTGGCTCGGCGGCAGGCTGAGCTGGGCGAGTGCAGGGATGACCCTCGACGCCTAGTAGCGGGACAGGGTCATGTCTGTCTGGTCGCCTAGCTGGTCTGTGACGACCACGGACCATATGGTGTCGAAGTGACTGTAGGCGACGGCCCGCAGATCGAGGACGTGCTGCCCGGTCTCGTCGCTGAGGCTGGCCTCGAACACGAGCTGGCGCTGCTGGGAGGGGGGCTGCGCTATCGGCTGCGCGATGGAGAGCTGGGTCCCTGGTGAAGGTCGGTAGAAGTGCACGCGGTCGGAGACCACCGTGCCCTCGATGCCGAAGGTCTGCGACTCGGTCACCAGCTCGCCGGTGACCCGGTAGCTCATGCCGTCCTCGCTGAGGTCGGAGGCCACCAGGCTGAGTTCGCCCCGCTCCAACCAGAGCCTAGGCAGGATCTGCCACGAAGCGATCTGGCCATCCTCGATCCGTGCCACCAGCAGCCGGTTGCGCCCTTCCTGATAGACGAGCAGGCCAAGGTCCGCATACCACACGGGCGACAGCCGCCAGTCCTCCTCGGAGAAGGCGAGCTGAGCCGCATCGAGGGGGATGTCGATACGTGCGCCGCTGGCGAGATCGAGGCGCCCTATGTGGCCGTCAAGACCGTACCAGACGATCTCGTCGGCCTCGTGGGCGAAGGTCGGACCGGCTCGGTGATCGACCCACGGCAGCCGTAGCAGGGTGGGCTCCGCTTGCTCGAGATCGAGCAGGTAGACGTCGCTGCCGCAGCCGACGACCATCAGCCAGCGACCGCTCTGGCTCAGGTCGGTCTCGGTCTGGGCGCCGCAGGCGGAGCGGCTGAAGCTGAGGATACGCTCGGGCTGGCGCGTGTCCACCACGTGCAGCCGCTCGGCCAGGTAGTCGAGGAAGCCGATGGCGCGGTCGCTGCCGTTCCGTAGGCCGAGTGGGCCGTGAGGCAGGGGCCGGCTGCCGAGGTGGCGGCCGTCCCCTGGATCGAAGTCCTCCAGTCGACGTTGGCCCTCCTCGTCCTCGCTGAGGACCAGCAGTTGACCTTGTACGGCGTAGCCTTCCAGGGCCAGCCTTCCTGTTGGCATGCTCAGCCGCAGCTCGCTGATCGCCCCGCCGGTCATGGGGCGCTGTCGCACGGTGAGACTGCGAGGAAGCTGGGGATGGTCGGGAAGGATGAAGCTCACCAGCGTGTCGCGATGACGGTCGAACTGGCCGTCGCGGAAGTCGCCGAAGTCGATGGCGGGCTCGTGGGACTGGAAGCCGCCCTCTCCGTCGCCCAGGTGCAAGGGGTTGCGCGCATGGGCCCACACCATGATGGCCTGGCCGTCACCGGCCATGGCGTGCCTTGGGGCCTCGCCTGCACGGTTCGGCCAGATCTGCCAGTCGTCGTGCAGGACGCGGTGATCGTCGGGGAAGTACACCGGCACGGGACCGCCGCCACCCATCCAGAAGTCGTCGCCGCCGAAGCAGCCTGCGAGCAGCAGCACGCCAAGCAGGGGCCACAGCGAAGGCTTGATGGGCATGGCCACAGGCTACGCCTCGTCGGACCCCGCCGCCAGCATGGTCAACCCGTCGAGCAGGGCGGCCACCCTCTCATCGCCACCCAGCTCGTCGAACAGGGGAGACAGGGCCTGGGCCAACTGCTGCTGCGCCTCGCCTAGGGCAAGGCGGCCGCGTTGGGTGAGGCGCAGGGATCGCCGCCTTGCGTCGTTGGGGTCCAGATGGCGCTCGATCAGGCCGGCCTTCTCCAGGACGGCCAGCCGGCGCGAGATCCCGTGGGCAGGCAATCGCAGGGCGTCGGCGATCTCCCCGGGTGCCAGATCAGTGTTGGCGATGGTCTCCAGAAGGACGAAGACGTCCAGGTCGAGGCCGTTGTTGGACCTGAGCGGCCTGGCTGCGCGCGCCTCCACCCGGCGTTGCACGGCGGTGAGCCCGTGGACCAGTCGCCTGGCGAGATCCTGAGAGAGGGCCTGTGACATGCTAATATCGTAGAACGCAACCTTTGCATATTGCAAGCGATGATGTGGCATCGCTACCGCCCGGCCAACAGACGGCTCCGTAGCATGGCTCCATGGACCACCGCCGCCTCTGGGCAGCCCGCAAGCCCTTCAGCCACCTCCGCTGGCTGCCCCTTCTGCTCCTCTGCCTCAACGCCTGCGTGGCCGACGGCCAAGGCCCCTTGCCCGGCGGGCCGGGCCCCACCCTGGCCGGCTGCCCTGTCTTCCCGGCCGATCACGTCTGGAACGTGCCTGTCGACCACCTGCCGCTGCACCCACGCAGCGCCGACTACGTCGCCAGCATCGGCGCCAACGCCACCATGCACCCCGATTTCGGCGAGGGCCTGTGGGAGGGCGGCGTCATCGGCATCCCCTACGTCACCGTGCCGGGCAGCCAGCCGAGGGTGCCGCTGTCCTTCTACTACCCGGGCGAGAGCGATCCGGGGCCCTACCCCATCCCAGATGACGCCCCGGTGGAGGGTGGCGGCGACCGCCACGTGCTGGTGCTCGACCGTGACGACTGTGTTCTGTACGAGGTCTTCGACGCCGAACTGCAACTGGACGGGAGCTGGGCGGCCGGGTCTGGGGCCGTGTTCGACATGCGTGGCTACGAGCTGCGGCCTGACGGCTGGACCTCGGCCGACGCAGCCGGTCTGCCCATCCTGCCCGGCCTGGTGCGCTTCGACGAGGTGGCGGCGGGCGAGATCCGCCATGCCCTGCGCTTCACCGCGCCCCGCACCCAACGGGCCTACGTCTGGCCGGCACGACACTACGCCTCCAGCCGAACCGACCTGGAGCTTCCGCCCATGGGCCAACGCTTCCGACTGCGTGCCGACTTCGACGCCAGTGGCTTCTCGGCGGAGGCGCAGGTGATCGTGCAGGCGCTCAAGACCTACGGCATGATGCTGGCCGACAACGGCTCGGCCTGGTACCTGAGCGGTGCGCCGGACGAGCGCTGGGACAACGAGGCGCTCCGTGACCTACGGGACCTGCGCGGCTCTGACTTCGAGGCGGTGGACGTGTCCTCGCTCATGGCCGACCCGGATTCCGGCCAGACCAGGTAGGGGAGACCCCTAGACCTCGACCGCCACCGCCCGCTGCTGCCGGATGAAGTCTGCGTACCATAGGGCGCTGGCCTTGGGTTGCCGTTGCTGGGTGCCGTAGCTCACGTGCACGATGCCGAAGCGTTGGGTGTAGCCGTATGCCCACTCGAAGTTGTCCATGAAGCTCCAGGCGAAGTAGCCCTTCACCGGTGCGCCACCGGCGCATGCTTCGGCCACAGCCTCGATGTGCCGCTTGATGTAGCTGAGTCGAGCCTGGTCGTTCACCATGCCGGTGGGGCCGGGGATGTCGGGGTAGGCGGCGCCGTTCTCGGTGATGTAGAGCTTGGGCGGCGCGTAGTCGCGGTGCAACCGCAGCAGCAGGTCGGTCAGACCCTTGGGGTAGACCTCCCAGTCCATCGCGGTGCGCTCGCCCTCCACGGGCAGGTGGTCGACGTGGGGGTAGGGGGACTGGGGGGCGTGGACCAGCACCGCCCTGCTGTAGTAGTTCACGCCAAGGAAGTCGTTGGGCGCCGCGATGATCGCCAGGTCGCCGTCATGCACCTTGGGTGCGTCGGCGCCGTAGCCCTGCCACATGTCGTCGGGGTAGCGGCCGTGGAACAAGGGGTCCAAGTACCAGCGGTTGAAGAAGCCGTCGTAGAGATGGGCAGCGGCCACGTCCTCCGGGTCGTCGCTGCCGGGGTAGGAGGGGTAGAGGTTGAGCACGATGCCGGCCTCGGTGGCGGGCGCGAAGCGGCGCAGCTCGGGCATGGCCAGGCCGTGGGCCAGCAGCAGGTGGTGGGCTGCCTGAAGGTGGGCGCGCCAGTCGCGGACGCCTGGGGCGTGGTTGCCCGCGCCGTAGCCCAGGTAGGCGGAGCACCACGGCTCGTTGAGGGTGGCGTAGGAGGTCACCCGGTCACCCAGCCGCTCGGCCACCAAGGCTGCGTACTCGGCGAAGGCGTAGGCGGTGTCTCGGTTCCGCCAGCCGCCGAGGTCTTCGAGCGCCTGCGGCAGGTCCCAGTGGTAGAGGGTGGCGTGGGGTGCCAGGCCGCGCTGCAGCATGCCGTCCACCAGCCGCTCGTAGAAGTCCAGCCCTGCGGCGTTGGCCGGTCCGCGGCCGCTTGGCTGCACCCGTGGCCAGGCGATGGAGAAACGGTAGGCGTCGAGCCCTAGCGAGCGCATGAGGTCGAGATCCTGGGGCCAAAGGTGGTAGTGGTCGCAGGCCACGTCGGCGTTGGCGCCGCCCTCCACCTTGCCTGGCGTGGCGCAGAAGGTGTCCCAGATGGAGCGGCCGCGGCCGCCTTCCAGCGTGGCGCCCTCGATCTGGAAGGCGGAGGTGGCGACGCCCCAGGTGAAGTCATCGGGGAAGGGATGGGGGGACAAGTGGCCTCCTGAGGGTCAATGAAGGACGAGGAGCATGGCCGACCTCGCCGGCAGGCTGATGCTGCGCCCGTCGGCTGAGCGGGGATCGGGGATGCTGGCGGCGCTGTGGTCGGGGTCGAGCAGCAGGGCCTCCGCGAAGCTGCCTACGTCATCGCCGAGCAGTTCGAGCTCCACCGTCTGCGCCTCATCGGCCAGGTTGGTGAGGATCAGGGTGAAGGCGCCGTCGTCGCGGCGGGCGGCGTAGGCCGACACCCACTGCGCGGTGGATGAGGCCTCGAGCAGGCTGCTGCCGAAGCGCTGGTAGAGCTGGTAGACGTAGTAGGAGGGCCGCATGCCGGTGTTGCTGAAGAGACCGAAGCCGCCGCGGCCGTCGGCGCTGTGCAGGTCGAAGTAGTTGACCATGTAGGCGCCGTCGACGATGAGCTTGCCTAGCACATCCGCCCACCAGATGGCGTTGAAGTGCGAGTCGTTGGTGGCCTCACCGCCGATGAGCCCGGCCCAGTGCGAGTTGGCCTCGGTGACGGCGTAGCGCAGGTCGCTGCGGCCGGTGACCTCCTCGGACAGCGCCCGCAGCCGACTGATGAGCTGGGTCCACTCCACCGTGTTCTCGCGCATCTGCTGCACGGTGGTCACCGGGTTGCCGCTGTTGAGGGGGAAGGGGTAGCGATGCACCGCCACCACGTCGATCAGGTCGCCGTTGGCCTCGAGGAAGCCGCGCACCCACTCCCGTCCGTTGGCGTCGACCAGGTCGCGTCCAGGCAAGCCGAGCCACTGGTGCGGCTCGGGCCCGACCAGCATGATGTCGGGGTCCACCGCCAGCATGGCCTCGGCGATGGCGCGCCAGCCGCGGTTGAGGTCGTCGACGGTGAAGTGCTCGCCGTAGAGCGATGGTTCGTTGCCCACGTACCAATGGCGCACACCGAGGTCGCGCTCCACGTTGACGTAGCGGACCAGTTCGGCTGCCTGCTCCGGGGTGCCGGTCTCAAGGCGCACGTGGATGCTTGTCTCGGCCTCCATCAGGTTGGCGTAGAGCATCAGCATGTCGAGCTGGTTGGGCCTGATGTCGTTGAGGTCACCCCAGCGACCGCCCGGGAAGCGGATGAAGTCGAGGCCGGCGGCCTGCAGTTGGGGGAAGAAGTCGACGGGCACGGCGCTGTATGGACCGTAGTTCACACCGTAGACGTAGGGGCCGACCTCGCCGGTGAGGACGCCGAGGTCGACGCGGATGGCGCCCGCCTGCGCTTGCGCCGAGGCGGTGCTGAAGGTGGCGAGGAGGAGCAGGCAGGCCAGTGCGGCGCCCAGTCGCGGGCGGGCGGCGCGGCTACGGTCGGCGTGGTGGCTGCGGATGCTGCTAGAGACCATGGCGCTCCAGGTAGATCGCGTACAGCCGCTTGGCGTGCTCGGCGGGCGAGCAGTAGTAGTCCTCAGGGCTGAGGTCAAGGGCCACGCTGTGGCTGGCCACGGCGCGCACCTTCGGTGCAGTGTGCGCGAAGTCGCGGACAACGAAGGCGTGGGGCTTGAGGCTGCCGTCGGGCCGGACGAGGCCGAAGTGCCGCTCGTGGCGGGACTGGTCGCATGGTGGCTGGTCCCAGAGGTCGGGGTGGTAGTCGGCGAAGCACCAGAGCAGGGAGCCGCTGGCGCCCACCTCCTGCAGCTTGGGCAGCACCTGGCGGACTACGTGCGCCAGG
>CAYXJZ010000085.1:0-13770 GCA_964465355.1 uncultured bacterium | reverse complement strand
GAACCTCATCCAGGTCCTGGAGGCGGTCGGCGCCGATCTCGACAGCCTCGTCCGCCTCAAGTGTTCACAACGTCCAGAGGAACTACAACCAGATCGGCGTATGCACCTTCGTCGAGCCAGCGGCGACGGATCACCAGCTCGGCGTGGAAGTAGCCAAGGTGCGCCACGGGACCGCCGAAGGAGCTGAGGCCGAGACGCGCGAACACGGCCAGGACCTCAAGCGCGGAGCCGGGGGCCGCGGGGCCGCTGGACGCCGATGGGTCGCCTGCTGCCTCGATGGCGGGTTCGCTGCGATGCGGCATGTCGGCAGCCAGCTTAGCGGCGCTGCCTTCATGGCGGGGTCAGGGCCCGTTGGTATCGTCGCGGGGAGGGGGTGGGCTTGCATGGCACAAGTCAAGGTCTATGGCCTGAGGGTCCCGCTGAGCAGGCGCAGGGCAGCGCTCTCGGAGGCCGTCCACCAGAGCGTGGTCGAGGCGCTGAGCTACCCGGTGGAGAAGCGCTTCCACCGCTTCATGGCGCTCGACCCCGAGGACTTCCTCTTCCCGGCCGACCGCAGCGAGGACTACACGGTCATCGAGATCTCGCTCTTCGAGGGCCGCAGTGCAGGGGCCAAGAAGGCCTTGATCCGAGCGCTCTTCCGGCGTGTCGAGGCGGCTTGCGGCATCGCAGCGCAGGACCTGGAGATCACCATCTTCGAGACACCCAAGGGGAACTGGGGCATCCGCGGCATGCCGGGGGACGAGCTGGCGTTGGGCTACCGCGTGGAGGTGTAGGGCAGGGAAGGGCTCGCCCCACCGGTCCGTCACCTGGCTTGGCCTTGCCTCAGGGGCCCGATCCCAGCTCGCCGAGCTCCGTTCGCCAGGGGATCGATGGCTGCGCACCCGCCCTCGTGACACAGATCGCGGCAGCCTCGCTGGCCGTGGCCACGGCCAGCCCCCAGTCCTCCCCGGCAGCCAGGAGCGCGGCGAAGGCGCCGGTGAAGGTGTCGCCCGCGCCGGTGGTGTCCACCACCTCCACCTTCCTCGCGGGCAAGGTGCCGCTGCGGCCGCCATGCGACCACACCACACCATCGGCGCCCAGCGTGAGCAGCACGCTGCCGTAGCGCTTTGCCAGGGCCTCGGCCAGGGCTGTGGCGTCGTCGGGCGATACGCCAGGCGCCAGCCTGGCTGCCTCGCCCCTGTTGACCACCAGCACGTCCACCAGCTCGGCCGGTACCAGCTCGGCGTTGTCAGGGGGGGCTGCGTTGAGCACCGTGGTGGCACCGGCGGCGCGGGCCAGTTCCAGACCACGCACCACGGTCCGGATGGGCACCTCCAACTGGAAGAGGGCCACGGTGGCGCCGTAGAAGTCCTGCGCGGTCATGGCGTCGGGCCCGAGCTTGGCGTTGGCCCCGGCTTCCAGGACGATCACGTTCTCGCCCGAGGCGGCCACCAGGATGGTGGCGAAGCCGGTGGGGCCGTCCACGCTGGCCAGCGAGCTGACGTCGATGCCGTCGGCGGCCAGCGCGGTGCGCAGGCGTTCACCGCCCTCGTCCTGCCCCACGCGACCGACGAAGCGCACCGGTGCACCCATGCGCACGGCGGCCACGGCCTGGTTGGCTCCCTTGCCGCCGTGGTGCACGGCGAAGGAGCTGCCGTGCACGGTGTTTCCTGGTTCTGGCAGGCGCGCGACGGTCTGCACCCGGTCGAGGTTGATGCTGCCGACCACCACCACGAGCGCCATCAGTCTCCGGCCTCCTCCTCAGGTCGCCCAGCACCCTGGCCGGCGCGTGCGAGCAGGGCGCGGGCGCGCTCGGCCACCGGCCGGTCGACCATGTGGCCGTCGACGGCCACCGCACCGCCACCAGCCGCCTCGAAGGCCTCGAGGATGCGTGCGGCGGCCGCCAGTTCGTTTGGATCGGGCGCGAACACCTCGTGCACCACCGCCACCTGGGCCGGGTGGAAGCAGGTGACCCCCTCGAAGCCGAAGGCGCGGGCGCGCTGCACAGTGCGGCGGAAGGCCTCCATGTCGCGCAGCTCGGCGCCACCGCCCAGCGTGCCGATCAGCGCCTTGCCTTCGGCCCTGGCCGCCAGCAGCAGGCCGGCATGGGTGGCGGCGAAGACCTCGCTGCCAGGCGCCACGCCCAGCTCATGGGCCAGGTCGAGGTTGCCAGGCAGCAGCGCCTGAACGCGCGGGCAGGCGGCCACCTGGCGCGCCGCCAGCAGGCCGGCTGCGTCCTCCAGCAGGGTGATCAGGCGGATGGCGCCGACCGGCAGCCCATGGGCCTGCTCCAGCTCGCCGAGGTAGTCCGACACCACCTTCACCATGCCTGCTTCGCGCACCTTGGGCAGCATCACGCCATGGGCGCCCGCCGCCACGGCGGCTTCCAGGTCTCGCCAGGCACGCCGCCAGCGCGCATCCACCCGCACAAGCACGGCCACGCCTTCGGCAGCCAGCCGTGGCACGGCTTCGGCAAGGGCGGCGCGTGCCTCGTCCTTGGCCAGTTCGGGCACGCCATCCTCGAGGTCGAGCACCACGGCGTCAGCACCGCGCTGGCCGGCCCTGGCGACGAAGTGGGGCTCGTGGGCAGGGACGTAGAGCAGGCTGCGGTAGGGGAAGGTGCTCATGCCACCACACCCGCCTGACGCAGCCGCCCGATCTCCTCGTCGCCAACGCCGATCTCGCGCAGCAGTTCGTCGGTGTCGGCGCCGAGGTCGGGGCCGAGGTGGCGCACGCGTCCTGGTGTGCGCGAGAAGCGGGCGGTCACAGCCGGGATCCGGAGCGTGCCGAGCACCGGGTCGTCGAAGGCCAGGAAGGAGCCGCGGGCATGAACGTGCGGGTCATCGAGCAGCTCGGCGACGTCGTAGATGGGTCCGACAGCAGCGCCAAGCGCCGACAGCTCCTCGATGACCTGGTCGCGCGGCCGCTCGGCGATCCAGCCGCCGACGATGGCGTCGAGCAGCTCGGCGTGACGGATGCGCTCGTGGTTGCTGTGGAAGCGAGGGTCTTCGATCAGTTCGGAGCGGCCGATGGCCCGCGCCAGCCGTTCGAACACCGGCTGGGCGCTGGCCGAGAGCGCCACCCAGCGTCCGTCGGCGGCGACGTAGGCGTTGCGCGGTGCGGAGGTGAGGCTGCGGTTGCCCAGCCGTTGCCGCACGATGCCGAGGGCCTCGTACTCCAGCACATGCCCCTCCAGCAGACGTACCAACGGTTCGAAGAGCGACAGGTCGATGTGCTGGCCTTCACCGCCGCCGCTTGCGTCGCGTTCGTACAGCGCGATCATCGTCGCCAGCGCCCCGAACACGCCGGCCACGCCGTCCGCCAGGGGGATGGCGGGCAGGGTTGGTGGGCCGTCGGGATCGCCGTTGGAGGCGGCGAAGCCGCTCATGGCCTCGATCAAGGTGCCGAAGCCGGCGCGGTCGGCGTATGGGCCGTCCTGACCGTAGCCGGTGACGCTGAGCAGCACCACCTTGGGGTTGGCTGCGCGCAGCTCGTCGTAGCCCAGCCCCAGCCGGGCCAGCACGCCGGGGCGGAAGTTCTCGATCACCACGTCGACACCCTCGACCAGCCGTAGCACGAGGTCGCGCCCTTCCTGCTGCTTGAGGTCCAGCGCCAGCGAGCGCTTGTTGCGCGCCAGCGTCTTCCAGAACACCGGCTCGCCGTCCTTCTGCAAGCCGAAGGCGCGGGCATGGTCGCCGCTGCCAGGCCGTTCCAGCTTGACGACGTCGGCGCCGTAGTCGGCCAGGAAGGCAGCGGCCCAAGGGGCCGCCATCATCGTGGCCATGTCGAGGACGCGGATGCCCACCAGGGGGCCGTCGCCGGCCCTGGGCGCGCGGCCGTCGCCGCTCATGCCGGCACGGCGCTGCGCCGATCGCTGGGCAGGCAGGCGAGGGTGCGGCGGGCGAGGTCGTCGATGCGGCTGTGGTCGAAGCCCTTGAGGCTGGAGCGGACGGTGCCGTTCAGCGGGGCCACCCAGGCCTCAGGGATGCCGCTGCTGCCATGCATGGCGCCGCAGATCGAGCCGACGGTGGCGCCGTTGGAGTCGGTGTCCCAACCGCCCATCACCACCCGGGTGACGCTGGCCTCGAAGTCGCCGCCGCCATGCACCAGGGCAGCCGCGACCAGGGCAGCGTTGCTGACGGCGTGCACCCAGTGGTAGCCGCCGAGACGCTGATGCAGGGCGTCTAAGACGGCCTCCCAGTCGCTTTCGCGCTCGGCGGTCGCCAGCGCGAAGCCGACGGCCTGCGTGAGGCGGGCCTCGGCAGGCAGCAGGGCCACGGCGCCGCGCACCACCTTGACCGGGTCATCTTCGACGAAGGCAAGCGCCACCATGGCTGCCGCCAGCAGCTCGCCGTAGACGCCGTTCTCCACGTGGCTGAGCCGGGCGTCGCGCCAGGCGAGCTCGGCCGCTGCCGCCGGGTCGCCAGGGCGGACGTAGCCCCACAGGTCGCCTCGAATCTGCGCGCCGATCCACTCGCGGTAGGGGTTGCGCAGCCGCGCCGTGTAGGGCGGTAGGACGTAGGCCAGCAGGTTCTCGATGGCCACCCGTTCGGCGGTGAAGGTGGTCAGGGGTGGCAGCATCTGCAGCCAGGCGGTGGCCACGTCGTCGGTGCCGAAGCCGTCGCCGTAGGTCTCGATGACGTGCAAGGCCAGCATGGTGTAATTGATGTCGTCGTCCTCTGGCATGCAGACGATGTTCTCGCGCAGGCTGGTGGGGCGGCTGGCGCGGTTCCACGGCCAGCGCTCGGTCACCTCCTGCGGCACGCCTTCGGCCGTGAAGTAACGGCGCAGTGGCCACTCGCCCACGCTCTGCAGCAGTGCCCGGATGCCCTCGCGCGGGATCTTCTCCACAGGCTTGCCGAGCAGGCAGCCGGCCATGCGGCCGGTCCAGGCGCCCAGCAGACGATCCAGCATGACGTCGGCATCGAAGCGTGGTGGGGTGCCGGCTGCGGCCAGGGCGGCGCGGAGTTCGGCAGGTGGTTCGAAGGCAGGCGCCTGGTTGCTCAACTCGGCGGCGTGGTCGAGCACCGCCAGCGCCTGCATGCGCAGTGCTGCGGGATCGTCCTGGTGGGCGTTGCGCAAGGCCTCCCAGTCGCGTGTGAGGGCGGCTAGGCGATCGGCCGCCACACCCTCCTCGTGCAGCTGACGCAGCTCGTGCTCCACGCGTTCATCGGGTCGCAGCCAGGTGATGCGGACCATCTCAGGCTCTAGCCGCCAGGTCGGCGTCGGGGAAGCCGGCCAGGCGCTCCTGCCAGCGGGCTGCGTCCTTCTGGCGCACCTCACGCGCGACGGCCGCCAGGTCGTCTGCCACGGCGATGAAGTCGCGCCGACTGGCGCCGGACACGCGCTCCAGCCAGTGCCCAGGCACCACCTGCAGGCCATGCAGCGCACCGGCGATGGCGCCCGCCATCTGGGCGATGGAGTCTGAGTCGCGGCCGTAGTTGACGCCGCCGAGGACGGAGGCGGTGTAGTCGCCACCGGTGGCCACCAGGAAGCCGAGCGCAACCGGCAGCTCCTCGATGCTGGCGACGCGGCTGGGGCGCCGCGCGTCGAGCTCGGGTTGGCGGTAGTGCTCGCCGACGGTGTCGAAGGGTCGCACGGCGTCGCGCAGGGCGGGGATGGCCTCCTGCCAGCCGTGCACCTCGCGCGCGGCGTGCGTGACGGCGGCGATGGCCTCGCGGGTGCCGTCGCGGGCCAACGCAAGGCAGGCGTCGACCACACTGGCCACGCTGGCGCCGGGGCGCATGGCGGCAGCGACGGCGGCAGCCATGACGCCGGCCGCCTCGCGGCCGAAGCTGGACTGGTGCGCACCGGCGATGTCGATGCCCTCGCGGTAGGCGCCTGCCGGGTCACCGGCGTTGACGATGCCGACCGGCGCCATGTACATGGCGGCGCCGCAGTTCACGACGTTGCCGACACCAGCCTCGCGCGGGTCGGCGTTGGCACTGCGCAGGCGCAGCACCAGATACTTCTCGGCCAGGAAGAGGCGGTTGAGAAGCACCGTTTCGCTCTCGAGCTCGGGCACGTAGATCACCCGCTCGGCGATGTCGGGGACCAGCAGCTCGGCGATCTCGAACGCGGAGATGTGGTCGCGCACGGTGCCATAGACCCGCGCCAGCGCCAGCGTCATGAGGGTGTCGTCGGTGATGTGGCCGTCGCCCTTGTGGTACGGCGACATCGGCCTTGCGGTGCGCCACTCGGGCAAGTAGGGGCCGACGATGTCGGTCACCCAGCCGCCGAAGCGCTCGCGGATGGCTTCGGGTGGGTAGCCCTCGGTGGAGCCGCCGAGGGCGTCGCCCACGGCCAGGCCGGCGATCACGCCACGGGCTTTGTCGTTGAGCAGGTCGGGCATGGGATCAGGCCCTTTCGTCGCGAGGTGGGTGCGTTGGCGCGTCGAGGCTGACGCCACGCAGCTGCGGCAGCGCCACACCGAGGAGCGTCGAAACGCGCTCCAGGGCGGGGCCGCTCAGGTTCAGAGCGTAACCGGCTGCGGCGCACCATGCGCCGATGAGTGGCGCGACGGCGCCGGCATGCCGGGGCACGGCTAGGGCGGCAAGGAGGGCCGCTTCGGGATGACGATGATGGTGGAGGAAGATAGGCAGAGCGATGGCGAGCACGTCCGGCGCGACGTCGCCGTAGCTGTAGGCGGCGTTGGCCACCTCGGCGTCCAACCTGAGGGCCAGGTCGAGGGGTCCGTCGGCGCCGCTAGCGGTCTCCAGGCCGGCGCGGGCACGCTCGGCCGACCAGCTGTCGGCCGGCAGCCGCTCCAGCGCCGCTTCGGTGGCGTGGTAGGGGTCGGCGCCGCTGGCGACGGCCCAGAGCAGGGCTGCGGCGGCCTTGGCCACCCACACGCCGTCCTCGGCGTTGCTGATGGCGGCGTCGCTGGCGACCGTTCGCATGAGCGCGTCGGGCTGCGCCTCGGCCTGAGCCGGGTCGCTCAGTCCGGCGGCCATGGCGATGGCGCGGACGGTGGCGCTGTCGTCGGCGTGGCGTGCGTGGTCGTGGCCGGTCTGAGGCGGCCTGACACCTGCGGCTAGATGCCTCAGGGCGGCTCGCTGGGCGTGGTTCAGGCGCGGCGCATCGGCGGGATCGGTGGGGGCTGCGCCCAGGGCTCGCCAGGCCGTGATGGCGTTCTCCAAGTCGTAGACCCCGTCTCCGGCGGCCAGGACGCGGAGCTGGAAGACGAACCACTCGCTGCGTGGGCCAGGTCCGGCCCGTAAGGCGTGGGTGGGTTGGTTGAGGGCGAAGGGGACGGGCAGTTCAAGCGAGTGGGCGATGTCGTGATCGTGCTCGACCTCGCGCCGCTTTCGCCGGGTCCAGGCAGGGAGCAACCGGGCGCGTTGGAACATGGCGCTCCAGGTGGCCGCCTCGGCGGCGGCGAGGCCATGCAGCACGCGGACGGCGAGGCTCATGCGCGCACCTGACGATGCAGCTCGGCCAGGATGTCGGCGGTGGCCAGCAGGTCCATGCCGGCGACGCAACGCAGGCAGCGCCCTTCGCCTGGTCGCAGCACACCACGCCAGGCCTCTGGTACTGCGCCAAGCCCGTGGAGGGCGCCGAGGACGGCGCCGGCCATGGCGGCGACGGTGTCGGCGTCGCGGCCGAGGTTGGCGGCGGCCAACAGCGTGGAGGCGAAGTCGCCGCGACCGGCGGCCAGCAGGCCCCAGGCCAGGCCGACGGCCTCGGGCGCCAGGTCCATCCAGGGGAAGTCGGGCACGGCGAGGGCGTCGTGCAGCGGATCGATGGCGGCCCAAGCGTCGTCGCACTCCGAGCCGATCCTCAGCGCCGTACGCAGCGCGCGGGCGGTCCAACTGTCGTCGGGGACATGCTCGAGCGCCAGCCACAGCACCTGATTCAGCGCCTCTGGCCCGGAGGCAGCCAGCGCAGCGGCCAGGCTGGCGGCCACGGCGGCGCCGGCATGGAGCCCTTCACCCGCGTGGCTGATGCTGCCGTCGACGCGTGCCAAGGCAGCGGCGGCGGCCGGGTCGCCGGCATGGACGATGGCGTGCGGAGGCACGCGCATGGCCAGCCCGTCGCTCCAGGCGTGGTGGTGCTGGCCGGAGGCTGGTGGATGCAGCCCCCGGCGCAGGTTGTCGATGGCGGCCATCTCGCTGAAGCCCGCTCCCTTGAATGGGCCCGTCTGGGGCAGGATGCGTGCGCGCCAGGCGGCCTCGAAGTCGGAGGCCGTCGGCGCGCCGCGGTGGTCGATCAGCACCTGGGCGCTGAAGAGGGCGTACTCGGTGTCGTCGCTCACCGCCGCAGCCTGATCGAGCAGACCTTCGATCCGGCCGTACCGGGCGCGCACCGCGGTAGGCGTGAGCCCCTCGGTCGGCTGGCCGAGGGCGTCACCCACGGCCAGGCCGACCAGGCAGCCGCGCGCTCGCTCGGCGGCCAACACCTCAGCGGTTGATGATGAGCGTGCCTTCGAGCTCCATCATGGCCGCGGCCTGCTCCACGCTCAGGCGCCCGGAGAAGAGCTCCTGCAGGATGGGCGTGCCGACGCGGCTGCGGAACTCGGCCATGCGGGGCACCATCTGGAAGGGGGCGAGGCGCAGGTGGCGGGCCGACTCGGTGGCCACGTCCCAACCGGCTTCGGCGGTCTGGAACTCGGGCAGGTCGAAGCTGGTGGTGCGGGTGGGGAAGAGCCAGTCGCCCTGAGCCAGGGTGGCCATGTTCTGCGAGTTCAGCAGGAACTCGAGGAAGGCGGCGGCCGCCTCCTTGTTCTGCGCGGCGGCAGGGATGCTGATGGTCTGGGTGGCGGAGCCTTGGTCCTGGTTCTGAGCGACCAGCGGCGGCAGCACGCCCCAGTTGAAGCCGGCCGGTGCGCTCTCCACGACCTGTTGGCGTGCCCACACGCCGATGCCTGGCAGCATGGCGTAGCGGCCTTCGAAGAAACCTGGGAACAGCTCGGGGCCGGAGAGGCCGGCGCTGTCGGGATAGGCGGTCTCGTCCACGAACATCATGTCGGTGATGATGCGCAGCAGCGCCTGTTCGGCTTCGCCGACGCGCACCACCCAGCCGCTGTCGGCGGTCTGGTAGAAGTAGTCGCCGCCAAAGCCCAAGGAGAGGTTGAGGATGCGGTTGACCGGCGCGCGCAGGCCGAAGGCTGCGCCATAGACGTCGGTGCGGCCGTCTCCGTCGGTGTCGCGGGTGAGGGCGGCGGCGGCTTCCTGCATCTGGTCCCAGGTCCATGGCTCGGCGATGGTGGGCGGCGTGATGCCTGCCGCGGCGAAGTGGTCGGCGTTGTAGAGCGTGATCAGGCTCTCCCACAGGAAGGGCACGCCCCAGACGTTGCCGTCCGCGTCGGTGACCGACTCCCATGCGCCGGGGACGATGTCGGAGAGCAGGTCGTCGGACAGCAGGCCTGAGCCGGAGAGCTCGGTCAGGTAGCCACGGGCGCCGAAGTCGTGCAGCGGACCGGACTCGTAGTGGAAGAGGTCGGGCACCGAGCGGGTCTCGAAGGAGGTGATCAGGTAGTCGTGGATGGAGCCCCAGTCCACCTGCTGGTACTCGACCTGCACGTTGGGGTTCTGGGCGTTCCATGCGTCGACGATGGCGCGCACAGAAGCGATGGCCTGGTCCTGCCAGGCGAGGCTGACGAAGCGGAGCTGCACCTGGGCCGATGCGCTGCCGAGCAGCAGCGCGGCGGTGGCCAGGATGGCGAAGACGGACGTGCGGGTGGTTCGCATGGGGGTGACCTTTCCTCGATCATGGGATGACTTGGGCGTGCTAGATGCCGTTCGAGACAGCGTTCGTTGGCGGGTAGGGCTCACCTCACTGCTTCACCCCCCCTGTGAACATGCCGGAGACCAGGCCGCGCTGCATGAAGGCGAAGAGGATCAGGGTGGGGATGGTGGCCAGCACGCTGCCGGCCGCCAACGGACCCCAGCGCGCCAAGCCCTCGATGCCGCGGAAGCGGGCGAGGTTCACCTGGATGGTCAGCAGTTCGGGTGACTTGACCATCACGAGGGCGAAGAAGAACTCGTTCCATGCGTTGATGAAGCCGTAGAGGCCGGTGGCCACCAGACCAGGGAGGATGAGCGGGATCAGCACCCGCACCATGATCTGGAAGTGGTTGGCGCCGTCGATGGCGGCGGCGTGCTCGATCTCGACTGGCACGTTGCGCACGTAGCCGCGCAGCATCCACAGGACGAAGGGCAGGCTCCAGACGGTGTAGACGAGCACGAGGCCGAGGTGGGTGTTGCCAAGCCCGATCCTCGAGACGATCAGGAACAGCGGCACGATGATGAGGATCACCGGGAAGGTCTGCGAGATGAGGATCCAGCCGACCACCGCCCGGTTGACGCCGCCGGGGCGGCGCGCCAGCACGTAGGCGGCCGGCGTGGCGATGGCCAGGGTGAGCAGGGAGGAGGCCACCGCGATCCTGAAGGTGTTGAAGGCGGTCTGCAGGATCCGCTCCTCGAACAGGGCGCGGCGGTAGTTCTCCAGCGTCCAGGTCTCTGGCAGGAAGCTGAAGCCGCGCAGCATGATCTCGGCCGACGGCTTGAAGGAGGTCAGCAGCAGCCATAGCAGTGGGAAGGCGAGGAAGGCCACGAAGGTCCACAGCGCGACCCCCATGAGGAAGCGGGTGAGCGGTGGCGTGCGGGTCATGCAGGCACCCCGCGACCGCCGCGGATCTGCGTGCGCATGTAGGCCACCAGGGCGAGGCCGATGACCAGGGTCATCACCGTGCCGAGCGCAGACGCGTAGGCCAGGTTGCCGAACTGGAAGGCCTCCTCGTAGGCGAAGAGCATGGGCAGGCGCGTCCGTCCTGCAGGCCCGCCCTCGGTGAGGACGAAGACGAGGCCGAAGGAGTTGAAGTTCCACATGGTCTGCAGGGCCGTGATCGAGAGGATCACCGGGCTCAGCAGCGGCAGCGTGATGTGGCGGAACTGGCCCCATGCGCCGGCACCGTCGATGGCGGCGGCCTCGCGCACGTCGCCGGGGATGGACTGCAGGCCGGCCAGCAACACCACCGTTGTGGTGGGCAGCGAGGCCCAGATGCCCACCACGATGACGGCGGGCAGTGCCCAGACGAAGTTCGTCAGCCACTGGATGGGGCGGTCGATGACACCGAGGCTGATGAGGGCGGCGTTCAGCGCCCCGGCGTCGGGGTGGTAGATCAGCCGCCACATCAGGCCCTTGATGACCGGCGGGATGGCCCATGGCGCCAGGACGAGGACGCGCGCCAGGGTCTGGCCCGGCAGCTTGGCGTTGAGCAGCATGGCCAGCATGAGGCCGAGGATGACCTCGCCGGCGGTGACCGCCACCGTCCAGATGCCGCCGACCTGGAAGGAGCGCCAGAACTGCCTGTCGTTCAGCATGTAGCGGAAGTTGTCGAAGCCGATGAAGCGGGTGACGCGCGCGCCGAGCTCATAGTCGGTGAAACCCATGCCGATGCCTTGCAGCAGCGGCAGCACCGAGAAGACCAGCACAGGCAACAGGGCAGGCACCAGCAGCCACAAGGGGATGGCCATCCCGCTCCTACGCATCGGACACCTCCAGGACGACAGGGTGGGTGGAGGACTCGCGCACCACCAAGGCCGGGCGGACGTGGACGGTGCGCGGCGGCAACGGACCGTCGTGCGCCAGGCGATCGAGCAGCAGCTCGGCGGCCAGTCGGCCGCGCTCTTCGGTGAGCAGGGAGACGCTGGTCAGCGTGGGTGCGGTCATGGCGGCCATGTCGATGTCGTCCATGCCGACGACCGCGATGTCGCCAGGCACGTCGCGACCGAGTTCGCGCAGGCGCCTGAGCACGCCGATGGCCATGGCGTCGTTGGCGCAGAAGACGCCGTCCAAGGCCGGTGTGCGGCCGAACAGCTCGTCCATTGCCCGGTAGCCGCTGGCCATGGTGAAGTCGCCAGCCACGATGCGGTCGGCGGGAAGGGGGAGGCCGCGGCTGAGGAGGGCGTCGCGGAAGCCGGCGCCGCGACGCTCGGCCGGGACGGTGCCTGGGGTGCCGTTGACCATGGCCAGGCGGCTGCGGCCTTGCTCCACCAGGTGCGCGACGGCCAGCTCGACGCCGGCACCCGAGTCGACGCGGACGGCGTCGACAGGAAGGTCGTCGGGGAAGCTGCCGATCAGGCAGAGGCGGTCACCTGCCTCGCGGATCTGCTGCAGCAGGGCGGGACCGGGGCGCAGGGACACCAGGATCATGCCGTCGAGCTGCCGTCTGTGCAGCCCGCGCATGACGTCGCGCTCGTCGGCGGCGCCGTTGTGGGTGCTGATCAGCGAGAGCTGGTAGCCGCGTTCGGCGGCCGTACGCTGCGCGCTGGTGGCCATCTGCACGTAGATGGGGTTGGCGACGTCGGGGATGACGAGGGCGATCTGTTCGGTGGCTCTGCGCTTGAGGCTGCGCGCCGCGTGGTTGGGCACGTAGCCCAGGTCCCTCACGGCCGTGTCGACGCGGCGGCGGGTGTCCGTCGGCGCGTTGGCGCCGTTGAGGACGCGGGAGACCGTGCCGACCGAGACGCCAGCGCGTTTCGCTACGTCGACGATGGTGACGGGTTTCGCACGCGTGCGAACGGTCATGCGCCTCCTGCGGCGGCCCAAGAGGGCCGGCTGGTTGTGGCGGAGCACAGCTGCGCCAGGGGCGCGGTGTGCGACGCGGTTCGGATAGCGCAAGTTAAAACGATTCAATCGATGGCGTCAAGAGCCGTCATCCGTCATGTACGGTGTTGATGCCGTATCTTGAAGGACATCTCACCGACCCTGCTTGAAACGTTTCCTCGTCCTGCCCGTCCGCCGGGCCCACACCTGGAGCCAACATGACGCGTCACTACCTCCCTCGCCCGCTCGACCTGCCGACGTCGGTCCCGCTCGCGCCTGACGCCGACCTGGCAGCCCTGGACGAGGCCAAGACCTTCGCCGCCCCGGACGATCCAGCCGACTGGCCAGCTTGGCGGGCGCAGCTCCGGCGCTGGCGCAAGGAGGCGCGCGAACGCATCGGCTACCGAGGACCGCGCTACGCGGGCCGGCCGACGCCTCCCTACCTCCTGAGCTTCACCAGCCTCTGGGACGAGGGGCTCTACGACCAGGACCTGGGCCGCTTCGAGGTGGACCGCTACCTGGACCGGGCCGAGCGGGAGGTGGGCGGCATCGACGGGGTGCTGTTGTGGCACGCCTACCCTGTGCTCGGCATCGACGAGCGGCGCCAGCTGGACTTCTTCCGTGAGATCCCTGAGCTGCCCGAGGTGGTGGCCGCCTTCCAGCGACGCGGGGTGCGCTGCTTCGTCTCGTACTACCCATGGGCCTCCGGGCCAGACGCGCACGACGACGAGGAGGTCGCCGACCTGGTCGCCTGGCTGGGTGTCGACGGCCTCTTCCTCGACAGCTCCAAGGAGGGCTCGCCTTCGCTGCTGGCGGCGTTGGACGCCCGCGGGCTGGGCGTCTCGATGGGGGGAGAGTCGCGGGTGCCGTTGGCCAGGATCCACGACCACGAGGTGTCGTGGGCGCAGTTCTTCGCCGACTCGCGTGTGCCAGGCGTGCTGCGCAGCACCTGGTTCGAGCGCAGGCACATGTTGCACAACACGCGCCGCTGGCACAGGGACCACCTCGAGGAGCTGCACTCGGCCTGGATCAACGGCACGGGGCTGCTGCTGTGGGAGAACGTCTTCGGTGTGTGGGTGGGCTGGAACGCTCGCGACCGCGCGCTGCTGCGGCGCATGCGCGCGGTGCAACGCAGCCACGACGCCTGGTTGCGCGACGGGGCCTGGACCCCACTGGCCGACCACCCAGGAGGCGAGGCGCAGGTCTACGCCTCGCGTTGGGACCTTGGCGACACGACGCTGT
>CAYXJZ010000084.1:0-14062 GCA_964465355.1 uncultured bacterium | reverse complement strand
GTGATCGAACGAACCGAACTCACCTCCGGCCTGTCCATCTCCCGCGTGCTCACCGGCCTCTGGCAGATCGCCGACATGGAGCGAGGCGGCAAGGTCGTGGACCCCGAGGTCGGCGCCGCGGCCATGGAGCGCTATGCCGCGGCCGGACTCAACACCTTCGACATGGCTGACCATTACGGCTCGGCCGAGCTGATCGCGGGCCACTACCGTGCGGGTCGAGGCGACCGGCTGCCCGCACAGACCCTCACGAAGTGGGTGCCTGAGCCAGGTCCGGTGACGCGTGATGACGCGCTCGCTGCCGTGAACAGGGCGCGTGAACGGCTGCGGACCGAGCGCATCGACCTGCTGCAGTTCCACACCTGGACCTACGACGACCCATCGTGGCTCGACGCGCTCTTCCACCTGGAGGATCTGCGCCGAGATGGCCTGATCGGCGCCATCGGCTTGACCAACGTGGACACGGCCCATCTGCGCATGGCGCTGGATTCCGGCTTGCCCATCGCCACCAACCAGGTGAGCTTCTCGCTGCTCGACCGACGCGCTAGCCAGGGCATGAGCGCCCTCTGTCTAGAGCACGGCGTCGGGCTGCTCGCCTACGGCACGCTCGCCGGCGGCCTGCTCAGCGAGCGCTGGCTGGGGCAGCCTGAGCCCGAGTGGGGCGACGACACACCGTGGTCATGGAACAAGTACCGCCGCTTCGTCGCGACCGTGGGCGGTTGGCAGGCCTACCAGACCGTGCTGCGTGCCGCCGCTGCCGTGGCCGACCGTCACGGCGTGTCGCTGGCCAACGTCGCGTCGCGTTTCGTGCTCGACACGCCCGGCGTGGCCGGGGTGATCATCGGGGCGCGGCTGGGGGAGAGCGAGCACATCGACGACACGCTGCGCCTGTTCGAGTTGCGCTTGACGCAGGCGGACATGGACGAGCTGGAGGCTGCGATCAGCGGGCTCGATCCCGTGCCTGGCGACTGCGGCGACGAGTACCGCAAGCCGCCGTTCCTCACGGCCTCCGGTGACCTCAGCCATCACGTGCAAAGCATGGCGGCGCCCTACCCAAGCCGAGCGCTTCCGGGTGGCAGGCGCGTCGCCTCGAGCGGGACCGTCTGGGAGGAGGTCGCGGGCTATGCCCGCTCCTTGCGGGTCGGCGAGCGGGTGCTCGTCTCTGGCACCACGGCGATGCACCGCGACCGGCTCATCGGTGGCGACGACCCGGCGTCGCAGACCCACTTCGTCATCGACAAGATCGAAGGGGCCTTGCGCAGCCTCGGTGCCGAACTGGCCGACGTGATCAGGACCCGCATCTACCTGGCCTCGGAGGCCGACGCGGAGGCTGTCTCGCGCGCGCACGGCCAACGCTTCGGCGCCTTCATGCCCGCCAACACACTGGTCGTCGCTGGGCTCGTCGGATCGGGTCAGCTCGTGGAGATCGAGGCCGAGGCCGTTGTCACCTCCCTGCCAGCCACAGCTCCGTCTGACGCTGGCTGAGCCACTCCGCGCCGGTGGCGGTGATCAGCACGTCCTCCTCGACCAGCATCGAGGGTTCCGGCGTCATCAGGATGGTCGGCTCGATGGTGAACACGTTGCCCTCGGCGAGTGGGGCGTAGGGTGCGTCGCCGTAGCGCTCCCATGGAGGCGCCAGGACGGCGCCGCCGTCGTGCACATGGCGGCCGATCTGGTGGCCGGTGGCGTGGCGGATCTCGGGGTAGCCGTTGGCGAGGTGCACGTTGCGGGCGGCTGCGTCGACCTCGTGCCCCATCACGCCCGGTCGTATGGCCGCGAAGGCCGCCTCGATCGCCTGCTTGGCCGATGCGAAGGCCGCGCGCTCGGCAGCCGGTGGCTCACTCTCACCCTCGTGGGGCACGTAGATGGTGCGCGCCAGGTCGGAGTAGTAGCCCTGATGCTCGAGGCAGACGTCGAGGATCAGCAGGTCGCCTGGCCGCAGCCGCTCGTCGGTCGGCGCGCGGTGCGACATCCCGACACGGTTGATGAGGACGAGCGGGCCGCCGTACTCGCCCATGTGAATGCCGAGGCCGATCTCGGCGGCGAGCTCGTTGGCCATGGCCTGGATCTCGCGCTCGCTCATGCCGGCCCGCAGCTTCGGCCGGAGGCGCTCGAACATCGTCACCGTTCCGTCGATGGCGGTTCGGATGCGGGCAATCTCCTCGGCGGTCTTGCGTCCGCGCACCTCGCTCAGCAGCGGCTCGCTGCTGGTGATGGCGGCAGCGGGCACCGCCTCTTCCAACAGGCGTGACAGCCGCAGGAACTGGCCATGGCTCAGGCCGTCGCAGAGGTTGTCGCGCTCGCTGAAGTTGAGATGGATGGTGGCGGGCGCCAACTCCTGCAGCCAACCCTTGAGCGCGTCGCCGAAGGACTGCTGGTAGGTGCGGATCTCGTCGAACACACCGAGCGGCTCTAGGTTCCCTGCGTCGATGGAGGAGACGAGCGCCAGCGCGCCGCTGCCTGGGTGGAGTATGAAGGCGGCCTCACCGCTCACCGCGGTGTCGAACACCAGCTTGCCGGCTGGATCGCTGCCTTCGCGCGTCAGCATGAGCCAGACGTCACCTGCCGGTACGGATGCCAGGGCCTGCTGCGACTTCTCGCGGCCGAGTTGGGACACGTTGCCTCCTGTTGCCTACGGACGTGATGGGCTCAGGGAGCCCAGTGGTCGAACGATCCAACCCTTGAAGTCTACAGATCGAGCGCCGTGGCGGCTTGGTTGCACACCGTTCGTTGCATCATGGCTCCATGGCCAAGCTGATCTACGGGATGATCCAGTCGCTCGACGGCTATGTCGAGGACGCCGACGGCAAGTTCGGCTGGGGCGCGCCCACCGACGAGGCCTTGCACACCTACATCAACGAGTTGGCCTCATCCGTCGGCACCTACCTCTACGGACGACGGATGTACGAGGTGATGGTCTACTGGGAGACGGCGCACACGCACCCCGACCAGCCGGCGGTCGAGCTGGCATGGGCAAGGCAGTGGCAGGCGACCGAGAAGGTCGTCTACTCCCGGACGCTGGCCGAGCCTCGCAGCGCGCGGACGCGCATCGAGCGGGACTTCGATCCAGAGGCGGTGCGGCGGCTCAAGGCAGAGTCCGGTCACGACATCACGGTGGACGGGCCGGAGCTCGCCGGGCAGGCGCTGAAGGCCGGCCTGGTCGACGAGATCCAGATGATCGTGTGCCCGGTCGTCGTCGGTGGCGGGAAGCGCTTCTTCCCGGATGGCGTGCGGCTTGACCTGGATCTGCTGGAGGAGCGGCTTTTCGGCGACCGTGTGGTGGTGCTGCGCTACGCCGTTCGCCGCTGATCTCCTTGGCCGACCTGGTTCAGTCCCTCACAGCAGCCGCGGCGCCTCGTAGCTCTGCTGCGATGGTCGCTCGGCGCCGAAGAGCGCACTGACCGACTCCCCCTGATGGATGCGCTGCATCGCCTTGGCCATCAGCGGCGCCACCGACAGCCTGCTCAGCTTGGGCCAAGGCCCCGGTGAAGGCAGCGGCACGGTGTCCGTGGTGACGATCTCGCTGACCGAGGCCCGCTGCTGCAGGCGCTCCAAGATGTCGCCGATGAACAGGCCATGGGTGCAGGCGATGCGGATGCTGCGGGCCGCGTTCCGTTCGAGGACGTCGATGAGTTCCACCATGGTGCTGCCGCGGGCGATCTCGTCGTCGAGGACGATGACGTCCTTGTCCTTGACATCGCCGACCATGGCCGTGATCTTCACCTGCTCGTCGCTGAGGCGATGCTTGACTGCCGCGGCCACCGGCAGACCAAGCCTGCGGGCCAGCGCGGCTGCCGACTTGGCGTTGCCGAGGTCGGGCGAGACCACGACGGTGTTCTCGGGATCGACACCCTCGAAGTGACTGGCCAACTCGCCCAAGGCGTCCAGGTGGTCAACAGGCACGGAGAAGAAGGCGTGCACCTGGGGTGAGTGCAGGGTCATGGTCAGCACCCGATCGACGCCGGCCGCCACCAACAGGTCGGCAACCAGCCGGCCGCCCACCGAGATGCGCGGCGAGTCCTTCTTGTCAGAGCGGGCGTAGGCATAGTGCGGCATGACCACGGTGATCCGCGCGGCCGATGCGCCGCGGGCCGCGTCGGCCATGAGCAGCAGCTCGATCAGGTGCTCGTCCACCGGTGGGACGAGCGGCTGGATCAGGAACACGTCCTTCTCGCGGCAGTTGGCCTGCAGCTGCACCTCCATGCAGGTGTTGGCGAAGCGCGCGGTTGTCGAGGGCGCAAGGGGCAGGCCGAGGTGTTCGCAGATGCTCGCGGCGAGCTGAGGATGGGCGGCGCCGCTGAAGACCGCCATCCCTTGGAACCTGCCGTGCCTGGTGTCCGTCTGCGGTCCTGGTCGATCGTCGGGGGCCATGGTCAGGAGTATGGCGCGATTCGGGGGTGGTGGGCTCGGGACTCCGTCGGATGCGCCTTTGACCCTAGACTGTCCCTATGCCAGACCCGCATCCGGCGGACCGCGTGGCCGGCCTGTCCTACAGCAGCGACGAGCAGCCAGGTTGGACGCGCCGTCGTCGCGGCCGTGGCTTCAGCTACCACGACGCCAGCGGCCGCCTGCTCCGCGGAGAACGCAGCTTGAAGCGCATCCGCTCGCTGGTGATCCCCCCTGCCTGGACGGAGGTTTGGATCAGCCCAGACGCCGCCGGCCACCTGCAGGCCACCGGTCGCGATGAGCGTGGGCGCAAGCAGTACCTGTACCACCCGCTCTGGAGCGAGGTCCGCGGCGAGGCCAAGTTCGCCAAGCTCACGGCCTTCGCCACCGAGCTCCCGTCCTTGCGGCGCCGGCTGCAGCGCGACCTGGCCGACGCTGGCCCGACGCCGGACCGCACCAGCGTCACGGCCGCGATCGTGCGGCTGCTCGACCTCACCCTCATGCGCATCGGCAACGTGGCCTACGCCGAGGACAACGACTCCTTCGGGCTGACCACGCTGGAAGACCGACACGTCAAGGTCAAGGGCCAGGACATGGACTTCTCGTTCCGCGGCAAGTCGGGGCAGCTGCACGAACTCAGTCTGCGCAACAAGCGCCTGGCCGGCATCGTCCGCCGCTGCCAGGAGCTGCCTGGCCAGGCCCTGTTCCGTTTCCATACCGATGACGGTGATCTGCAGACCATCAGCTCCGAGGACGTCAACGCCTACCTGCGTGAGACCGTCGGCCAGGAACACAGTGCCAAGGACTTCCGTACATGGGCCGGCACCGT
This sequence comes from uncultured bacterium, assembly GCA_964465355.1. Lineage (GTDB taxonomy): Bacteria > Deinococcota > Deinococci > Deinococcales > Trueperaceae > JAABTL01. Next base: position 8,850 of record CAYXJZ010000084.1, on the reverse strand, counting down.
GATGACGGCAGAGAACCTGCACGGGATGGGCCAGGCGGAGTCGATCACCGCCAGGAAGCGCAACCTGGTGGCCGCCATCCGCAAGACGGCCGGACGGCTCGGCAACACGCCGGCCGTCTGCCGCGAAGGTTACGTGCACCCGAAGGTGATGGACCGCTACTTGGAGGGAAGCTTCGGAGGACGTTTCGAACGGGCACTGAGCCGCGCCAGGCAGCGTGGTCCGGAGGGGCTGCGTCTGGCGGAGGCAGCGACGCTGCACTTCCTCGAGGCAGCGTGAAGCGCCGGTCCGCGCTGGAGTGGCCACCAGCGGTGACCGACAGATCATCTGTATAAGTCGTTGCTTATGCTAAGGTGGCTGCATCCCATCGGCGCACTGACCTCCTGCGCGCCAACCACAGGAGCCATCCATGTCCTTCGACCTCCCCGCCCACCTCGCCGGCATGTCCCGCGCCGTCACCTTCGGCGAACGCGATGGACAGCGGACCACCACCGCCGTCCTCTCGCGCGTGTTCGCCACCAACGCCGACGACCTCTGGGACGCCGTCACCAGCCCTGACCGCCTGGCTCGCTGGTTCCTGCCCATCAGCGGCGACCTGCAGCTTGGTGGCCGCTACCAGCTCGAAGGCAACGCCGGCGGCACCATCAGCACCTGCGACCCACCGCGGCGGATCGAGGCCACATGGGAGTACGGCGGCGGGATCAGTTGGGTGGTCGTGCAGTTGACGCCGGAGCAGAGGGGCACGCGTCTCGAGCTGCAGCACATCGCGCACGTGATGGATGAGTACTGGCCGATCTTCGGTCCTGGTGCCGTCGGCGTCGGTTGGGATGCAGGCTTCTTGGGCCTTGCGCGGCATCTGGCCGATCCAGAGGCCTTCTCCCTGCCGCCGGAGAAGGACCCGGTGTGGATGGCGGAAGAGTCCAAGGCCTTCTACCGGGCCGCCAGCGACGCCTGGGGTGTGGCGTCGATCGAGGCGGGCACCCCCGAGGCCGAGGCCATCGCCGCCGCCGAACGCACGCGGGCCTTCTACAGCGGCGAGTCCAGCCCGCCGGTGGAGCCCGAAGCCGACCAGGGATGACGGAGGCTTTCAACGTCCTTGGCGAGCCGATTCGGCGACGGATCCTGGAGCTGCTGGCCGGCGGCGAGCGGGCGGCTGGCGAGTTGGCCGAGGTGCTGCGGCCGGAGTTCGGCATCAGCCAACCCGCCGTCTCGCAGCACTTGAAGGTCCTCCGTGACCATGGCCTCGCGCGGGTGCGCGCCGACGGCACCCGCCGCATCTACTCGCTCGACCCAACCTCGCTGGATGCCGTGGACGCCTGGCTGGGCCAAGTGCGCTCCTTCTGGACCGACCGCTTCGAGGACCTGGCGGACGAGGTAGCCCGGGGGCGTCCGCGACGCCTGGTGGCTGAGTCCGAGGAGGGTGGAGCGTTGGCGGGCGCTGGCCAGCCCGAGCCTGCCGGTGGTGCTTGGATCGCCAGGGCCGCCATCGCGCAGGTCAGCCATGGTGTCAGGGACCTCGCCAAGGCAGAGGCCTGGTACCGCGATGTCCTTGGTCTGCGCCACCTCGGCACCGCCGACGGACGGGCCTCCTTCGACGGCGGGGGCATGCGCTTGGTACTGATCCAAGGAGGGGAGACGCCACCTGGTGAAGGCGACCGCGCCGCCGTACCCGAGCCGCTCGGCGCAGAGCCCATCCTCCACTTCCGCGTGCCCGACATCGACGCCGCCTACCGCAGGCTGCGTTCGCACGGGGTCAGCTTCCGTGACGGACCACGCCTCGTTCCTGAGGAGGGCGGCGCCGCAGAGATCTGGATGGCCACCTTCGACGACCCGGAGGGCAGGCTGCTGGCGATCGTGGAGCCGGTCAGCTTCCTCGAGTGATGCGGCACGGGTCGGTCGCTTCCTGAGGGAGGACAGTTCGCCTTGCGAGCGAGCCTCGGCCCCCGCCACCCTTGACCGGTGTTTTGAGCTGCCGTAGCATGCCTTGCTGCTGTAGGGCGCGACGGTCTTCGGGCCGGAGGGGCGATGCCCGCCTACGACTTCCTGAACGGGAGCGTGCCCATGCCGAACATCGAGAACCTCAAGAAGCAGGCCAAGCTGTACCTGCGCTGGCACCGCGAAGGCTACTACCCAGTGGCTGCGCGGATCAGGTCGCTGTTGCCAGACTTCCGGCACCTGGACGACCCGCAGATCCTCGCCCACGAGTTCAAGCTCAGCGATGCCCAGGAGCTCGTCGCAAGGAAGTGCGGTTTCGAGAGCTGGGAGGCGCTCAGGGAGGGCATCGAGGCGTCGGCCACCCAAGCGGCCGGTGACGTGCAGCCGGTCCCGACGCTCCTGGCCGCCGAGCCCCAGCTCTTCGTCGCCGACATCGCGGCCTCCTGCGAGTTCTACGTGGGGAGCCTGGGCTTCCAGGTCGCCTTCGTCTACGGGGACCCTCTCTTCTACGCGCAGGTCGTGCGTGACGGAGCGCGGCTGAACCTACGGCAGGTCGATGGCCCGGTGTTCGACGGCAGGTTCAGGGCGGAGGAGGGCGATGTCCTGTCCGCCACGATCATCCTGGACGACGCCAAGCCCTTGTACCTGGAGTTCCAGCGCCCGGAGGTCGCTTTCCACCAGACCCTGAGGACGGAGCCGTGGGGCGCTCGCACCTTCATCGTGCGGGATCCTGACGGGAACCTCATCGCCTTCGCCGGTGCCTTGGGCTGATCGCCTACCCTCCAAGGTCAGGCGACTAGGATGGAGCATGACCGAGACCTCGGGCGAGAAGAGGGTCGATTCGGCCACCCACGTCGTCGAAGCGCCGCCACACGCCGTCTACCGCGCCTTCATGGATCCTGAGGCCTGGGTCTCCTGGCTGCCGCCGGAGGGCATGAAGGGTCGGATCGATGCCTTCGACTTCCGCGAGGGCGGCCGCTACCGGATGACCCTGAGCTACTTGCAGCCCGGCCCGGCTGCTGCAGGCAAGACCACCGAGGGGACCGATGTGGTCGAAGGAAGGTTCGCCGAACTCCGTCCGGATGAACGCATCGTGCAACAGGTCGAGTTCGAGTCGGACGATCCCGCCTTCGCGGGGGTGATGACCATGACCTGGGCCCTGGTCGCCGTTCCCGGGGGCACGGAGGTCACCATCCGCTGCGAGGATGTGCCGGAGGGGATCCGGCCAGAGGATCATGCTGAGGGGCTGAGGTCGACGTTGGCGAACCTGGCCGCATTCCTTCTGCCGCGGTGACCACCCCGGTCCCCTTCGTCCGGACGGGTTCCTACCCGCTGCGCCAAGGGAACCTCCTGCGACTGTGGAACGACGGCGAGCCGGCCTTCCGACGCATCTGCGAAGCGATCGAGGCGGCCGAGCGGCGTGTGTGGGTGACGGTGACCTTCATGTGGCCGAGCTTCGAGATGCCGGACGGCAGAGGAACGGCGCTGGACGTGCTCGACCGGGCGGCGGCGCGTGGCGTCGACGTCCGGGTCATCTTCTGGCGGCCAGGCCCAGAGCTGGAGGGACTCAAACGAAACGCCTTCTGGGGTTCGCGGGAACATGTGGCCGGACTCGAGGCACGCGGGTCCGGCGTGAAGATCCGCTGGGACCAGGCCCATCCCGGCTTCTGCCAGCATCAGAAGAGCTGGCTGATCGACGCAGGGGAGGCGTCCGAGACGGCCTTCGTCGGCGGCATCAACCTCAACCCCCACTCGATGGTCAGGCCGGGCCACCAAGGCGAAGGTCAGAACCACGATGCCTACGTCGAGCTTGCCGGCCCTTCGGCTGCCGACGTCCATCACAACTTCGTCCAGCGCTGGAACGAGGCCAGCGAGCGATCCTCGCCTGGTGGGCGGTGGGGCCATGGCAGCGAGACCGACCTGCCGTTCCCCAGCCGGCTGCCGGCCCGGCGAGGCGACACGCTCGTGCAGGTCCAACGGACCATCCACGCCGGCAGCTATGGCGATGGCCACCCAGCCGTGGCTGCGCCGCCCTTCGACATCGCTTCGGGTGAGCGGTCCAACCTGGATCAGTACCTGGCAGCCATCGATGCCGCCCGCCGTTCGATCTACATGGAGAACCAGTACGTCGACGTGCTGGAGATCGTCAGCAGCCTGCGCAAGGCCTTGGAGCGAGGGGTCGATGTGGTCCTGCTCATGCCCGCCGAACCGGAGGTCCAAGATCCTTCGGCGGTGACGGCGGAACGAAGCGACTTCCTCCGAGCCCGCGCTGCGCTCGGGGCGCACGGGAACTTCACGCTGGCCGGCATCGCAGGCCTTGGCGACGATGGGCGGCGCAAGCCCGTCTGGGTCCATGCCAAGCTGATGCTGGTCGACGACGAGTGGGGCACGGTCGGTTCCTGCAACCTGCACCGCTACTCCCTGTTCGGCAACGGTGAGATGAACGTCGCCTTCAGCGATCCGGCCACGGTGCGCGCCATGCGGACGGAGCTCTTCCAGGAGCACTTGGACCTCGACACCTCGACCATGGATGACCTGTCGGCCCTTCGGCTGTTCCGCAGGGTCGCGCAGGAGAACCGGGGACGCTTCGAGGTGGGTGACCCTGCGTGGCAGGGCCTGACGTTCAGTCTGGACGTGGGGGGTTACGGGCGCTGATGGACGCGCTGTGCCTCGGCCGACCGTGTTCGTGACGGCGTCGCGGTGACCCAGCAGGTACGCTCGGACAACGGTGGCGAGGCGCGCCCGCGACGTTCGAGACCTGCGGACCGAGCCTGCCGACCTGGAACGGGGGATCCCAGATGAGCAAGGCCGTCTTCGTGCGGGCCCATGGTGGCCCGGAAGTGCTGAGCGTCGAGGACCGCACGCTTCCAGACCCTGGACCTGGCGAGATCCGCGTGCGCAACCGGGCCATCGGTCTGAACTTCATCGACACCTACCAGCGCTCCGGCCTCTACCAACTGCCCTTGCCCTTCGTGGCGGGCAACGAGGGTGCAGGCGAGGTGAGCGCTGTCGGTGATGGCGTGACCGACCTGAAGGTGGGCGACCGCGTGACCTACTCGGGCCCACCCGGCGCCTACGCCGAGGAGCGCAACATCGCGGCCGGTCGTGCCTCACCCATCCCCGACGGGGTGGACTTCGAGACCGCCGCCGCCGTGACGCTCAAAGGCATCACCGCCTACTACCTGCTCTTCCAGACCTGGCCGCTGAAGGCGGGGGAGACCATCCTCTTCCACGCTGCAGCTGGCGGCGTGGGCCAGATCGCGGTGCCATGGGCCAAAGCCATCGGTGCCCGCGTCATCGCCACCGCTGGTTCGGCCGAGAAGCTGGCCTTGGCCAAGGCGGCAGGCGCAGACGATGTCATCAACTACCGCGAGGAGGCCTTTGCCCCAAAGGTGCGCGAGCTCACCGGAGGCAAGGGCGTGGACGTGGTCTACGACGGGGTGGGCAAGGACACCTTCGAGCCCTCGCTGGACTGCCTTCGCCCGCGCGGCCTGATGGTGAGCTTCGGCAACGCCTCCGGCCCGGTGTCGGTGCCCAACCTCGGCATCCTGGCGGCCAAGGGCTCGCTCTACCTCACCCGGCCCACCACGGCGGCCTACACCGCCACCACGGCCGAGCTGCGCGCTGCAGTGAAAGCGGTGTTCGACGCGGTTCTGGCGGGCATCATCGGGGTGACCATCCATCAGCGCTACGCGCTGGACGAGGTGGCAGAGGCACACAGGGCGCTGGAGGCGCGCGAGACGACGGGGTCGACGGTCCTCATCCCCTGAGCATGGCGGTCTGGTCAGGTCTCGGCGGCTAGCGCATGGAACAGCTCGTCAACCTTCGCTCGCACAGCTCCCGCCAGACCGTCCCGCGGAAGCAATGAGGCCTCACCCGAGGCGCGCAACCTGATCTCCACCTGCCGCTGCTCCAGGTGCCGGCGGCCGACCGTCAGCCGGATCGGGCTGCCGATCAGGTCGGCGTCCTTGAACTTCACGCCGGCGCGCTCGTCGCGGTCGTCGAAGAGCACCTCGAGGCCGGCGGCCGACAACTCGGCGTAGACCTCCTCAGCTGCCGCGGCCACCTCCGGCTCCTTCGCGCCCAGCGCCAACAGCTGCACCTGGTAGGGAGCGATGCTGATCGGCCACTTGAGTCCATCGTCATCCTGGTGCTCCTCGGCGACGCAGGCCAGCAGGCGGCCTACACCGATGCCGTAGGAGCCCATATGGATGGGCTTCTTGCGGCCATCGGCGTCAAGGAAGCTGGCGCCGAAGGCCTCGGTGTAGCGGGTGCCGAGCTGGAAGATATTGCCCACCTCCACGCCGCGCACGGCCTCCAGGGGCGTGCCGCAGTCGGGGCAGGCTGAGCCCTGCACGGCCTCGGCGATGTCGGCGACGATGAAGCCGCCTGCTGGGAGGTCGCGGCCAAGGTCGAAGTTCTTGAAGTGGTAGCCCTCCTCGTTGGCGCCCACCGCCAGGCCGGGCGACTCGGGCACCAGGTCGTCGACGACCACGATGGCGCCGCGCACGCCCATGGGCGAGGCGTAGCCGGCCACCGCCCCTGCCGCGCGGATCTCGGCTTCGGTGGCAGGCCGCAACTCCTTGGCGCGGACGGCGGCGGCCAGCTTCGTCTCGCTCAGTTGCATGTCACCGCGCAGCAGCGCGAACACCAGCCGCTCGCTCTCCTTGCTGCCCAGTTCGTCGTCGGCGAAGGTGCCTGTCAGCAGCACCGCCTTGCCGGTGGCCGTCGCCGGCAGGCCAAGGAAGCGGGCGAGCTTGTCGATGGTGTCGGCGCCGGGCGTGGCCACCTTCTCCAATGGCCCGGTCGCCAGGCTGGGCACCGGCTCCTTGCGGAAGCGAGCCACCTGCTGGTTGGCCGCGTAGCCGCACTCGCTGCAGGTGAGCAGCGTGTCCTCGCCGATGGGCGTCAGGTACATGTACTCGTGCGCCAGCTTGCCGCCCATCATGCCAACGTCGGACTTCACCGCGATGACCGGAAGGCCCGCGCGGCGGAAGATGTTGAAGTAGGCACGGTAGTGGTGCCGGTACTGCTCCTCCAACCCCTCCGGCGAGGCGTCCAGGCTGTAGCTGTCCTTCATCGTGAACTCGCGCGTGCGGATGAGGCCGGCGCGCGGGCGAGGGTCGTCGCGCCATTTGATCTGGATCTGGTACACGAGCTGCGGCAGCTGCCTGTAGGACTGGATCTCCTGCCGCGCCAAGCCGGCCACCACCTCCTCGTGCGTCATCGCCAGCACCATGGGGCGGCCGTTCTTGTCCTCGAAGCGGCCCATCTCGCTGCCGATCTGGTACCAACGGCCCGAGGCCTGCCAGATGTCCGCCGGCTGCGCCACCGGCATGCTGATCTCCTGGCCGCCGATGGCGTCCATCTCCTGGCGCAGGATGCCTTCGATCTTGCGCAGGCTGCGCCAGGCCAGCGGCAGGTAGCTGTAGATGCCGGCGGCGAGCTGGCGGATGAAACCGGCGCGCAGGAGGAGGTCGACGCTGCGAGCCTCGCTGCTTGCGCCCGTGGGAGCCGCAGTCTGGCTGAAGAGCTTGGTCATGCGCATGGCGGGTACCCTAACCCGCGAGCGCAGGTACGACCGGCGGCCCCCGAGGCTTGACGCTGACCGACGGATCACCGAAGAGCACGGACGCTCAGCGACCCTTGCGCGGCTCCCAGTAGACCGGATGCTCCTCGGCGTAGACCTGCGGCGGCTCCTTGCCCAGCAGCCTGGCGACGGCGTAGAGCTGACCGCGGTGGTGCAGTTCGTCCTGGTATGGATGATGCAGCAGCAGCCAGCCGCGCATGCCTTCATGCCAGGGGTTGTCGTCCATGACGGCGTCCAGCCGCTCGCCCAGCGTAGGTCCGGCTTGCGCCGCCCAGGCCCGCATGTCGCGCTGGACGCCCGCAAGCCAAGCTTCCAGCGCCGCCACCGAACCGCAGGTCGCCTGGCGATGCGCGGCCCAGTCCTGGTCCGGCTCCCCCTGGACGGGTTCCCAGCGACGCAGGAAGAGGCCGCGCGCCACGAAGAACTGATGTCCGCCGATGTGGTGGAACAACTCGCCCACCGTGCGCCACTCGGGCACCAGCCTGTAGCCGAGGTCCTCGTCCCCGAAGGCGCGCAGAAGCTCGAGCGTCACGAAGCGCACGCCGTCCCAGTGGTCGAGGAAGCGGTCGAAAGTGGTGTAGCTGGGGACGGCCATGGGCTCAGGCTAAGGCCTGTGCCTGCCGGGGTTGAAGTAGGTAAGGAAGTTCCTTACTCTGAAGCGGAGGGGGCAGCCATGATCACCAGTCGCTTGACGAGCAAGGCGCAGACGACCATCCCGCGGTCCGTGCGAGAGGCCCTGGACCTGAAGGAAGGCGACCGCCTGGCCTACGAGATCCAGGACGGTGCGGTCCTGTTGCGGCGGGTCGAGACGGAGGTCCTCGACGATCCCTTCGCTACCTTCACGGAGTGGGATGGCGAGATCGATCGCAAGGCCTATGCCGGCCTTTGAGTCAGGGGTCGTCGTGCGGGTCCCGTTCCCCTACGTGGGAAGAGAGAGGCGTCAGCATAGGCCTGCGCTCGTCGTCTCGCGGGGGGCAGTCGGTGAGGGCGGTGCTCTCCTGTGGGTGTTGATGATCACCAGCGCTGAGAACCGGCCGTGGCCAGGTGATGTGAGCATCGACGACTCGTCCGCCTACACGGGATTGCCGGTTCCCTCGGTGGTGCGCAGCTGCAAGATCGCCACCATCGCCGCCACCTCGGCTGAGGTCGTGGGCAGGCTGAGCGGCAAGACTATGAGGAAGGTCACGGAAGAACTGGGCCATGTCCTTGGGGCGCGACTGCTTCCACCCAACACCCGCTCCTCCTAAGGCGCATGTCTCCGAACACTCACTCAAGGAGCCAACCATGACCACACCATCAGCCACCGCCAGCGGCACCTTCCTCATCG
>CAYXJZ010000083.1:0-14543 GCA_964465355.1 uncultured bacterium | reverse complement strand
CGTCCTTGGTCGCCTGCCGCTGCGCGTCGTTGAAGTACGCCGGCACGGTGATGACGGCCTTGTCCACGCTGTGTCCGAGGTAGTCCTCGGCGGTCTGCTTCATCTTCTGCAGGACCATCGCCGAGATCTCGGGCGGCGTGAAGCGCTTGCCCTGCACCTCGACCGCGACGACGTCGTTCGGTCCCGAGGCAATGGTGTAGGGCACGCGGCTCTTCTCGCTGCCGACCTCCGCGACGCGGCGCCCCATGAAGCGCTTGATCGAGAAAATGGTGTTCGTGGGGTTCGTGACCGCCTGGCGCTTGGCGATCTGGCCGACGAGTCGCTCGCCGTCCTTGGTGAAGCCGACCACGGAGGGCGTGGTGCGCCCGCCTTCGGCGTTGGGGATGACGACCGGATCGCCGCCTTCCATGACCGACACGACCGAGTTGGTGGTCCCGAGGTCGATACCGATGACTTTGTTGGACATTGGGAAGGATTCTTTGAGAGTGGTGACAGCGCGCCCCCTGCCGTGATGGCGAGGCCGGGCGCTCACGCCGATACAGAGAGCAAGAGCCGGGCCGCGACGTTTCCGGTCAATACGGCCAGCTCACTGCCGGAATGGCGCGGCCGTCGCGGCCAATGGCGACCTCGACAACGCGGCGGGTTTCGGCGTCATTATCCTTCGGTTCTCCCATTGCGCCGCTCAGGCGGCGCAGCGCCCGGTGCCACGTGTTCCCGATCTCCGACGACAACCCGACGTACCGCACTCCCATCGTCACGATCGTGCTCCTGGTCGTGCTGCTGGGGGCGTGGGTCCTGGTCCAGGGCGGCGGCCTCGACGCGTCGACCCTGGCCGCCACCGTCTGCAACTGGGGGCTTGTCCCCGCCGAGCTCACCCGGTTGCGCGACGTCGGGTTCGCCATCCCGATCGGGCAGGGGATGGCGTGCGTCATCGACGCCGACCCCGTCAATTACGCGACCCCGCTGCTCTCGATGTTCCTCCACGGCAGTTGGGGGCACGTCCTCAGCAATGCGCTCTTTCTGTGGGTCTTCGGCAACAACGTCGAGGACGCGATGGGCCGGGCACGCTTCGTGGTCTTCTACCTGGTCTGCGGGTTCGCGGCGGCGGCCACCCACGTGCTGCTCGACCCCGGCTCTCCCGTGCCCACCGTGGGCGCCTCCGGCGCGATCTCCGGCACGCTCGGCGCCTACCTGCTGATGTACCCGCGCGCGCCGGTCCGGATGTTCATCCCGCCGCTGTTCCTGCTGCGCTTCCCGGCGTGGCTGGTGCTCTGCTGGTGGTTCGCGATGCAGTTCCTCAGCGGCCTGCCGCAGTTGCTCGACCCGACCCCCGAGATCTCCGGGGGCGTCGCCGTCTGGGCGCACGTGGGTGGCTTCGTCTGCGGGCTGCTCCTCGGCCGCCTCTTCGAGGACCCGGTGCTGGTCGCGGCGCGCCGCAGGGCCATGGCCGTGCGACGCACCACCGCCCGGGGGCGCTGAGCGTCCCCCTCGGCTGGTGGTCCGTAACGACTTCGTTACAAACGTTTTTTTGGTCGCGGAATCCTTTTCGGCGGGCGATATTCCCCACAATGGTCCGCCGAACAACGGGATGACTCCCGAGCCCCTGACACGCAATCCCCGCTACTTGAACCGCGAGCTCTCGTGGCTCGAGTTCAATGCGCGCGTCCTCCACGAGGCGCGTGACGAGCGGACGCCGCTGCTGGAGCGACTCAAGTTCCTGGCCATCTTCAGCACCAATCTCGACGAGTTCTACCAGGTGCGCGTGGCCGGCCTGCGCCGCCAGGTCGCGGCCGGTGTCGCCCCGACGCCGGCGGACGGCCTGACGCCGCAGGAGCAGTTGGAGGCCATCGATCGGCGCGTGCGGGCGCTCACCGCGGAGGCCCGGGCGACGCTGCACGACGCCGTGCTGCCGGCGCTGGCGGAGCAGGGGGTGCGCCTGGTGGCGATGCGCGACATGAGCCGCGAGGCGTGGCTCGGCGTCGACACGTTCTTCGAGTCCCAGGTGTTCCCCGTGCTCACCCCGCTGGCGGTCGATCCCGGACACCCCTTCCCCTACATCTCGAACCTCTCCCTGTCGCTGGCCGTCGCGCTCCGCGACCCGGTCAAGGGCACGGACCACTTCGCCCGCGTCAAGGTGCCGCGCTCGCTCCCCCGGTGGGTCCCCACTGGACGTCCGAACCACTTCGTGCCGCTGGAGCAGGTCATTGGCGCGAACCTCGGCGCCCTGTTCCCGGGCATGGAGGTCGTGGGGTCCTGGGCCTTCAAGCTCACGCGGTACTCGGACATCGAGGTCAGCAACACCGAGGAGCCGGAGGACCTGCTGGCGATGATCGAGGAGCAGGTGTTCCAGCGCCGCTTCTCGGAGGTGGTCCGGCTCGAGGTCGCCGACGGCATGCCCGACGCGCTGCGCGAGCTCATCGTCCAGGAACTGCGCGAGGAAACGCGCGGACCGGTCGACGTGGACACCGGGCCTGGCCTCGCGGCCGCCGACGTGCAGGAGGCCGGGACCCTGCTGGAGTTCGGCGACCTCCTCACCCTGGCGGCCCTGGACGTTCCGGAGCTGAGGGACCCGCCGTTCCAGCCGCAGACGCCGCCCGGCCTCATGGACCGCTCGCGCTCGATCTTCGACGTGATCCGCGAGCGCGACATCCTCGTGCATCACCCGTACAGCTCCTTTGGCGACACCGTCGAGCGCTTCCTCGCGGAGGCCGCGACGGACCCCGACGTGCTCGCCATCAAGATGACGCTGTACCGCACCTCCGGTGATGGCGCGATCGTCGACGCGCTCACCGAGGCGGCGCAGCACGGCAAGCAGGTCGCCGTGCTGGTGGAACTGCAGGCCCGCGGGGACGAGGTCAACAACATCACCTGGGCCCGGACGCTGGAGTCCTTCGGGGTGCACGTCACCTACGGCGTGACGGGCCTCAAGACCCACACCAAGACGGCCCTGGTCGTCCGGCGCGACGCCGACGGGATTCGCCGGTACGTGCATATCGGCACCGGCAACTACAACGCGAAGACGGCGCGGCTCTACACCGACATCGGCCTGCTGACCTGCGCGCCGTCCATCGCGGCCGACGTGACGGACCTGTTCAACGCGCTGACCGGGTATTCGCGGCAGCGCCTGTACCGCAAGCTGCTCGTGGCACCGGCGAACATGCGTTCGCGCTTCCTCGAGCTCATCGAGCGCGAGGCGCGCCACGCAGAGGCCGGTCGTGGCGGGCGCATCGTCGCGAAGCTCAATGCCATCGTCGACACGGGCATCATCGACGCCCTGTACGCCGCCTCGCAGGCCGGCGTCGAGATCGACCTCATCGTGCGCGGCATCTGCTGCCTGCGGCCCGGCGTGCCGGGGCTGTCCGAGCGCATCCGCGTGGTCTCGATCGTCGGCCGCTTCCTGGAGCACTCGCGCCTCTGGGCCTTCGACAACGCGGGGGCGCCCGAGTATTTCCTCGGGTCGGCGGACTGGATGCCTCGCAACCTGGATCGGCGCGTGGAGGCGATCGCGCCGGTCGAGGACCCGCGCCTGCAGGCCTGTTGCCGCGGGGTGCTCGACGTCTGCCTTGCCGACGACCGGCAGGCCTGGGATCTTTCGGCGGACGGCCGCTACGTGCAGCGTCGTCCGACGGGGGATCCTGATCGCTCCGCGCAGCGCCGGTTGTTGCAGGACCCGTTCGGCCTGTCCTTCGCCGTCCCCGTCACCACGCCTCCTGCGCCAGCGCGCGACGTGACCGCCCGTACTCCCCAGCCGGTATGATGAACCTCCTGCGGCGCCTCGGCGCCGGTGCGTCCTGTGCGCTGCTCTCCGCCTGCGGATTCGTCGAGCCCGCCGAGACCATCGCCATCGACGGGTCGAGCACGGTGTACCCCATCAGCGAGGCCGTCGCGGAGGAGTTCGGACTCACCACGGATCTCCAGGTGAGCGTGACCATCGCGACGTCGGGGACCGGCGGCGGGTTCAAGACCTTCTGCGCCGGTGAGCGGGACATCGCCAATGCGTCACGGCACATCAAGGCCGGCGAGCGCGAGCTGTGCGCGGCGAACGGCGTCGAGTACATCGAGCTGGACGTGGCCATCGACGGGCTGTCGGTGGTGGTCAATCCGGCCAACGCGTTCGTGTCCTGCATGAGCGTGGCGGAGCTCAAGCGCATCTGGGAGCCGGGCAGCACGGTGCGCCTGTGGTCCGAGGTGCGGCCGGAGTGGCCCGCCGAGCCCATCCGCCTGTACGGCGCCGGCACGAACTCCGGGACCTTCGACTACTTCACCGAGGCGATCGTCGGCCGGGTCGGCGCGATTCGCAGCGACTTCTCGGCCAGCGAGGACGACAACGTGCTGGTCCAGGGCGTGGAGGGCGACCGCAACGCGCTCGGCTTCTTCGGGTACGCGTACTTCGCCGAGAACGCGGCGCGGCTCAAGGCGATCGGCATCGACGGGGGCGCGGGCTGCGTCGAGCCCACGCCCCAGACGATCCGCAGCGGCACGTACACCCCGCTGGCACGGCCGCTGCTCATCTACGTGAGCCGGGCCGCCTTCGCACGCCCGGTGGTGCGGACCTTCGTGCAGTACTACCTGGCCAACGCCGAGGAACTCGTCCCGCAGACCGGCTATGTTCCCCTGACCACCGCGCAGTATGCCGAGCTGTCCGCCCGCGTCGCCGCCGAGGCGGCGGCGCTCGGTGCCCAGCCCCCCGCCGATCCGTCGCCGTGACCGCTTCTGCTGACCCCACGGGTGCCGTGCGCCGCGATCCCAGCCGCTGGGCGGGGACCGGCATCGCCCAGCGCCACGCGCGTGAGCGGTGGATCGGCGCCCTGCTCGTCGCGGCCAGCGCGGTGTCCATCCTCACGACCCTCGGCATCGTCGGCGTGCTGGTGTTCGAGTCGCTGGGCTTCTTCGCCGAAGTGTCGCCGTGGACCTTTCTGACCGGGACCCAGTGGACGCCGTTGTTCGAGGACAAGCAGTTCGGCGTGCTGCCGCTGCTGGCGGGGTCCCTGCTCGTCGCCGGTGGGGCGGCACTGGTCGCGTTGCCGCTCGGACTCGCGGCGGCGATCTACCTCAGTGAGTATGCGCCGGACCGCGTGCGCCGCGTGCTCAAGCCGGTGCTCGAGGTGCTCGCCGGGATCCCCACGGTGGTGTACGGCTTCTTCGCGCTGCTCTATGTCACGCCGCTGCTGCGGCAGGTCTGGCCGGACGCCGACATCTTCAACGCCGCCAGCGCGTGCATCGTGATGGGCATCATGATCATTCCGCTGGTGTCGTCCCTGTCCGAGGACGCGATGAGCGCGGTCCCGCGCGCGCTGCGCGAGGGCGCATACGCGCTCGGCGCCACCAAGTTCGAGGTCGCGACGCGCACCGTGGTGCCGGCCGCGCTGTCGGGCATCATCGCGTCGTTCCTGCTGGCCATCTCGCGGGCCATCGGCGAGACGATGATCGTGACCATCGCGGCGGGTGCCACGCCGCAGATGACGCTCAACCCGCTGCACTCGGTGCAGACGATGACCGCCTACATCGCGCAGACGTCGATGGGCGAGCTGCCGCACGGAACGGTCGAGTACCGGACGATCTTCGCGGTCGGCCTGACGCTGTTCCTCATCACGTTGGTGGTGAACCTGATCAGCGGCGTGGTGCTGCGCCGCTTCCGCGAGGTGTACGAGTGAAACCGGCGGCGCTTCCCACGGGCAGTCATCCGGCGGCACAGCGGGACCCCCGGCGGTTCCGCCCCGCGCTGGAACGCCGCAACGCGGTGGCGACGGCGTTCGCGGGGGTCTGTCTCGCGGCGACGATGGTGGGGATCGTCTTCCTGGTCCTGTTGCTGTACGACATCATCAGCACGGGCATCCATCGCCTCTCGCCGGCCTTTCTGAGCGGGTTCCCCTCGCGCTTCCCCGACCGTGCCGGGATCGCCCCGGCCCTGGCGGGGAGCGCGTACGTGCTGCTGCTGACCACGCTGTTCGCCTTCCCGCTCGGGGTCGGCACCGCGATCTGGCTGGAGGAGTACGCCCCGAACAATCGCTGGCGGCGGCTGATCGAGATGAACATCGCGAATCTCGCCGGCGTGCCCTCGATCGTCTACGGCATTCTCGGGCTCACGCTGTTCGTGCGGGCGATGTCCCTGGGGCGGTCGCTGCTCGCGGCCGCGCTGACCCTGGCGCTGCTCATCCTGCCGGTGATCATCATCGCTTCGCAGGAGGCGATCAAGGCCGTCCCGCGGTCGATCCGGCTCGGGGCCTACGCGCTCGGCGCGACCCGCTGGGAGACCATCCGCTTCCAGATCCTGCCGATGGCCCTGCCCGGGGTGATGACCGGCACCATCCTCGCGCTCTCGCGCGCCGTGGGCGAGGCCGCCCCGGTCATCATCGTCGGCGCGCTCGGATTCGTTACCTTCATTCCGACGCACCCGCTGGATCAGTACACCGTGCTCCCGTTCCAGATCTTCAACTGGGTCTCGCGGCCGCAAGTGGCGTATCACGAAGTGGCCGCAGCCGCGTCCATCGTGCTCCTGGTCCTGCTCCTGAGCATGAGCGGCATCGCCATCTGGTTGCGCAACAAGTACACTCGGCGGAGCTGAGCCGCCCCTCGCATGGCTGACGCTATCATCACCCCTGACGGTCCCATCGAGCTGGAGGCGCGTGATCTCTCCGTCCTGTACGGCGAGACGCGCGCGCTCAAGCACGTGCATCTCAAGATCCCCGACCGGCAGGTGGTCGCGTTCATCGGCCCGTCCGGCTGCGGCAAGAGCACGCTGCTGCGCTGCTTCAACCGGATGAACGACCTGATCCCCGGCGTGAAGGTCGAGGGCGAGGCGCTGTTCCAGGGGCGCAATCTCTATGCGCCCGGCGTGGACGCCGTCGACGTCCGCCGCCGCATCGGAATGGTGTTCCAGAAACCCAACCCCTTCCCGAAGTCCATCCGCGACAACATCGTGTTCGGCCCGCGGATCAACGGCTTCCAGGGCGATCTCGACGAGCTGGTCGAGCGTTCGCTGCGGCAGGCCGCGCTGTGGGACGAGGTCAAGGACCGGCTCAAGGCGCCAGCCTCTGGCATCTCGGGCGGGCAGCAGCAGCGCCTCTCCATCGCCCGTGCGCTGGCCGTCGAGGCCGATGTGCTGCTGATGGACGAGCCGACCAGCTCGCTCGACCCGCAGTCCACCATGCGCATCGAGGAGCTGATCCACGAGATCAAGAAGGTGGTCACCATCGTGATCGTGACCCACAACATGCAGCAGGCGGCGCGTGTATCGGACTACACCGCCTTCTTCTACGAGGGCGCGGTGGTGGAGCACGGCGCCACCGACACCATGTTCACGAATCCCCGTGAGCAGCGGACGAACGACTACCTGACTGGACGCTTCGGCTAACGCCGATCCGGCGGCATGCAGGTCCAGGCCGGGTCGGCCATGATCTTGCCTGAGGCCTTCAGCTTCTCGGCCTCGACCACGATGCCGTGGGCATGCGAGATGCGGGTCGCCATGACGTAGCGCGAGGCGATGCCGATGGCGTGGTTGATGGCCAGGTCTTCCCAGCCGGCGTCGCTGAGGGCCTGCACGTCGGCCTTGGTCAGCCCCGTCGGCCGCAGCGTCAGCTCACGCACGAAGCGCAGCAGGCTGCGCAGCTTCTCGCTTGGTAGCGGGGCGTTGCCAAGGTCGGCCACCAGCGCGTCCAGCAGCTCCGGCGCGAAGCCGAACTCGGCGGCGGCCGAGCCGTGGGCGCCCGAGCAGTAGGCGCAGTCGCTCAGCCGCGCCACGTAGGCGGCGATGAGCTCCCGCTCGCCGAAGCTCAGCGGCGACGGTCCGCGCATGAGGTGGTGGGTGAACTCCAAGAAGGGGTCCCACACCCGGCGGTCGAAGGCGTAGACCGCGCTGATGCCGGCCCCATCGGGTACGTAATCGGTGAAGGACAATGGGGTCTCCTGGGTCGGGTTCAGCGTGGAAGCGAGGCTGACGGCGCTGACCAGCGCTCAGTCTCGCGCAGGCAGCTTCTTGCCCGGGTTCATGATCCCCTTCGGGTCCAGTGCGTCCTTGATGGTCCACATGAGGTCGACGGCGTCACCGTGCTCCTTGCGCACGTACTTGAGCTTGCGCAGGCCGATGCCGTGCTCGCCCGTGCAGGTGCCGCCGGCGGCGAGGGTGAGCTCCACCAACTGGGCATGGGCCTTGTCGGCGCGGGCGCGCGCCTCGGGGTCGTCCTCGGAGAAGAACAGCGTGAGGTGGAAGTTGCCGTCGCCGACGTGGCCGATGACGTAACCCGGCAGGCCGAGTCCTTCCACGGTCGCCACCGATGCCTCGATGACCTCGGCCAGCCTGGAGATGGGCACGCAGAGGTCGGTGATCAGGTTGCTCAGGCCGGGGTTCATCGCCACCATGGCGTAGAAGACCTTGTGGCGAGCGGCCCACAGCGCGCTCAGCGCCTGGGCGTCGGCGGCTGTCTCTGCGGCAGCGGCACCGTGGTCATGGGCGAGTTCCAACGCCGTCTGCGCGGCGGCTTGCACCGAGGCCTGGTCGTTGCCGTGGAACTCGAGGAAGACGGTGGGCGCCTCTGGCATGTCGAAGCCGAGGTGCTGGCGGATGGCGCCGATGGAGGCCGCGTCGAGGAGCTCGCAGCGGCCAAGGGGAACCCCTGACTGGATGAGCTCGGTCACGAAGTCGATGCAGGCTTGCACGCTGCCGAAGGCGGCGCGAGCGCCAAGCACCACGTTGGGTCGGGCGGCCAAGCGAACGGTCAACTCGGTGATGACGCCAAGCGTGCCTTCGGCGCCGCAGAAGAGCTTGGTCAGGTTGTAGCCGCTGGAGGACTTGCGCGCGCGGCCGCCTGTGCGGATGACGGCGCCGGCTGGGGTGACCACCTCGAGGCCGAGGACCAGGTCGCTGGTGACGCCGTAGCGGCCTGCCAGCGTGCCTGATGCGTTGGTGGAGGCCATGCCGCCGAGGGAGGCCTCGGCGCCAGGGTCGACGGGGAAGAAGAGGCCAGTGGCGCGGAGGGCTTCGTTGAGCTTGGGGTAGGTGACGCCGGGTTGCACCACGGCGAGGAAGTCATCTGGGCGCAGCTCGAGGATGCGGTCCATGCGGCTCATGTCCAGCGAGATGCCGCCCTGCAGCGGGACGGTATGACCTTCCAGGCTGGAGTTGGCGCCTACCGGCGTCACCGGCGTGCCGGTCTCGTCGGCCAAGGCGATGATCGCCTGCACATCCGCGGTGGACTCGGGGAAGACCACCACATCCGGCAGGCTGACGACGTCGCAAGACTCGCCCCGCCCATGCAGGGCACGGGTGCTGTCGGATGTGTCGAGCTGGTCGGGGCGCAGGCGCGCGCCTAGGGCGTCGATGAGCGTTGACATGCGGCGGTTCCCTCCTGGGGATGGACGGCTGGTGGACGGTGACCGCGGTCCTGGATGGGCGCGAGCATATCAACCGCCTGGTGGCTTGGCGGCTGGGAAGCAGTGCTGTCGCGGTGCCCCCCACGCACCCGGCGCCGGTTGACGAGGCATCCGCGCGGCGTAGACTTTGTATCGGCATGATGATACAGACTGCACCGCGTCCATCCCGTCACCCAAGACCGAACCCATGGCGCTGGAGCGTCGAGGCATGAACGGCGACGTCATGCCCGGCGCCGTGCCTGGTGACGCGGTCGTCCTGCTGTCACCCCAACTGGGCGAGCCCCAACGGAGGGGGCTGGCCGAGCGTTTCCCCGACGTGCGGTTCGTCCTGCTCGACCCTGACGGCAGCCTGGGATCCGGCGGCGAGGCCGCCAGCGCCCTGCTGCGACTGGCCATCGGCAAGCCGGCGCTCAGTGCCGCCCTGCAGGCGGCGCCAGGCGTGCGCTGGGTCCACACCAGCACGGCCGGCTTCGACTGGGCCATGGTTCCCGAGATCGAGCAACGTGGCATCACCCTGACGCGCTCGGCTGCCTCCTACGCCAAGCCCATCGGCGAGTTCACCTTGGCCCTCATCCTCTCGTTGGTCAAGCGCCTGCCACGGCTGGCCGAGGCCCAGACCGCACGCCACTGGGCCTCGGTGGAGCCGCAGGAACTGGCCGACCTGACGATCGGCGTGGTGGGTGCCGGTGCCATCGGCCATGAGGTGGCCTGGCGCTGTGCCGCGCTCGGCATGCGGGTCATCGGCAGTCGTCGCACGCCGGTCCCCCAACCCCACTTCGAGCGGGTGGTGGGCTCGGAAGCCTTGCCGGAACTGCTGGCCGAGTCGGACGTGGTGGTCGTCGCCTGCCCACTCACCCCCGAGACCCGTGGCCTCATCGACGCGGCTGCGTTCTCGGTGATGAAGCCCACCGCCTTCCTCATCAACGTGGCCCGCGGCCCCATCGTGGTGGCCGACGACCTGAGGCATGCGCTCGAGCATGGCGTGATCGCCGGCGCGGCCATGGACGCCTTCGACATCGAACCCCTGCCGGAGGACGATCCCCTGTGGTCGGCGCCCAACCTGACCATCACGCCGCACACCTCCTTCAAGGGTGCCCACAACCAAGACCGGGTGCTGGCCGAGTTCGAGGAGAACCTGCGCCGTTTCCTCCGTGGTGAACCCCTGCTGCACGCCCTGCGCGACTTCGCCCTCGGTTACTGACTCCGTCACCCCTTCCTGGAGAGGATGCCCACCATGTCCGGACCGCTCACCGCTTCGCCGCTGCCCCACGACCCCCTGCACGAGCGCCCCAACCGCGGCTTCCATCCGCTGCTGGAGGGCGAACAGCCTTACATCTTCATCGACGGCTGCGTGCAGGTGTGGCCAGACGCCGACCTGCCATACGCCCACCGCCACGGCTGCGACGTCTACTGCGTCACCGCCACCCGGCCACAGACCGGCCTCGAGGCCTCGCTGCACGACCTGATGGGCTGGCACCAGGTGGTGCGTGAGCACCCCAACCTGCTCATCCCCTTCACTGCCCAAGACATCAGGGACGCCAAGCGCGACGGTCGCGCCTGCCTGCTGCTGGCCTCGCAGGACGGCGAGTTCATCGGTGACGACCCCAGCCGGGTTGAGGCCTTCTACCGCCTCGGCCTGCGCATGCTCATCCCTGCCTACAACCGTGACAACTTCCTCTGCGGCGGCGCCATGGAGTTCACCGACAACGGCCTCTCCGCCCTCGGCCATGAGGTGGTGGAGGAATGCGACCGGGTGGGCATGGTCATCGACCTCTCGCACGTCAGCCGCCGCTCCAGCCTCGAGATCATGGCGGCCAGCCAGAAGCCCAACGTCTTCAGCCACGCCAACCCCAAGGCCATGGCTGAGAACGCCCGCAACATCGACGACGAGCAGATCAAGGCGGTGGCGGCCAAGGACGGCGTCATCGGCACCGTCAACTGGGCGCCGCTGGTCTACAAGCAGGAGATGGGCCGCCGGCCGGTGCTGAGCGAGTACCTCGACCACATCGACTACCTGGCCGACCTGCTTGGCACCACCCGCCACATCGGCATCGGCAGCGACTTCAGCCTGGGTTCCTACCCCCGCCACAAGCACGACCAGCACGGTGCGCGCTACAAGACCACCATGACCGAGTTCAACAAGGTGGTCGACAGCTACTGGCGCGGGCCGGAACGCTTCGTCGAGGGCTTCACCTGGTACCCCGAGGTCGTCAACGTCAGCGCCGGCCTCAAGGAGCGCGGCTACTCGGAAGACGACGTGGCCGGCATCCTCGGCGGCAACTTCCTTCGCGTGTTCGAGACCGTCTGGCGCTGAGCGCCGACACTTAAGGAGAAGCACATGGCCATCGTCAGGGTCGAGATCTTCAAGCGCAGCCAAGAGGTGCGCGAAGCCATCATCAAAGGCATCACCGAGGTCCTGGTCGCCAACGGCGCCAAGACCGAAGGTACCGAGGTCATCATCTACGAGATCGAGCCCACCCACTGGGGTAAAGGCGGCGAGTCGTTCTCGGTCAGGATGGCTAAACGGGAGGCGGAGGGGGCGTGAGGTGTCCGGGTCGGAACCTCGCTGGCGCTAACGGTTCCGACCCGGACACCTCACGCCCACGGCTGCGTGTGGCCATCCTGACCGAAGACCATGCGCCGCGTTGATCTACGTGCGGGATACGACGAGGGTTCTCGGTCAGCTGTCGGGGGTTGCCCAGTCGTCGGTCTTTAAGGGGACGGGTAGGCGGCTGAAGGCTTTGTCTCGGGTGACGAGGATGGTTTCGGTGGCTACGGCGTGGGCGGCGATCATCATGTCGACGTGCGCGAGCGCCAGACCCATCGATTCGCAGTTGACTCGGAAGCGAGCGTAGGTCTCAGCTACTTCGTGGTCCCAAGGTAGGACGTCGACACGATGCAGGAACTGGCGTATCCGTTCTTCTAGCTTGTGCGGGTGCCCCAACTTCGCGAGACCGTATCGCAGCTCTGCGGCGGTCAAGGCAGACACCACGATGTCGTTCGCCGACAACGAAGTCACTCGGTGGCGGAGTTCTGGACGATCGCCTCGAACGATGTGGCTGACGACGTTGGTGTCGAGCATGAAGCGGCTCACTCCTCCCAGCCTTCGAAGGGGTTGCGGTCAGGTGGGGACAGATCTCGATCCTCGGGCCGGAGGAAGTCCTCAAAGACCTCACCGTCCTCGAACAGGGCGATGAAGCCTTCCCAGGAGTCCGGTTTCCGCGACAGGATCACGTCCCCGGTCTCCGGATCCCGGCGGATGAACACCTCATCGCCCTCGAAGCGGTACTCCTTGGGCAGCCGCACCGCCTGACTACGCCCCGTCTTGAACAGTTTGGCGACCCTCTCAGCCACGTCATCCTCCCGCCCCTACGCCACCATCCTACGGCAGGATGGTACCTACCATGGTAGGTACCAAATCAATGCCTAGCGATCTTGGGCACGCTCCTACCCGACCTGCCGACGGCATCGTCGACGCCAGCAACCCGCGGCAAGGGTGTGGGGGTGAGGGGCCGGACACCGTGCTGCCAAGCCTAGGTGTCCGGCCCCTCACCCCCACACCCCACCAGCTAGTTCTTCTGGGCCCCCGACCGATCGATGAGGTCTTGGACGGAGAGCGGTTGGCCGCCATGCAAAGCATCGATGGCCGCCCCGTTGAACAGGTAGCTCTTGAGCAGCTCGAAGGCGTGGAATACGGCGTCGGCGTCCTCGTCGTCGAACATGACGACCTCATCCGCGGATCCCAGGTGGGCCACCAGTTCGGCGTAGACGGGGCGCACGCGGCCGTCGACGATGGCCTCCGGCTCGGCTTCGTCGGGGTAGACGTCGAGGACTTCGAAGAACTCGACGGCGTCAAGGTTGAGGAGCTGTTGATCCGCCGTGAGCATCCAGGTAGCCATGGGTCGATGCTACACCCCAGGCATGGTGCGCGGCAGCCTACGCCTGTGGCTTCAGGTGCTCCAGACGCAGGCCGGCGGTGGTCCCTGGCGGGAAACCGGGCCAGGGCTCGGCTGCGGATGCCGAGGCGGCGCCCGCCAGGTAGGAGGCCAGCGGCAGCCCACGTGCCTGCCAGCCGAAGAAGGCGGTGAGGTGGTGCTGCAGCAGTTCGGTGATGCGACGAACGTCCCACACGGGATCGGCGTAGCGCTGCCAGTCGGCCGGGTCGCCGTTGAGCAGGGCGGCCGGTGGGTGGTTGTTGCCCACGTTGTGGCCGGCATGTTCGAAGGTCAGCAGCCAACGGTCGCTGTGCCGGCTGGCCTCGAAGACGCGGCGGACGGCTGTGTAGTCGGCGACCTGGTCGGCGCTGCCCGCGGCCAGGAAGAGGGGCGTGCGCAGCCTGGCCAAGGACTCGTCGGTCCAGATGCGGCTCCCGCCCCAAGGCGCCAGCAGCGCGGCAGCCTTGACCCGCGCGGCCACGGCGTCCGACAGGTCCTCGAAGAAGGGCTGGTCGAGGCACAGGTCGGCCAGCAGGTCACGCTGCACGGGATGCTGGAAGAAGGGGTCGTCGAGACCACGTACGTCGAAGCCTGCGCCCAGTGCGAGCAGGACGCCGTAGCCACCCATGGAGTAACCGACGAGCAAGGCCCTGCCGGCGTCCCAGACGTGGTGCAGCAGGGGATGATGGCGCTCGAGGTCAGCGGCGAGGCGCAGCGCGAGGGCGATGTCAAGCGGCCGGTTGCGCAGGCTGGAGAGCACGTCGGCACGGTCGGCGTGGGTGCTGTCGGTGTGGTCGAGCGCGATCACCGCATAGCCCTTGCTGGCCAGGTTCTCGCCCAGCCAGGACAGCAGGTAGCGCGAGCCGGTGTAGCCGTGGGACACGACCACCAGCGGGCAGGGGCCGATGCTGCGCAGGGGCTGGGCGTCGCGGGCGGCGCGGCCGCGGAAGCGGAAGGGCTGGGGGTAGGGCCAGGTGGCGGGTTGCGGCCCGTCGCCCGGAGCCGACAACGGACCTTCGAGGTGGTCGAGGTAATCGTCCCAGCCGCCGTGCACGGTGGGGTACCAGGCTTCGGCCACGAGTTCCCTGGTGTTGCGCCGCAGCTCGCCTGCCGCCAGTGAGCCGAGCACGTCGAGTTGGTAAGGATGGCTGAACCGCAGGGTGGTGACACCGACGGGATGCGGGCCACGGGGCGCGAGGGCAGGCGCCAGAGGCAGGGCGTCGCCGGGCACGTAGGCGG
>CAYXJZ010000082.1:0-15233 GCA_964465355.1 uncultured bacterium | reverse complement strand
CAACTGCGTCACGACCTCAAGGCCGCCGTCGTCATCGGCAGGTTGTCGCCCACCATGCCGGCCACCGCCGAAGGTGAACGCCTGCTGGTGGTGGCTGGGGTGGAGACCGACGCGCGGCTGCCGGCCGTGCTGGAAGGCGCCGCCCCGACGGGGACCAGGGTGGTGCCGACGCACCACGTACCGGACGGCCTTCCTTTCGCCGAGCACGGGGTGCCCTACCTGCGCGTCGGCTGCCGGTCCGTCGGGCCGAAGGCGGTCTCGCTGCCGCCTGACGACGAGGCATGGAGCCCGGATTCCTTGGCCGAGCTGGCGCAGCGGGCCGCGCTGGCGGCCGCCTTGACGGTGGAACTGCTCAAGCGTCTCGACCAGGCTCGTCTGCCCGGTCCCTACCGTGGCTACGACAGCACCGAGTTCGAGTTGGGTGCTGTCAGCGATGCGCTCGGCTCGACCCTGCCCACCGTGGGTGGTCGTCCTGCCGGCCGCGAGGACCTCGACCGCATCGCCGAGCGACTGAACGACGAGCCCGGCATCACGCCCGGCAGCTCACACCCTTAGTCGGGGCCGGCGCAGGGCCTCAGGATGAGGCTGTGGTCTCCTGGCGTCTGACCGAGCGTCCCCAGCCAGACAGGCCATCCCGATGGCTGAGCACGATGAGCTGCCGCTCCTCGGCCAGCTCATCGAGCACTTGGCGCAAGCGCAGCAGCCTGTCCTCGTCCCAGTTCAAGAAGGGGTCGTCGAAGACCAGGGGCAGGCGCAGCTCGGTGGCCAGCAGGTCGGCGATGGCCAGGCGCAGCGCCAAGGCAAGCTGATCCTGCGCGCCTTGCGAGAGCTGCGCCGGTGAGGCAAGGTCGCCACTCGGCTCGCGCACGCTGGCCTTGAAGCCCGCGTCCAGCTCGATGCGACGTCCCGGCACCCCGCTGAAGCGTCGGAAGTAGTCGCTGGCCGTGTCGGCCAGGCGTTGCCCGTGCGCTTCCTGGTAGGCCTCGGCGGCCGCCACCAGCTCACGCAGCGCCATGGCCAGCGCATCGCGCTCGAAGGTGATGCGCTCGACCTCGGCCTCCACCTCGCGTGCCTCGATCTCGGCAGCGGCGATGTCGACCGGGTCGTTGCCTTGCACCCGCACCAGCCTGGCCTGCGCCTCCAGGTAGGCCTGGTCGGCCGCAGCCGCCGCCTCCCTTGCCTGCTCCGAGGCCTGACGGGCGGTGGCCACCAGCGCCCTCGGATCGGGCCCAGGCAGCTCGGCAGGCGGCAGCCCCTGATGCTCCTCGACCCACGACGACCAGGCGAGGCGGGCGGTGGCCACGGCGTGCCCGACCTCCTCCACCGCCAGACGCAAGCCAGCGAGGTCTTTGGCGTCAAGGGCGAGAAGATGGGCCCCGAGGCGCTCGCGCACGGAGTGCAGCGCTGCCTCGGCAGCCTTGCGTCGGCGGTAGGCGGCGCGGGCCGCGCTTGGTCCCGCCCTCAGCGCCTCCAGCGCACCCGGCCACGGCTGCTCCGCCATCTGCGTGGCGGCCGCCCTGGCCGCCGCCTTGCGCAGCTCGGCCTCGGCTGCCTTCGACGCCTCCTCCTCGGTGACCAGGGCGCGCTCGTGGGCGATGGTGGCCCGCACGGCTTCAGCCTGGGCAACCGCCAAGGCCGCCTCGACCCGCTGGCGCTCCGCCTCCCGCCGATCGTCGGCCACCGCCTGCTCGATCCAGGTCTCCCAGGTGCTGCCGTCCACCCGCTTGAGCCAGCCCTCCAACACCGTCACGCTGGCACCTTCCGGCACCGCCTCCAGGCTGCGTGCCCACAGGTAGAGGCGCTGGCCGTCGGCACCCATGGAGGTCGCCGCGGTCTCGTCGTGCACCACCGTCGGCAGCTCCTCCTCACCGGAGACCAGCAGCTGCGCCTGGGCCCTTGCCGGATCGAGGCCCATGGCCGCGCAGGCCATGCGCAGCTGGGCGAGGGTCTCGCTGCGTTTCGCCTGCAGCCCTTCGAAACGCAGGTAGGCGGCGCCGAGGTCAACGTCGGCATCGGCCAACTCGGGCAGCGAGCGGTGGAAGGCCTCCACCTGCGCCTGCACCTGCTCCCAACGGTGCTCGGCCTTGCTGACCGCGTCGGCGACGCGTGCCACGTCCTCCTGCTGCGCCTCGAAGGCTTGCCGCCGCCTCCCCCGCTCCAGCCGCAGCTCGTCGTCCCCTTCTGCACCAGGCAGGCCTTCGGCCGCGAGGCGGTCCAGCCGCGCCCTTGCCCGGCGCAGGGCTGCCCTGCGCGGCAAGGCGACGAACCACAGCAGCGCTGCTGCGCCGCCCGCCGCCCAAGGCCACCATGGGGCCAACGACCAACCAAGGGTGCTCGCCAAGGGAGGACCGCCGAGACCGAAGGCGAGCAGCAGGGCGGTCGCTCCCCAACCCCTTGCAGCACCGCTGCGATCGGGCGCCTCGACCTGCTCGGCGAACTGGTGGAGGGCGGCGGCCACTTCGGAGGGCAGCTCCCACACCGAGGCGAAACGCTGCTCGTGGTCATGGGCTTGGCGGCGCAGGTCCTCCATCGCCTGCCTTGCGCCGGCTGCCCGTTCGTCCATGGCGGCCCGCTCGGCCTGGTAGCCGCGCAGGACGACGATCTGTTCCTGGGAGACCTCGTCGAAGACCCGCAGGGGTGCGAGGGCGGCCACCACCTCGTGCAGCCTTGCCTGAGCCGTCCTGAGCTCGGCCAGTCGCTGTCGCCAGCGGCCGGCCGCCGCGGTCAGGTCGCGCAAGGCCTCGGCCGCGCTGCGGGCGGATGGGCCCAGCTGGGCGACTGCCTGGCCCTCGCCACCCGCCGGCCCCTCCTTGCGCAGCGTGACGGCCGGCGGCCAGCCCTCGCCCAGCGCAGCCAGGTCTTCGGTCAGCTTGGTCAGCCTTGCCCGCACCTCCTCCTCCGACCTCTGGCGCTCTGCCCTGACGGTCGCCTCCCTGGCCGACTGCGCCTCCACCGCAGCCGCTGCCCGCTCCCAGGCCTCCAGCCGGGCATCCAGGTCCTCCGGTGCCTGCGCCAGGTCGGGCTCCACCGTCTGCAGCCGCGCCTGCGCCCCGGCCAGCTCGTCGGCCAGGGCCTCAGCCGCCCGCAACTCCCTTGCGCGCTCGCTGTGGCGCTCCTGCAGCCGCATGACCTCATCGCGCCGTTGACCCCATACCCTGACCGTCTCCAGCTCATCGGCCGCCGCACTGGACAGGGTCCTTGCCTCCTCGCGCTGGGTCTGGGCCAGCCGCATGGCCTCTTGGGCGGACTCGAAGGCGTCCGCCTCCGCCCTGCCGCCCTCGATGGCCTGACGCAGCTCATGCAGCCTGGCCTCCGCCTGCTCCAGAAGCTGGTCCTTGCGCCCGTCGCTGCTGAAGACCGGCGCCAGGCCCCTGAGCTGCCTTGTGCGCTGCCGAAGGCTGTCCTCCAGGAACTTGCCCGCGTCCTGGTAGGTGCTGCCGCCAGCTCCGGCCAACAGGGCCTGCACCTCGTCGCCGAGGCGATGTGCGTCCGTGCCCCATGCGCC
Source organism: uncultured bacterium (assembly GCA_964465355.1). Classification (GTDB taxonomy): domain Bacteria; phylum Deinococcota; class Deinococci; order Deinococcales; family Trueperaceae; genus JAABTL01. The sequence goes on along the minus strand of CAYXJZ010000082.1, from coordinate 11,728 downwards.
CTGGGCGATGACGAAGGTGGAGAGCACCAGCTCGGGGGTGGTCAGCGACAGCTCCGAGCGCAGCCAGCCGAGGTATGGGCTGCGCTCGCGGCGGGCCTGAGGGTTGTGGCTGCCCTCGAGCAGCAGCTCGTCACCGTCGTCCCCGTTGCGCAGCACACGCACGTGGTGGTTCTCGAAGTCGCGCGAGACGGTGAAGCGCGCTGTGCCACGCCTGAGCTGGACCTCGCCGCGGTGCGGGCCACCCGACCAGGCGCGGAAGCGTCCCCAGCTGAGCCCCTCGCGGTCCTGCAGGTGCCGCACCCCCCACAGGGTCCCGACCAGGCCGAGCAGGGCGGTGGTCTTCCCCGCCTCGTTGGGCGCCACCCAGTGGTTGAGTCCCGGCCCCAGCTCCAACTCCAGGTCGCGGTGGCGACCGAAGCCTTGCAGACGCAGCCGCTCCCACACCACCGTCTGGCCGACGGTCTCAGCCATCGCCGGCCTCGAAGGCGTGCAGGCCGTAGCGCAGGGCGCGTTGCAGCAGGCGCCTCGTCGTGGCGTCCGGTGCCTGCTGGAGCTTCGCGCGCATGGCACGGACGAAGGCGCCGCGCACCGTCGGCGGTTCCGCCCATGCCTCGAGCATGCCTTCGTCGATGGCGCTGCTGTCGTCCTCGATCTCGAGGTGGAAGAAGTGGCCGGCCAGCCGCGCCTTCAGGCTGGTCACGTCGAGGGGGAAGCTCAGGGCGCCTGTGAGCCGCAAGCGCAGCATGGCGTCCGGGTCGGCCATGACCGAGAGCGCATCCTCGAGCGCCGCGACGTCGTCGAAGTCGCCAAGGTCCACCTCCTGCAGCCGCATGGGCTGGACCATGGCGGGCAGCTGCATGACACGGCTGCGTCCGTCCTGCCACTCGACCAGCGTCCAGTGCGTTGCGCCGAGGTCGTCCAGTCCCTTGCCACCGACGCAGCCGGGGTACACAGCGGGGCCCCTGCCCAGCTCGATGGTCTGCGGGACGTGGATGTGGCCGAGCGCCACGTAGTCGAAGCCGGCGGCCCCCAAGGCGGCTTGGTCGATGGGCAGCGAGCGCTCGCCGCCGAAGACGCTGCCCGAGCGCAGCAAGGTGCCGTGGGCGATGGCCAGGTGGAGGCCGTGCTCATCGCCGCGGCGCCAGTCGCCGATGGGGCGGTGGGCCCTGGTGAGGCCGCCGACGTAGGCCAGGCCGCTCAGATGCACATCTTGGCCCTTGATGCTGATGCTGCGCACCAGGCCGGGGTCGGGGCGGGTCACCAACAGGCCTGGCCAGCGCGCGGCCTCCACCCTGTAGACGGACTGCGCGTAGCTCAGCTCGTCGTGGTTGCCTGGCACGGTCACCAGCGCCACCCCGGCGGCTTGCAGACGGCCGAGCTGCTGCAAGGCCAGCGCAAGGGTGGCGGCGCTCGGCCGGTAGCTCTCGAAGAGATCGCCGGCGATCAGCACGAGGTCGACCTGCTCGGCCAAGGCCAGGTCGACGGCCTGGGCCAGCATGGCGTCGCGGCGCTCCCGACGGGCGGCTGCCTGGTCGGATGGCAGGCCCTTCGGGGTCCAGCCAAGATGCAGGTCGGCCAGGTGCAGGATGCGCAGCATGAGGCCCTAGGCTACCTTCCCGCCCGACCCGGCCGGGTCGGCTCCGGCAGCGGGCTCCCTGCGCCATCCGGGATGACCGGGGTCGGGCGCGGGCGGCTGCGGCGGGTCGGGTGGCGCACCGACGTCGGCGGCGCGCAGGCGCACCTCCTCGCCGGCCACGCCGGCCAGTTCGAGGGCGTCGCCCAAGGCCCGGCTCAGGCCGCCGCGACGGCGGCCCCTGTCGCTGAGGATGAGCAGGTCGCGGGCCCTGGTGAAGGCCACGTAGGCGAGGCGGCGCGCTTCCTCCTCCTCCCTCGCCTTGGCCATGGCGGCAGCGTGGCGGAAGCTGGCGGGCTCCACCCGCCCGCCGCGATGGTCGGACCAGCGCAGCGTGAAGCCGAGCTCGGGGTCGATGAGCACGTCGTCGCGCTGCTCGCGGCCGCTGCCGGAGAGGTCGGCGACCACCACCACCGGCCATTCGAGGCCCTTGGCCGCGTGGATGGTGAGCAGCGCGACGGCCCCCCGCGCACGCAGCGGTGGCCGCTGCACCTTGACGCCGGCCGCCACCAGCCGCTCGAGGCGGCGGACCACGCCGAGGGCCTCCGGCAGGCGCTGCTCGAGGCGCTGCAGCAGGTCGACGACACCCCCGAGGTCGGCCACCCGCCTCGGCCCCTGCGGCATGTTGGCCAGCACCGCGCCGACCCCCGTGCGGTCGTCCGCCAGTCGCAGCAGCTCGCTGGCGCCTGCGCCCGCCTCCCTCGCCCGGCGCAGCTCGGCCAGCAGCGCGCCGCCGCGGGCCATGGCAGGGTCGTCGGCCTGGTCGAGCAGCGTCCACCACGGTGGCGACCCGTCACCGCGACCGCGGCGGCCGTGGCCGTGGCGCATGGCGAAGGCCGCGATGGCGCGGTCGCCTGCCGCCACGTAGGGCGAGCGCAGCAGGCCGGCGACGGCCACGCCGTCGGTCGGATCGACGACGGCGCGCAGCAGGGCGCGGGCGTCGGTGGCCTCCTGGGTGGCCAGCACGTCGCCGCCGCCCGCGTTGAGCACCGGCAGGCCGTGGGCGGGCAGGCGCGCCTCCAGTTGCGCCAGGGTGGCGTGGCTGCGCGCCAGCACCGCCACGTCGCCCACCGCCAGCGGCCGGCGACGGCCGCGGTCCTCGATCGTCAGCGGCGGCTGGGCCTGCAGCAGCTCGCCGAGGGCCAGCGCGATGGACTCCGCCTCTGCGGCGGCCGGGTCGCCTGCGCCCTCCGCCGACAGGACGCGCAGCCGCATGGTCTCGCCCGCCTCGGTCCAGGCCTCGCGCCGCGCCTGCAGCGGACCGGCCGCCTCACCGAGCGCCCTGTCGAAGACGCGGTTGACGGCGTCGACCAGGCCATGGTGCGTGCGGTAGGAGGTGCCGAGGCTCACCACCCTGCCGTCCGGCTCGGCCTCCACCGCCCGCCGCAGCTCGGCCAGCACCTGAGGCGCCGCGCCGCGAAAGCCGTAGATCGACTGCTTGAGGTCGCCCACGGCGGTGAGCGGTGCGTCAGGGGCGCGCAGCAGGCCGAGCAGCTCGGCCTGGGTCGGGTTGACGTCCTGCACCTCGTCGACCAGCAGCGCCCGCCAGCGGCGGTGCAGGTCGAGCCTCACCTCGGCCGAGCGAAGGGCCAGCAGGGCGTGGGTCTCCAGGTCGGCGAAGGTGAGCGACTTGGCGCGCCGCTTGCGTTCGGTGATGGTGGTCAGCACCGACTCCAGGGTCTGCCGCAGCCCTCGGGTGTGCCGATGGGCCTGTTCCTCCAGCGGTCCCCAGGCCAAGCCGGCCGCGCCCATGCCGTCGGCCCAGGCGGCCTCGGCCATCTGCCTGATGCGCTTCATCGCCGCCTTCACCTCGTCCAGCGGCGGGCCGTCCCAGTCCTTCTTGGCGCCAAGGCTGTAGCGCAGGGTGCTGAGGGCTTCCCAGGATGCGCGCGTCTGCTCGGGGTCGGCGTCCGGACCCAGCGCCAACAGCCTGTCGGCGTGCTCGACAGCCACCGCCCGCCAGCCTTCGCTGGCGTGGCCTGCCGGCCCGCGGAAGCCGGCCAGGAAGGCAAGGTCGTCGGCCCAGGCCGGACTGCCTGCGCTCTGGGCGAAGGCGGCGCGGCGCGCGGCGTCCAGACGGTCCTTGACCTGCGCTGCGTCCACCGCCAAGGCGGCCTCGGCCCTGCGCGGGTCATCCAGCGCGCTGCGCAGCGCCTGGCCGAGCTGCTCGAAGGGCATGCTGCCCAGGGCCTGCGACGGCAGGCGGGCAAGGGCATCGTCCAGGGCCTCGGTCTGCCACAGTTGACCGTCCAGCTCGTCCACCACCGAGAAGTCGGGCGGCACCCCGGCCGCCTCCGGGTAGCGGCGGCAGATGGTCTGGGCCAAGGCGTGGATGGTGCCGATGGGGGCGGCCTCCACCTCGGCCAGCATCTCGGGGTCCAGTCCTTCGCCGCCTTCCAGCGCCCGCCTGACCACCTCGCGGATGCGGGCGCGCAGCTCCTCGGCGGCGCGGCGGGTGAAGGTGACGGCCACCACCTGCAGCGGGCGGAAGCCCTGCCGTAGGTGGTGCAGGTAGCGGTGGGAGAGCATGTGGGTCTTGCCTGTGCCAGCGCCTGCAGTGACCACCACGCTGCGGGGGGCATGGGCGGCCTCCTGCTGGGCGGGGTCGAGGAGGCCGGGGCCGGCAGCGGCCCCTGCACCCTTGCCGTCGGCGCCGCCGCTCACGATCCCACCGGCACCCGGTAGGGCGGCGGCTTGCGCAGCAGGTGGGCGTGGGGAGCCGGTCCCTTGCGGCAGACGAGTTCGAGGTCGCAGCGGCGGCAGACGTCCGGGTGCGGTTCGACGGGGAAGAAGCCGGCCCGCAGGGAGGCGCGCAGGCGGGTGAAGAGCTCCTCCAGGTCGGCCTCCTCCGGCGTCTTGACGCGGATCTCGGCCACCTTGCTCAGCGAGAAGTAGGCTGCGCCTGCCAGCGGCTCGTCCGGGTACATGGCCGGGGCCGCCACCTCGCGGTAGAGCGGCAACTGCAGGTCCAGCCTCGGATCCAGCTCGGCGTCGCGGGCCAGCGCCCCGGCCGTCGAACCCAGCTTGAGGTCGAGCAGGTGCAGGCCCCCCGGGCCACGGTCGATGCGGTCGACCCGGCCGGTGACCCGCCAACCGCGCCAGTCACCGTCGAACTCACGCTCGATCTCCAGCAGGCTGCGCTCGGCAGGCAGGAAGGCCTCGCTCTGCAGCAGGCCGCGCAGCGCGGCCAGGTGCTCCTCTCGCCAGCGCGGCCAGTTCGGCACCACCTCGTCCAGCCGATCGAGGCGCTCGGCCTCGGCGAAGGCCTGCTCCAGCCGATCGAGGGCCACGACCCTTGCCTCCTCGCCGCCAAGGCCGATGGCCGGACCGAGCGCCAGCTCGAGGGTGGCGTGGTAGAGGCGGCCTTTGAGCAGCGGCGTGAGCTCGGTGGCGCCTTCCTCCGGAGCCGACAGGCCCCACACCCGCTGCAGCCACCAGCGGAAGCGGCAGCCGCTGAGCGAGAGCAGTTGCGACGCCGACCAGGTGTGGGCGTCCGGCTCGAAGGGAAGGCCGGCGAAGCCGTCGTCCGGCCCCCATTCGGGCGACAGCTCGCGGGCGCGGAGCTGTGCGTAGGCCAGCCTGGCCAGCGCCAGCGCCGGGTCGGCGTGGTCAGGGACCGACGGCGCTCGCAGGGCGGCGGCGCGGAAGGCCTGGGGGGTGGCAGGTGGCGCCGGCGGCGGCGCGACGGGATCGAGGCCCCAGCGACCGAGCAGGACGCTGGGCAGCCGCGCGTCGCCGCCTGTCTGCGCCGGCACCGTCAGGGTGAGCGAGGCGCCGGCGGCGGCGCGCAGACCCCAGGCCAGCAGCAGCTCGCGGCGCGCCGTCTGGCCGGCCGTGGCGAAGGGCAGGCCGGCGGCTGCCAAGGCGGCACGCTCGAAGGAGCCGAGCACCGGATCGTCCTGCACGGCCAGGGGGAACCAGCCCTCCACCGCCCCCAGCAGGAACACATGGGGGACCGTGGTGCCGAGCACGGCCTCCAACGGCCGCAGCCACAGGGGCGATGGGTGGTCCTGGCCCTCGGGGTCTGGCACCGTCAGGTAGCGCAGGGCCTCGCGTAGCTGCCGCAGCACCGCCGCGCGGGTAACCCGTCCGTCCGGGCCGGCCAGCGCCGGGAGCTGCGCCAGGGCCTCGGCCCAGGCCGCCATCAGATCGGGGTGGGCACCCAGCTCGGGATGCGAGGCGGGGTCGAGGGGGGTGGTCCCCGCCGCCTTCGACGCCGAGTCGTCATCATCGAACAGCCGCTGGACTGGATCGGGCGCGGCCCCGGCTGGCAGGAGGCCAAGCCCCCACCAGGCGCCGCCAAGCAGCCGTTGCCAGCCGGCTGGGCTGTCGCGATCTGGCCAGGCAAGGGCGGTCCTGAGGCTGTCGTCGTCCAGGCCGCGCGCCCAGGCCCTCGGGGTGGAAGGACGCCAGCGCCGCAGGCGCGCGATCTCCTCTGCCGACAGGCGACCCACCAGGGGGTGCGCCAGGAAGGCCAGGGTGGTCTCGAAGGCGCCATCCTCTGCCACCGCCGCCAGGTAGGCGGCCAGGGCGCCGCCGCCCCTCAACCGTTCCAACGGCAGGCGCCGGTCGATGCGAAGCGGCACGCCAGCTTCCCAGGCGGCCACCCGCAAGGCCTCGGCGTAGTGCGCCGGGTCGCGCGCCGTCAGCACCAGGTCAGAGGCGGCCAGGCCGTCGGCCAGCAGTTCCTTGGCTCGTCCCACCACCCAGCGCGCCTCGTCCTCCAGGGTGGGCAGAGCGACGGCCAGCAGGGTCCGCGAGGGGTCATCGGCCCTGGCCGGCGCGGCCTCGGCCGTGTCCGCGACCCAACCCCTTGCCTCGAAGTCGCGCACGGTGCGCTCGTTCACCTCGGTCCAGCCCGGCTGCCGCGGCAGGATGACGAGGCTGCCTGGCCCGGCGGCTGCGTCGACCAGCGCCACCTCGTCCGGGCCAAGGTCAAGGTGACCCACCACCGCCAGGCGCCCCGCAGCTGCCGCACCCGATCCCAAGCGCTGCGCGGCCGCCCGCACGACCTCGGCCGGATCGACATGGCCGTCGCGCCGCAGAGCCTCGCGGTAGCGCTGCGCCACCGCCCACCACCGCGCCGTGCGCGGGTCGTCCAAGGGGAAGGCCTGGTCATCGTCGGTCAGCCGCAGGATCTGCCGCACGGCGGCCGCACCCACCGCTGCGTAACCGCCGGCGTCATCTGGGCCGAACACCTCGGCGACCGCCTGGAGCAGGGCGCGCCTCCTCGGGAGCTCGTCGGCCTCCGGGGCAGCGTGTCGTCTGGCGTAGGCGTGGAGGTCGGCGACCTTCGGGCCGCCGGCCGACGCCCGGCCGTCGTCGGTCGCCCACGGGCCCGATCCGGCCGCGGGCGACCACACCTCGTCGTAGCTGCTGCGCCCGGCCTCGGCTCGCCAGGCGAGGGCCGGGTCTGCAGCCAGGAGCACACGCCGTCTGGCGTCAGGAGAGGTGTCCGTCTGGGCATCCACCGTGGGGGTCAGCCTACCTTCGCAGGCCGCCGTTCATCCCAGCCCAGCGCATCCGCCACGAAGGCGCGGGCCGCCTGGCTGGCCAGCTCCGGCGGCGGATGGAGCAGGGTGAAGTCCCTACGCAGGCCGTCGTGGTCGCAAGGCAAGGCCGCCAGACGGCCGGCGGCCACCTCCTCCTCCACCGCGATGCGCGACATGACGGCCACGCCCATGCCGGCCGCCACCGCCAGCTTCATGGCCTCTGGCTCGCTCAGCTCGAGTCGCACGTCGGGCACCACGCCTGCCTCGCCCAGCACGCGGTCGACGATGTCGCGGGTGCCGGAACCGGCCTCGCGGCCAACGAAGGCCACGCCGTGGAGGTCATGCGGCCGCAGCTTCGCCCGCCGCGCCCATGGATGGCCGGCCGGCGCGATGACCACCAGCTCGTCGCTGTGCACCGGCGTGGCCTGCAGCAGCTCGCCTGGCAGATGGGCCCAGCTCCCGGCCGGCCCCTCGACCAGCGCCAGGTCGACGTCGCCTGCCGCCAGGTCGGCCATGGCCTCGCGCGAGTTACGGGTGCGCACGGCCACCCGCAGAGCGGGATGGCGCCGGTGGAAGTCGCCCAGCAGCGGGGGCAGCCAGTACAGGGCGATGGTGGTGCTGGCGGCGATGCGCAGGACGCCGCCGCCTAGCGAGCTGGTCTCGCGCGCGAGCTCGTTCACGCCGGACAGCACCCATTCCAGCGCCTCGGCGTGGGGGCGGAGCCTGTGCCCGAGGTGGGTCAGCCGCACGCCGCGGGCGCCGCGGTCGAACAGGGGCTCGCCGAAGGCGCCCTCCAGCCGCTGCAGGGCGGCGGTGACGGCCGGCTGCGAACGGTGGAGCTGGACGGCGGCGGCGGTGATGCTGCCGGCACGCACCACCGCCAGGAAGGTGCGCAATAGCAGCGGGTCGATGGCGGGCATGGCTATACCATAAGCCAAGCTGATGGATCCATCGGCACGAGGGCTCTTCCTCGATGGCTACTGGCCGACTTAGCCTCCCCGGATGCCCCAGCGATCCGCCGTCCTCGCCCACCTGCCTGGCCTGCTGCGGGTGGGCGTGCTCACGGCCGTCGCCTTCGCCCTGGCCACCCTGCCCGGATTCGGGCTGTTGGGGCCGCTGCTGCTGAGCCTGCTCCTCGGCCTGGCGTGGCGGACCGTAGCCAAGGGCGACACCGTGTCTGACCTCGGCACCGAGTGGGCAGGAAAGTGGCTGCTGCGCTTGGGCATCGTGTTCCTTGGCGTCAGGCTGGACGCCCGCGTACTGCTGGAGCTTGGTCCCGTGCTGCTGGTCGGCAGCGTGCTTGGCGCCGTGGTGGCCTTCATGGCGGTGGAGTGGGTGGGCAGGGCGGCGCGCCTGCCGGTGGAGCTTCGGCGCGCGGTGGCCGTCGGCACCGCCATCTGCGGCGCTTCGGCCATCGCCGCCGCCCTGCCGGTGCTGCGGGCCAAGCAGGAGCATGCCTCGGCCGCCATTGCCGCCATCAGCCTGGTCGGCACCCTGGCGGTGCTCGGCTTCGTGGCCTGGGACCGCATGGAGGTCACGCCGGTCGCCACCATGGCCGCCTTGGCAGGCGCCACGCTGCAGGAGGTGGGCCAGGTGGTGGCCGCCGGGGCCAGCATCGGAGGCGGAGACGGCGTCACGGTGCACGACGACGCAGCCACAGGCGGCGGCGCGGGCGAGCTGGCCTTGCTGGTCAAGCTCTCCCGCGTGCTGCTGTTGGCGCCTGCGCTGCTGCTGCTCAGCGGCTCGAGCCCGGCCAAAGGAGCGGTAGGCCGGCCCCGGCTTCCGCCACTGCCCGCCTACCTGCTTGCCTTCCTCGGCCTGGCCACGCTCACGACACTCGGTGGCCTGCCGACCGCCTGGATCGCCGCCTTCAGCCTGTCCGGCACCGTCCTCACCACCGCGGCCATGGCCGGCATCGGCCTGGCCGTCGACCTACGGACGCTGGGGAGGGTGGGCGCCCAGGCCATCGGCCTGGCGACCGTCGGCTTCCTCACCCTGCTCGCTGCGATGACCGCCTACTACGGTTGGTGGCTGGGGGCGACGGCGGGTTGAGCGTAGCCGGCCCTCACCAGCTGAAGACGTAGGCAGCGCCCGAGTCGATGGCGCCATCGTCAGGCTCCCATCGACAAGAAGCCCCGCCGCACTGGCCGGGGCTTCTAGATGCGTCATTGGCTGGGTCTGACCCGAGCGGGTCGTTCGGCTCGGCGCTGTGCCTAGCCGCGGCCGGGACGGCGGCCGGTGGCGCGGGAGCTGCCGCCAGGTCGTTGGCCGCCACTGCCTCCACCGCCACGGGGGCCACCCTGGCTGCCGCCGCGGCCGCCACTCGGAGCCGATGCGCCTTGGGGAGCACTGCGCTGATGCGCAGGCCGACCGCCACGACCCCCTTGGCCACCACGCCCTGCCTGTCCACCGCCCGCGACCCCGCCTCGTTCGAAGCGGCGCTCGTCGGCGTCCAACCTGGCTGGCGCAGGCACGCGGTAGTCGAAGCCTTCGAGGTCCACCCGCTCGATGGGGACGCCAAGCGTCTTCTCGATGCGGCGCACCATGGAGGCGTCATCCGGGGTCACGAAGGTGACGGCGTCACCCTCGTTGGTGGCCCTGCCGGTGCGGCCGATGCGGTGCACGTAGGCTTCCTCGCTGTCGGGGATGTCGTAGTTCACCACGTGGCTCACCATGGCCACGTCGATGCCGCGGGCGGCGATGTCGGTGGCCACCAGCACGTGCACGTCGCCGCGCTTGAAGCCGTCGAGCGCCTCCTGCCGCTTGCGCTGCGAGAGGTTGCCCTGCAGCGATGCGACGTTGAGGCCGCCGCGACCGTCCAGCTTCTCGGCCAGGCGCTTGGCGCGGTGCTTGGTGCGGGCGAAGACCAGCACCCTGCGGGCGTCCCAGCGGCGCAGCAGCTCCAGCAGCAGGTCGGTCTTGAGGTGCTGGGGCACCGGGTAGAGCACGTGGTCCACCGTCTCGGCCGCGGTGGCGGAGCGATCGACGGCCACGGTGACCGGGTCCTTCAGCGTCTCGTCCACCAGGTGCCGCACGGCGGCGGGCATGGTGGCGGAGAAGAGCAGCGACTGCCGATCCTTCGGCAGGCGACCGAGGATGTTGCGGATGTCGGGCAGGAAGCCCATGTCGAACATGTGATCGGCCTCGTCGAGCACCAGCACTTCGAGCTTGGAGAAGTTGCCGTAGCCCTGCTGCATGAGGTCGAGCAGGCGGCCGGGGCAGGCGACGATGACGTCGGTGCCGCGCTGCAGCGCCTGGATCTGCGGGTTCATGCCGACGCCGCCGTAGATGGTGGCGCTGCGCAGGCCGGTGCCTTGGCCGAGGGCGAGGAAGCTCTGGTGGATCTGCTCGGCCAGCTCGCGGGTGGGGGCGATGACGAGGGCGCGGGTGCGGCCACGGCCGCCCTCGCTGAGCAGCTTGTGCAGGATGGGCAGCGCGAAGGCCGCCGTCTTGCCTGTGCCGGTCTGGGCAAGGCCAAGCACGTCCTTGCCCGCCATGACGTGCGGGATGGCCTGCTCTTGGATGGGGGTTGGCGCGGTGTAGCCGACGGCGCGCACGCCTGCCAGCACGCGCGGGTGCAGCGCGAAGGGGTCAAAACTCATGTGGGAGTCCTCTCGGCGGATCACTAGCCGAGGTCTCTCCTCAACTCGTCCGCAGTCCGGGCACTCAGGCCCGACCGATCACTCTACACGGTGGGAGGTGAGAGGTGTGTTCATGCGCCCGACGAGGACGTCACCGCGGACCAGGGCACCGCGCCTCAGGCCGGCGCCACCTCAGGCACCCGCTTGGAGTAGCGCGACCAGGCATCCAGCCGCAACTGCGGCAACTCCGGGGGACGGCGGCGGTAGACGGCGTCATGCAGCCACTGCTTCTCCTCCTCCACCGCCCCCTCCTCCACGTCCACCCACCAGCTCTTGCCCTCGGCGTTCCAACGGTAGCCGCGCGCCCTGAGCAGGTCCTTGCTCTCGAAGGGCGAGCCCACCGCCCACAGCCGCACCTGGCTGCGCAGCGCCGACTGCCGCAGGCGCTGGAAGGCGGGGTCCCCCGACAGCCGCAGCGGCAACGCGAGCAGGGCGACGAGGGCACGGGCATCCTCCTCGGCCCTGTGGCCATCGAAGAACAGGCCATGGGCGTTCAGCAACGCCTGCTGGCCGGAGCCCTCGAAGCCCTCCTCGCGCCAAGGCAGCTCGCGCAGGCTGCAGGCCCATGCCAGCTCGGCCAGCTTGGGCCAACGGCGCTCCGCGAAGGGCCTGTCGAAGGCGGCGTTGTGGGCCACCACCAGGTGCACGCCGTGGAGCAGCTTCGCCACCGCCTCGTCGTCGAAGCGCTGGCCCCGCAGGTCGTCGTCGCTGATGCCGGTGAGCTGGACGATCTCGGCCGTGAGCGGCCGGCCAGGGTCCTCGAAGCCGCTGAGGGCGCCGGTCAAGCCGAGCACCCTTCCGTCGTCGTCGTAGGCGAAGCGCACCATGCCCAGCTCGATGGGCAGGTCGGTGGCGTGGTCGAGGCCGGTGGTCTCCAGGTCGAGGGCCACCGCCTCGCGGGCGCCGTTGGGCAGTTCGTCGCGGCTGAGCAGGGGCTGGTGACGTAACCTACGAAGGACACG
>CAYXJZ010000081.1:0-15652 GCA_964465355.1 uncultured bacterium | reverse complement strand
AGGAGATCTTCGGTCCGGTGCTGGTGAGCATGACCTTCCGCACCCCGGCCGAGGCTGTGGAGATCGCCAACCACACGCCGTACGGCCTGGCCGCCAGCGTCTGGAGCGAGGACATCGGCCTGGCGCTGGATGTGGCCCCCAAGCTGCAGGCCGGCGTGGTGTGGGTCAACGCCACCAACCTCTTCGACGCCGCTGCCGGCTTCGGCGGCTACAAGGAGTCCGGCTTCGGCCGCGAGGGCGGCCGCGAGGGGATGTTCGCCTACCTGCGCTCCGCCACCCAGGCCGAGCAGCCGCTCTACGCAGAGGGCGAGTCGCAAGCGCCCGCCGGTCCAGAGGAGCTGGGCGCCGACGCGGAGCCCGGCGACCTGGACGGCGCACTGCCCCGCCTCGACCGCAGCCCCAAGCTCTACGTGGGCGGCAAGCAGGTGCGCCCGGACGGCGGCACCTCCTACCCTGTGCGCAGCTTGGGCGGCCGCCACCTCGGCGAGGCCGGCTGGGGCAACCGCAAGGACGTGCGCGACGCGGTGGAAGCCGCGCGCAAGGCCAGCGGATGGTCGCGCGCCTCGGCCCACGCCCGCGCGCAGGTGCTGTACTACCTGGCCGAGAACCTGGACGCCGACCGCGAGCGCTTCGTCGCCCGCCTGGCCGATGTGAGCGACGGTGGCGACGACGCGGCGCGTGCCGAGGTCGAGGCCTCCGTGACGCGGCTGTTCCGCTACGCGGCCTGGGCCGACAAGTTCGACGGTGCCGTCAAGGGCGTGCCGCTACGCGGTGTGGTGCTCGGCATGCACGAGCCATGGGGCGTGGTGGCGGCGAGCTGCCCTGACGAGGCGCCGCTGCTGGCCTTCGTCTCCCTCGTGGCGCCGCTGCTGGCGATGGGCAACCGGGTGGTGGCCACCCCTTCGCCGCGCTGGCCGCTCATCGTCACCGACCTCATCCAGACGGTGGAGGCCTCCGACGTGCCCGCCGGCGCGCTCAACCTGGTCACCGGCGACCGCGACGCCCTGGCCAAGACGCTGGCCGACCACGACGAGGTGGCCATGCACTGGTACGTGGGCTCGGCGGCCGGCTCGGCCGAGGTGGAGCGGCGCTCGGCAGGCAACCTCAAGGCCACCTGGGTCAACGATGGCCGCAAGATCGACTGGACCGACCCGGCACAGGCAGAGGGCCGCGCCTACCTGCGCCGCGCGGTGCAGGTGAAGAGCGTGTGGGTGCCGTACGGGGCTTGAGGACGCCTGAGCCGGCTGGGGCAGTGATCTGGGCTGCCTACGAACTTGTCCGGCATCTGTCACGCGAAGGTCTACGTTCGATGAAGGCGCTCTACTTCGTGACGGCTTTCCCGATGTTAGGTTGACGTCGAGCGCGGGTGACCTGCCCGCAGGACAGGCCCCGAGCATCCACAGCATCACGTGAGCCACGGCTCATGGGAAAGGTACTGCCATGTTCAAGTCCTTCAAGATCCTTGCCCTGATGGCTGCCCTGGTCATGGGCGCCTCCTCGCTGACCTTCGCTCAGGGCGACGGCGCCGAACCCACCGTCACCTTCCGCCTGACCACCGCGCTCGGCGCCTTCGAGCAGGGCCCCTTCGCCTTCGTCGGCCTCGACGGTGAGTTGGCCGACGTGGCCAACCCCGAGTTGCGCGTGAAGGTGGGCGATGTGGTCGAGGTCGTGCTGGTCAACGGCGACGGCATGCCCCATGACTTCACCATCGAGGACCTCGGCGTCCACTCCGAGCAGGTGGCGAGCGTGACCCAGGAAGTCCGCGTGGTCTTCACCGTCACCGAAGCCGGCGAGTTCGAGTACTTCTGCTCCATCCCCGGCCACCGCCAGGGCGGCATGTTCGGCAAGCTGATCGTTGAAGCGGCCGAGTAAGGCTTTCGGGCCGAGTAAGGCACTCGGGCCGAGTAAGGCTTTCAGCTAGGTTTCGCGCGGCCCGGACGGGAACACCGTCCGGGCCGTTGCCATGGCGGAGGGATGACCACCCCTAGCCGCCCTGCCTCAGCCCACCTCGTCGCCCACGAAGCGGATGTGGCCGATGGCGCCGTACTCGCGCACCCGCTGCATGGCAGCCGCCTCTGCTGCCTCGTCGCCCAGCATCCTGTGCAGCGGCGCCCGCTTCAGCTCCAGGTGAACCATGGCGTAAGCGAGGTAGGGGCGGGCGTCGGCAGGCGCCTCGGCGTACACCCGGTCTGCCTCCTCCAGCGCCCGCAGCATGTCGGGCAGGTCGCCGGCGAAGTAGGCGGTGGCGCACACGGCGTCGATCATGGTGCGGCGGTCGAAGACCGACGGGGCCTCGGCCATCAGCGCTCGGGCATGCTCGAGGACCTCGGGCGCCAAGGCGCGGGCATGGTCCCGGTCACCTGCTTCCTGGGCGGCCTGCAGCGCGCTCGTCAGGGCCATGGTCAGGTAGCCGTGGTGATCGGCGGAAGGCACCATGGCAAGGGAACGGCGCGTCAGCACGACCGCCTCCTCCGCGAACTCCTTGGCGTAGTCCAGCTCCTTCAGCTCCCTGGCGCAGTTGGCGAGATGGCGCAGCAGGGTGGCTAGCAGGTTGCGCCGCTCGGTGGTGTCGGCGACGGCGTGGGCACGCAGGATCGGCAGCGCCTCCATCAGCGGGGGCACCTTGTCCTCCCAGCTCTCGATGACAAGGGAGAGGGCGATCAGGGCCTCGCAGAAGGCCACCTCCAGCTCGAAGCTGCCGTGCTCATGCAGCAGCTCGCGCAGGCCGTCGACCACATCGGTGCGCAGCGACCTGGCCATGGCACGGTCACTGCGCTGGACCGCCAGGCTGCCGAGGTGGCCCTTGGCGCGGAGGACGGCCAGGCGGCGCTCCAGGCTGTCGTCCTCGCGCATGAGCGAGGCATGGAGCTCCATCGAGCCCTTCAGTGCCCTCTCCGCCTCGTCCGGGCGGGCCTGATGCAGCCAATGCATCCCGAGTCGGTTGAGCACCTCGGCTGCTGCCGCTGCCGCCTCGTCGTCGAAGGAGGTCCTCTCCTCGCCCACATGGCCCCTGGCCGCGATGACCTCCCAGGCGCGCTCGAAGGCCTGCTCCGCCCCGACCCGGTCCCCCAGCCCCCAGCGCTGATCGCCCAGCTCCAGCAGGGCCTTGGCGTGCATGGGGGCGGCGAAGGGCAGGTCGGGTTCCTCAGCAAGGGTCTCGGCGGTGAGCCGCAGCAGCCGGGCCAGCAGCGGCGCCTGGGTGTCGTAGTCCTCGGCCTCGCGCAGCGCCTTGATGGGCTCGTGCAGCCACTGCAGATCGCCGTCTAAGTCGCCGTCCTCGATCGTCTCCAGCACTTCGGCAAGGCGCCTTGCCCAGGCCAGGGCAGTGTGCAGGTCGCCGTCATGACGTGCGTAGGCCAGCAGGAGATGGCTGGCGAAGGCCGCCACACGCCGGTGGCCCGCGTCCTCCCTGTCCTTGAGCAGCTCGCTGGCCAGCCGCAGGGTGGCCAGCCAGGGCTCGCCCTCCAGTTGCGGCCTGCTGCCAGGGTCGCTGAGCCAGCGCTGCAGGATCTGGGCGAGGCCCTCCTTCACCTCCTCCTCGTCGAACCAGTTGGGCAGATGGCTGCGCGCCACCTCCAGGTAGATGCGCTGGCTGAAGGCGACACGGCCGTCGTGGAGGTCGGAGACGTAGGCGTGGGGCCGGTCGGCCAGGTCGATGGCCCTGGCGATGGGGTCGCGGCTCTCGTGCATGGCCTCTGCCGTCTCGGCCACCAGCCGCGTCAGGAACTCCTCTCCCTGCACGCTGGCCAGCACCACGGCCTTCTGCACCTCTTCCGGGCTGTCGGCCAGGCGGTTGGCGATGACCTCGTGCAGCTTGGTGCTCAGCGCCAGCAGCTGCCGCAGGCCCCGGTCGGTCAGCGCCCTGCTCTGGTCGAGGCCCTCGAAGAAGCCGCGACCCCGGTTGCCCTGCGCCAGGCGCACGATCTCGTCGAGGAAGCGAGGATGGCCTGCGGCTCGCTCCAGCAGCGCATGCCGCTGAGGCTCGCTGAGGCCGGGCAGGCCGGCGTCCAGCAGCGGGGAGAGGTCGGGCACCGGGCCGAGCCGTTGCAGCAGCGTGCTGTCGGGGTCGGCGGCCAGCTCCTTGGCCAGGGTGGTGGCGACGGATGGCTCCTTGTTGGCCACCTGCGTTGTCCACTCCTGCTCCCAGTGGGTGACCAGCAGCAGCAGCGGCCACTGCCCCGCATGCATGGCGGGCAGCAGGGCCTGGATGAAGGCGACCACCCCCGGGTCGGTCACCGAGAACTGGGCATCGTCCAGCAGGATGACGGCGGGGACGCTGCGGCCGGCGGGGCCCTGGAAGAGCAGCTCGAGGTCCTTGATGAGCCGGTCCACCAGGGAGCTGCGCCGTTGCTGCACCAAGTCGCCTGCGCTGCTGCCGGTGTCGAGCAGGCCCTCGCGGCGGACCTGCGCCAGCTCCATGCCCACCTCGCCCACCTTCTTGATCAGGCCAAGGCCGGGGATGAGGTCGGCGACCACGTCCACCACGGCGGTGGCGCCGATCCTGGTCATCTGCTCCCGTCGGGCGCGCTGCCGCTGCTCACGGTGGAAGGGCTCGAGGTGGGGCAGCAGGTCGCGCTCGACGTAGCCGGCGAGCACACCGGTGGGCGCGCGTTCCTCCAGGGGGTTGACCAGCCGCAGCCCCCACCAGAGGAAGGGCATGGCTGCCTCGGTGTTCCAGTCGGCTTCGGGTGGGTTGACCCTGAGCTGCTGCTGGCCCTGCTCGCCCAGCTCCGCCGGCCAGTAGCTTGGTCCGCCGCCGCTCTCCTCGGCCGCCAGCCAGCGGAAGAACTCCTGGGCGAGGCGGGTCTTGCCGAGGCCGGCCTCGGCCAGCACCACGGCGATGCGGGGGCCATGCCCGGCGCGCACCTGGCGCCAGACCTCGCTGAGTTCGGCGAGTTCCCGGTCGCGGCCGCAGAAGGGGGTAGGGCGTGGAGGATCGCTCATGAGGGGGGGCTGCCGCCTGTGGGCCCGGCCTGGATTAAGTGCTCACTAACAACGTAAGGACTAGGATACGTCAGCAAGTCCACGGGACGAAGGAAGGTAGACGCGATGAGGACATCGTTGGTGAGGAGGGGCGGATCCTGGTGGTGGACGGGGCCGCTCTTGGCGTTGTTGTTGGCATCGTGCGGCGGCGAGCTGGCGCCTCAGCAACCGGAGAACGAGTTCGTGCCCATGGCGCTGGAGCCTGGCTTGCTCGACAGCCTGCTGGTCGATGCGCCGCGCGAGGGCACTGCCTTGTTGGCGGCCGCCGCCTCGGAGGGGCCGGTGCGCGTCATCGTCACCCTGAACATGGATGTGCGCATCGAGTCCGAGCTCGCTTCCCCTGCTGCGGTGCTTGGCCAGCGGCAGGCCATCGACAGCGCAGGCAGTGCCTTGCTGTCGCGCTTGAACGTGGACATGGGCACCAGCCATCGCTTCAGCCGCTTCCCCTACGTCTCGCTGGTGGCCGACCAGGCCACGGTGCAGGCGCTGCTCAGCGATCCGGCGGTGGCCAGGGTGGTGGAGGACGTGCCTGCCCGCCCGCAGATGTTGGAGAGCATCCCCCTCATCGGCGCCGACACGGCCTGGGGCCTTGGCTTCGACGGCGATGGCTACGCGGTGGCGGTGCTCGACACCGGCACCGAGGCAGGGCACGCCTTCTTCAGCGACGGCTTGGGCGGCAGCGCGGTGGTGGTGGAGGCCTGCTTCTCCAGTACCCTGACCTCGGGTGGCAACCAGTCCCAATCGGCCTGCCCGGCAGGCAGCAACCCGAGCGGCACCGACCGCCAGGTGGGCCCAGGCGCCGCCGCGCCCTGCGACGATGCGGCGGACAGCCTGGCTCGCGGCACCGACGACTGCCACCACGGCACCCACGTGGCAGGCACGGTGGGCGGCCGCAACGGGCCCGGTGGCCTCAGCGGCGTGGCGCCAGGCGTCGGCATCGTGGCGGTACAGGTCTTCTCCTACTTCCCCGGGAGCATCAACCCCGGGTCGCCTTGCAACGGCAACAACTGCGCCCTCACCTGGAGCACCGACCAGATGCGGGCGCTTGAGTGGCTGCTGGATCTGATCGACGGCGTGCCCGAGTACCCCGGCTTCGACCTTGAGCTGGTGGCCACCAACATGAGCCTGGGGGGCGGAGGCACGACCGCCCACTGTTACCTCGACTCGCGGCGCGAGGTGATCCGCGAGTTGAAGGCGGCCAACGTGGCCACGATCATCTCCGCCGGCAACGAAGGCTACTGGAACGGGGTGGGCTCGCCTGGCTGCGTGCCAGAGGCCGTGACCGTCGGCTCCACCGGAGACGGTTCTGGCGGCGCCACGGAGGACGTCTGGTCGAGCTTCAGCAACTCGCACTTCATCGTCGACCTGGCTGCGCCGGGTCAGTGGACCATGTCGTCCATCCCCGGCGGTGGCTATGCGAACTTCGCAGGCACCTCCATGGCTGCCCCCCACGTGGCGGGCGCTTGGGCGCTCATGCGGCAAGCCAACCCCGAGGCCACCGTCGACGACGTGCTCGACATGCTGCAAGCCACCGGCACGCCGGTGACCGACCATGCCGGCCTGCAACAGAGGCGCATCAATGTCGACGCCGCCCTTGCCTGGCCCATCGACGACCTCCTCTGGCATAGGGAGGCCCACCCAACGGTGCTGACGGGCAACCCCTACGACCTCAGCAGCACCGTCTTCGCCGGTGGGTCAGGGCGCTACGCCGCGGCCGACTTCCAGGTCAGCGGCAATCAGGCGATCAGCTTCATCGGGGCCAGCGGACGGCGGGTGCCAAGGGCCACCTTCGGCAGCGCACCGACCTGGCCTGGCACCATCACCCAGCTGGACTGGTACGTCTATGCCGACGACGCGGGCCGACCGGCGGGGCATCCAGAGGATGGCATGGATGCGCACATCTGGCACTTGAGCCTTCCGGTGAACCATCCGGCCGTCACCCGCCGTGGGGTGGAGCTGCAGTTGGACCTGACGGCTACTGACGAATCCCTTGCCCTTGGTGCGGGCCACTACTGGCTGCTGGTCCATGCCACCACCACCGCGAGCGCAGGGGCGAGCGCCCTGACCGACCAGTGGATGTGGATGTTCTCCGACGACGCTCTGTCGCCGGATCAGCAGGTGGCGCCTGTCAGCGGCGGCCATGACTGGCAGGACGTCCCTGTCTCCGAGCTCGTCGGCTTCCGCGACCGCGCCTTCCGCCTGCGCGGCCAGATCAACGTCGGCAGCGATCCGCCTGCCATCGTCAGCTTCACCGCCACGCCCAACCCCATGGGCATCGGCGGCAGCAGCACCCTGGCCTGGACCGTCCTCGGCGCCGACCAGATCGAGATCCACGTCCAGGATGGTCCCCTGGTCAGCAGCAGCACATCGGCCACCGGAAGCGTGCCGGTGAGTCCTGATGCCACCACCAGCTACGTGCTCACGGCCGACAACGCCAACGGCCCCTCCACGGCCGAACTGACCTTGTCGGTCGTCCCGCCCGTGGTCACCTCGGTGACCGTCAGCGTGGACGATGACGTCCTCGATGTCGGTGACAGCACCGTGGCCACGGCCCAGGTCGCCGTCATCGGCGCCGCCCCCGCCGAGGTCAGTTGGAGCAGCAGCGACCCGGCCGTCATCAGCGTCGACGCGGACGGTGTGGTCACCGCGGTCGCCCCTGGCCTTGCCCAGGTGATCGCCACCAGCGTCTTCACCCCGTCCGTCTCAGGAGGCGCCTCGGTCACGGTGCAGTCGCCGCCTTCCGACAGCGCCTCCCTCTCCTTCACCGAGGTCTTCTTGCCGAACCAGAGCGCGCAACTGGGCGCCGATGACGTGCCGGTCCTGGCGGTCGACGCCGAGGTGCCGGTCGGCAGCCGCACCGTCCAGCTGCAAGGAGCCGGCCTGCGTGTGATCGCCCAAGGCGTGGCGGCGGGCGACCCGGTGGACAGCAGCGGCCTGCTTGGTGTGAACCTCTACTACGACGCGAACGGCAACCGACAGGTGGACGTCGGTGACACGCTGCTCGGCAGCAGCGGCAGCTTCGCCACCGACGGCAGCGCCTCCCTCAGCTTCGGCGCGACCCTCGACATCTTCGCAGGCGGCACGGCTGCCCTGCTGGTCAGCTACGACCTGGCCGATCAGGACGCCGCAGCACCCGCCTGGCTGTGGTGGGCTGCGTTGCTCTTCCTGCCCCCGTCGGTCTTCCTCTTCCGCGGCGGCAGGAGGCGCCTGGCCATGGCCCTGCTGTCGGTGGCCATGTTGCTGGCGGCTTGCGGCGGAGGCGGCGCACCGGCCGGACAGTACCGCTACCGTGTCGAACTCAGCTCCGTGACGGTGGCCTCGGTGCCGGGAGGCGTCACGCCCTCGGTGACCGGCCTGCCGCTCACTGGTGCCATGGTGACCTTCCCGAGGCCCTGAGCCCTAGAACTCCACCCTGCCGCTCCCGGACCCGAACTCCATCTCCAGCACGGCCCCTTCCTCCAGGTCGGGGTCGCTGCTGGCTTCCAGGCTCACCGATGCCAGCACCTCGTTGCTGCCGCCCGAGCTGATGATGGAGTGGAGCTCGATCATGGCGCTGCCGCCGAGGCTGACGTCGAAGCTGATCTGGCCCATGGTGTACTCGCCGTCGCCCAGGTGCGTCAGGACGGCGCTGCCAGGCGCGGGGAAGGCCAGGTCCATGCTGTTGGCCGCGTCGTGGATCTGGACGTGGAGCCGCACGTCGTCCAGCGTGATGGTGTCGGGGAACACCTCGGTGCCGCTGAGCGTGGCCGTGGTGGAGAGCGGCTGTTCGAGCCGGATGCTGGTCGGGAAGATGGGGGGCAAACCTGGCCAGTCATCGAAGGAGGCCACCACCGTGCCCTCGCCCGCCTGCAAGGGGAAGCTGATCGTCAGGCCGCCAAGCCCATCGGCTGCCGTGGCCTCTTCGCCGAGGAAGCCGAAGGGGCTGAAGTAGAAGAATGCGGCCGCCAGCCCAAGGGGGTTCATGAGCTCCATGTCCTCCGGCTCCAACAGCATGCCAAGCAACCCGCATGCAGGGAGCACAACTGCTGCCGCCACCGCCGTCATCAACGCACGAGCCTTGGTCGATCTCATCATCCTTGCTCCTTCCCGAGGCCTCAAGACCGATCAAGACGGAAAGACGGTGGTCTGGGTCGGGATGGTAGCGGCAAGGCGTTATCGAGCCGTCAAAGCCCTCACCCTGCCCGGGCCGCCGAGCCCTAGACTGCTGTCATGTGCGTGTCTCGCCTGCTTCTGCACTGCCTCCGCCCCCTCTTCCGGCCCCTGGCCCTGGCCTGCTCGTTGTCGCTGGCGGCAGCGGCCGTCGCCCAACCCGGCTCCACCATCATCGGGCCGGAGGGCATGCGCCTGGAGCAGGAGAAGGTCATCGCCAACTACCGGGTGGAGCGCTGGCAGTCCATCGACCAGTTCAGCGAGGCTCGCGTGCGCATCTTCCCGCCCGAAGGCCCCATGGTCGAGCTCGTCAACGCCGTCTTCAACCTCATGGCCATCCCCGAGGATCCATACGGCGAGGGGCTCTTCCTCTACCGCCTTGGTGACGACCTGACCGGCAACGGCGTCCCTGACCTGCTCATCGAGGGCTACAGCATGGGCGCCCACTGCTGCTTCGAGTACCACCTCTTCGAGCTGGGTGCCGACGGGCTGACGCTGCTGTGGAACGGCTTCACCGCCGATGCCGGCGCCGTGCTCAAGGACCTGGACGGTGACGGCGAGGCCGAGATCATCACGGCCGACATGAGCTACGCCTACCAGTTCTGCAGCTTCGCCTCCTCGCCTGCGCCGCTGGTGGTGCTCGACCTGGTGGGGGCGGGCTACGTGGTGGCCAACGTCAACTTCCCGAGGGCCTACGACCGCGAGATCGTCTGGGGCCTGCAGCGCGCCCTTGCCATCGACCCGCGCTTCCCGCCGGACGAGAACCATGCCTGCCAGGTGGCCGACCTGGTGCTCAGCCTGCTCTACTCCGGCGACGAGTCCGCCGCCCTGCTCGCCCTCGAGCGCTTCTACCTGCTGCCCGATCGCGACGCCTTCCACGAGGCGCTGTGGACCATGGCGCAGGCCAGCCCGCTGTTCCAGACGGCGCTCAAGGGGCCGTAGGCCGACCGCCGGCAAGAAGGGGGCGAGGCTCGCCATCCGTGGCCGACGCTGGGGCCGCCCCGGCCAGGCCTAGGTGTTTCCTTGTTGCTGCATTTCAGTACACAAGTCCCTGCCAGGTTCTCTGGGCTCCGCGTATCGTCTAGCATCAGGGCCAAGCACGTCATACGTCCGAGCACGACGACCCGCCCTGGGTCGTGGAGGGAGTGGGCGATGAGCAGCAAGCGCGTGAGCCAGTTGTTGGCGGAGAAGCCGAGCGACAAGCGGGGCGTCTGGTCCGTGGGACCAGGAGACACCGTCTACCATGCCCTCGAGTTGATGGCGGAACGCAACGTCGGTGCCCTGCTCGTGCTGGAGGGTGGCCGGCTGGCGGGCATGCTGTCCGAACGCGACTACGCCAGGCGGGTGATCCTCCGTGGCCTTGCCTCGCGCGACGTGCTGGTCCGCGACATCATGACCGCCAAGGTGGTGACGGTGGCCCCGGACGACACTGTTGGCACCTGCATGAAGCGCATGACGGACGGCCGCTTCCGCCACCTGCCGGTGCTGGACGGCGAGCGCGTGGTCGGCGTCATCTCCATCGGCGACGTGGTGGCTTCGATCATGGCTGAGCAGGCGTTCGAGATCGAGCAACTGCAGGGCTACATCTCCGGCACGGTTGCGTAGCAACCGCACTCCGTCGCGTAGCGACGGACACCGCCTCGACGCCCGCCTCGACCGGTTAACCTGAGCCCATGCTGCTCAGCGACGTGGAGGTGCGCGTCTTAGGCGCCCTCGTCGAGAAGGAACGAACCACGCCAGACGCCTACCCGCTCTCGGTCCAGGGCCTGGTCACCGCATGCAACCAACGCACCAGTCGAGATCCGGTCACGGACCTGCATCTGCAGGAGGTGCAGGCGGCGCTTCAGCGCCTGCGTGACCGCGGCATGGCCACCACCGTCCAGGAGGTGAGCGACCGCGTTCCCAAGCATCGCCACCTGCTGACCAGGGCGCTCGACCTCGATGACCGCCAACTGGCCGTCCTGGCCGTGCTCATGCTGCGAGGCGCGCAGACCCCAGGCGAGTTGCGCAGCCGAACCGAGCGCTACCTCGACTTCCCCGACGTCGCCGCGGTGGAGGCCACGCTGGCCTCGTTGGCCGGCCGCGCTGCACCCCTGGTCAAGAACCTGGGCAGGGGCCCTGGCCAGAGCCAGGACCGTTGGACCCACCTGCTGACGGGGGACGAGGAGCGGCTGCAACCGCGGGTGCGGCGCGAGGCGGGTGCCGCCCCGCCGACCACCGGAGCCGGTACGGGGGGCGCCACGGAGGCCAGCACGGGCGCCGCAGCCACGGCATCCGTGGATGTCCAGGCCCGCTTGGCGGAGCTGGAGCGACGGGTGGCCGCCCTGGAGAAGGCGCTGGCTGTGGAGGATGCTTCTGCGGAGGTCGGCGACCGAGGTCCTTGATCCCTGGGGGTCGGGTACCGGCACCACGCCCCACCCCCGCACCACACAGACAACGCCCGCGCGCCTGTTCTCGCTCGATCGGGATCGCCCCCGTCCTGCTTGGGGATGTTCGATGCCCTGTGAGCCTCTAGTGGCCGCGGACGCTGTCCGAAAGGCTGGGATCAGTTTGGGTTTCGATCACCGACCTCCTTTCACCACCTAGCCTAAGACCCCGGCCTGTCTACCGAAGCGGCAGGCTTCATCGACAGGCCGGGGCGGATTGCCTTAGGCTGAAGGTTGGGTGTGCTGACGCCAGAGCGCGCTGAAGCGTGATCGGCCCTGCAGCCAAACCCAACGGTCTTATCACCGCAACCTAACCGAGCGCCGCCTACCTTCTCGGAAGCCGAAGAGGCTGAGGAGGAGGTCATCGATGATGGTTCCCCGTCGTGATCGTGTGGTCGAGTGGCAAGAGGCGCCCCGCGGAAGGCGAGGACGCCGCGCGCTCGTCGTCTTCCTGCTGTCGCTCGCGGGTCTGCTCGTGGTCGCCTGCGACCGTTTGCTGCCTCCACCCGTGGAGATCAGCACCACGTCCATACCGACCCTGCACGTCTTCGAGCCCTACCAGCACACGCTCGTGGCGACAGGCGGGCGGACTCCGTACACCTGGTTGGTGCATTCGCTGCCCGACGGCCTCTCCTTCGATCCCGCGACCGGGGTGATCGCCAGCGATGCGGACGATCCGGCCATCAGGGATCCGAGGCCGGTCGACCTGATCGTGACGGTGTTCGACGCGAGGGGAACGAGTGCGACGAAGACCTTCCGCCTCGACACGGTGTCGGTGGCGGCCGTTAGCGGCGGCGACCTGCACAGCTGTGCGCTCGACTCGCTCGGCGCCGCTTGGTGCTGGGGGAGCAACAGCCATGGGCAGCTCGGTCATGATGACGGCTCCAGCAGCGACCTGCCCGTTGCCGTGGTCGGCGGCCAAGCCTTCTCCGCGATCTCGGCCGGCTTCCACCACAGTTGCGCGCTCGACTTGGAAGGCATGGGCTGGTGCTGGGGCAGCAACGAGAGCGGGCAACTGGGCGACGGCAGCAACACCGACAGCCACGAGCCGGTTGCGGTGGTGGCCGGTGCCTTCCGGGCCATCTCGGCCGGCGGGTCTCACACCTGCGGCATCGGAGCGACGGCAGGCAGCGCGTGGTGTTGGGGTGCCAACGACAGCGGGCAGCTGGGCAACACGAGCAACGACGATCGCAACGCACCCGTCGCGGCCAGTGGCGGCGGCAGCTACTCGGTCATCTCGACCGGTCGCTTCCACAGCTGTGCCCTTCGGATCGGCACCGACGCCGCCTGGTGCTGGGGAAGCAATGAACACGGCATGCTGGGACGCAGCACCGGGGCGTCGATCAACAGACCCGTTGCGGTGCAGAACGCAGGCGCGTTCACGGCCATCGCGCTCGGTGAGGAGCACAGCTGCGCCTTGGGTCTCTCGTCGGGGGGCACGGCATGGTGCTGGGGATCCAACGAGCACGGTCAGCTCGGGAACCCGACGACGGCCCTCGTGAGCACCCACATCCCCACCACCGTGAAGGGCGGTGACCACTTCGCCACCATCAGCGTCGGCGCATGGCATGCCTGTGGTCTCACCACGGGCGGCACGGCGAAGTGCTGGGGTCACAACTACTCAGGGCAGCTCGCCGACGGCAGCCTCGAGGTGAGGACATCCCCGGTCGAGCCGATCGGGACGCCTGAGCTCGTCGAGATCGTCTCAGGCGGCTACCACACGTGCGGGCTCACTGAGCACGGCGCCCTGTGGTGCTGGGGCAGCAACGTGTCGGGGCAGATCGGTGTAGGCAGCGCCGCGACACCCATCCAGCCCGCTCCGGTGCGGCCCGGCTCGGGGAACTAGGTCGACGATGGAAGCCCCCCATCGTCATGGGTCGGCCGAGGAGCCGGGTGCGGCCCGCGCAGGAGCAGGAGGCCGCGCTCCGGTCGTCCTCCTGCTCGCGGTAGCGGGCCTGCTGTTGGCCGCTTGCGAGACCGAGCCGCCGCCTCTGACCATCACGACGGCGTCCCTGCCGGCCTTGCACGTCCTAGAGCTCTACCAGGCCACCTTGACGGCCTCCGGGGGAAAGGCGCCGTACAGCTGGTCGGTGCAGGGCCTGCCCCAAGGCCTCGGCTTCGACCCCGGCACCGGGGTCATCGCCAGTGATGCTGATGACCCTGTGGTTCCGGACCCCAGCCCGGTCGATCTTGTGGTGACGGTGGTGGATGCCGGGGGAGCGAGCAGCAGTGTGGCGGTGCGCCTCGACACCGTCACGGTCGCGGCGGTCTCGGCTGGGGCAGGGCACACCTGCGCCTTGGACACCGAGGGCGCGGCCTGGTGCTGGGGGAGCGACATCTACGGCCAGCTCGGCAGCGACACGGGGTTCACGAGCGAGGTACCCGTGATGGTGGCCGGTGGCCACCGCTTCGCCGAGGTATCAGCCGGCTTCAGGCACACATGCGCGCTCGACTTGGGCGGGTCGGCTTGGTGCTGGGGTTTCAACCAGTTCGGGCAGTTGGGTGACGGCAGCAACACGGATCGCCCCTTGCCCGTTGCGGTGCCAGGGACGTACATCACGATCTCGGCCGGCACGAACCACACATGCGCCATCGGGCTGGGTTCCGGTGGCGTCACCTGGTGTTGGGGTAGCGGTACCTTGCTGGGCACCGGCGGCAACGCAGGTAGCACGATCCCGGTGCCGGTGACCGCGGTGGAGTTCAGCTCCATCTCGGCCGGCCGCTCCCACACATGTGGCCTTCAGGTCGGCACCGACCTCGCCTGGTGCTGGGGAGGCAACAACTTCTACGGCCAGTTGGGTCTCGACCCAGCCGTCACCAACCCATGGAGTCCTGTGGCGGTGGCGAACGCGGGCGCGTTCACGGCCATCGTGGCCGGGGAGGAACACAGCTGCGCCTTGGGACGCCAGTCGGGGGGCGTGGCTTGGTGCTGGGGCAACAACGCGGAGGGCCAGCTCGGCAACCCGAGTCCTGGGAGCTCGCACATCCCCGCCTTCGTGACGGGCGACGACCTCTTCGCCACCATCAGCGCCGGACTTCGGCACAGCTGCGGCATCACCCACGCCGACACGGCGAGATGCTGGGGTCTCAACCAGAATGGACAGTTGGGTGACGGCACCCGCGACGGGAGCACCGAGCCGGTGGACGTGATCGGGACGCCGCCCCTCGTCGAGATGACCCTTGGCAGCCTCCATAGCTGCGGTCTGACGCAGGCAGGCACCGTCTGGTGCTGGGGCAGCAACGTCCTCGGCCAGACCGGCACGGGGGCCCCTCTGGCCTACCTCCCACCTGCCCAGGTGCGCCCCACCCAGCCAGACTGAAGCAGCCAACGAGACTCGGCCGGTGCACCCACTGGGGTGCGCCGGCCGATGACTGGACGCGGGACGAGGGCTGGGCTAGAGCAGGATGCCGCCCACCGAGGCGATGAGCCCGGCGAAGATCAGGGCCACGGTGTTGATGACCTTGATCAGCGGGTTGATGGAGGGGCCGGCGGTGTCCTTGTATGGATCGCCGACGGTGTCGCCCACCACGGCCGCGGCATGGGCGTCCGAGCCCTTGCCACCGTGGTGGCCGTCCTCGATGTACTTCTTGGCGTTGTCCCAAGCGCCGCCGCCGTTGGACATCATCAGCGCCATCATCAGGCCGGAGGCGATCACGCCGATGAGCAGGCCGCCAAGGGCCAGCGGGCCCCAGAGGAAGCCGACGATCAGCGGCGCGGCCACGGCGATGATGCCGGGCACGGTGAGCTCGCGCAGCGCGGCTGCGGTCACGATGTCGACCGCCTTGCCGTAGTCGGGCTTGGCGGTGCGGGCCATGATGCCGGGGATCTCGCGGAACTGGCGGCGCACCTCTTCGATGACCGCGCCGGCGGCGCGGCCGACGGCCTCCATCAGGAAAGCGCTGAAGAGGAAGGGCAGCATGGCGCCGATGAGCAGGCCGAGCAGCACGATGGGGTCGTTGAGGCGGAAGCCGTTGGCCACGGCGGGGGAGCCCACCAGCCGCTCGGCGTAGTCGGCGAAGAGCACCAAGGCGGCCAGCGCGGCCGAGCCGATGGCGTAGCCCTTGGTGACGGCCTTGGTGGTGTTGCCGACGGC
>CAYXJZ010000080.1:9234-16617 GCA_964465355.1 uncultured bacterium | reverse complement strand
AGCTGGGCGAGGGCGACCGGGTCACCCAGGCCATCGTGCTGCCGGCCGAGGAGCAACTGGTGCGCGCCATCAAGGACGAGGAAGACAACCGTGGCGAGGTGAAGGACGAGCCCGGCGAGACGGAAGCTTAGTGCGTCGTGCGCTGATCCTGGACTGCGATCCAGGGCACGACGACGCCCTGGCCATCGCCTTGGCCGGCCGCCACACCGAACTGCTCGGCATCACGACGGTGGCAGGGAACGTGCCCCTGCCACTGACCACCCGCAACGCCCTGATCATGACCGATGTGCTGAGCTTGGACGTTCCGGTGCACGCCGGCTGCGACCGGCCGATGGTGGCGCCTTTGCGCACCGCCGAGTTCATCCACGGGGTCTCGGGCATGGACGGTCCAGAGCTGCCGGAGCCTAGGCGCCCCGCCGCCTCCACCGACGCCGTCGGCTTCATCGTCGACACCGTCCGTGCCCGGCCAGGCGAGGTGTGGATCGCCGCGGTCGGTCCCCTCACCAACGTGGCCGTGGCGCTGCAGCAGGCACCCGACCTGGCCGGCTCGCTGGCAGGCATCAGCATCATGGGCGGCGGTCTGGACCACGGCAACGTCACCCCAGCCGCCGAGTTCAACATCCTGGTCGACCCCGAGGCAGCCGACCTGGTCTTCCGCTCCGGCGTCCGGCTGGTGATGGCCGGCCTCGACCTGACCCACCAGTGGCGCCTCGGCCCACCCGAGGCCGATCGCATCCGCGCCGGTGGCGGTCGGGCGTCCGCCTTCTGCGCCGACCTCATCACCTCGTTCAGCCAGGCCTACGCCCGCGTCGAGGGCGGCCCGCCGGCCGGACCGCTGCACGACCCCTGTGCCGTCCTGGCCTTGAGCCACCCACAGCTCTTCGAGCACCGGGACTACCACGTGGTGGTCGAGCTCGACGGCCAGCACACCCGCGGCATGACGCTGGCCGACCGTCGTGGGGTACGCAGCGGGGCTGAGCCCAACACGCAGGTGCTGACCCGCATCGATGCAGCGGCGGCGACGGAGTTGCTGATCGAGACGCTGCACACCTACGGCTAGCAGCAGCGTGTGGGGCGGCGCCATGCCCGCCTACGTCGCTACCGCTTGCTCCTCTTGGCGAGGTAGGGGAGCACGAACAGCGGCAGGCCCGTGAGCAGGAGCAGCAGCAGGGGGAGCAGGGGCAGGTAGTAGGCCCAGGCTGCGGGTTCCTCCTGCCCCAAGGCGACGAAGGCGATGACCACCGAAAGGGTGAAGGCGATCGACGTCCACCGGTGGGTCTGGCGTACCCATCTGTTCCAGTTCATGGTGGCCTCCTCGGCTGACAGGCTCTGCCTGTGTGCAGCCTGCGAAGCCATGCTGCCAGTCGAGTCAGGGGCGGTGCTTCTCGATTCCTGATCGGCCGCAGGCCTTGCCGGCTCGAGTGCGCCGATGTGGGCCGCGGCTGGGCCGGCCCTCTCACCTCTGCCCCACGTTCCCGGCCGCGTCCAGAGCGTAGGATGGAGGCCCGTGGTCGAGTTCCAGCACGTCACCAAGACCTACGCGCGAACCCACACCCACGCGTTGCGCAACGTCGACTTCCGCATCCGCAAGGGTGAGTTCGTGTACATCACAGGCCATTCAGGCGCGGGCAAGAGCACGCTGCTTTCGCTGGTGCTGCGCCGCACCACGCCTTCCGAAGGTGCGGTAGCCATCGCCGGCCAGGACCTCTCGCGTTTGCGCGAGGGCCAGCTGCCCCTCCTCCGTCGCCGCATCGGCATGGTGTTCCAGGATCACCGGCTGCTTGCCAAGCTCTCGGCCATCGACAACCTCACCTTCGCCCTGCGCGCCACCCAGGCCAGCGGCAGCCTGGAGCAGAAGGCGCTCAGTGCGCTGCGCTCGGTTGGCCTGGCGCACAAGCGCAAGGCCTACCCCATCGAGCTGTCGCTGGGTGAGCAGCAGCGTGTCGCCATCGCTCGCGCCCTGGTCACCAACCCGCCGCTGCTGCTGTGCGACGAGCCAACCGGCAACCTCGACCCCGACACCAGTTGGGAGATCCTCGAACTGCTCAACGACGTCAACATCAAGGGCACCACCGTCATCGTGGCCACCCACTCGCGCGACATCGTCGACGCCATGAAGCGCCGCACGCTGGTGCTGCGTGCCGGTGAGCTGGTGCGGGATGACGATCGGGGCGGGTACTCGCTCTAGCGGCTCAAAGCCATCGCATGCGCTTCTCGGACACGGCGGTTTCGGCTTCGCCGAAACCGCAGGTCTTGACGCGCAGAGCGCGTCAAGACACCTACACCTCCGTGATCGAGTAGTCCAACCGCTCGTCCGACAGGATCATCTCGAGGAACTGGCGATGCGCCAAGGCATCGATCATCGCCAGGTGGTTCTCCTTGTCGAGGTAGATGCCGTCCTTCATCACGGTGTGGCCGTAGACACCGAAGCGGTGACCGGACAGTTGCACCAGCTGCGGCTTCTCGTACCACCAACTCTTGGTGTCGGGGTCGTGATAGAAGAAATCGTCGAAGTACTGCATGCCCGGCGTCGGGCCGGCGTGGGCGAAGTGCACGCCGTAGTGCACCACCTCGCGCGGGAAGCTGCGGAACCACTCCTTGATGTCGTCAGGCAGCTCGACGCCGCCACGGTCGGCGCGGAACTCATCGTGCTTCAGGCCGCCGCGGGTGCCGATCTCGTAGTTGTGCAGCATGGAGGCCTCGTCGTGGTTGCCGAGGATGATCTTCAGGTGGCCACCGCACTTGTCGGCGAAATCCTTGAAGCGGTACAGCTCGCGGATCTGTGCCTTGGCAGCCCGGCGCAGGTGGTCGGGGTCAGTGGGGTCGTAGTCCTCTGCCCCGACGGCCACGGCGTAGGCACGCTCGTCCTTGTAGTGGACCAGGTCACCGACGCACACCACCTGGTAGCGGCCGCTGATCACCGCCTCGGTGGGTTCGTACTGGGCCGTTGACACGGCCGCAGCCTTCAGCACACGCCACAGCTCGGCCCACATGCCGTGGATGTCGCCGATGGCCACCACCTTGATCACGAGGTCACCTCGGCCGGCTCGCGCTCGTCAGGGGCGCCAGGTGTGGCGTCGTCAGCCTCTCGGCTCGCGGCGCCCTTCACCAGAAGGGCACGCAGCGCGGCGTAGAGCGAACGGGCCGCCTCGGCATCATGGCCGTAGCCCCCGTGTCGCACGAGCAGACGTGCGGCGGCGAGGCCCTGGCCTTGTTCCTTGAGGCGCTCGACCAGACGGTCGATCATCTGCTGCCCCTCCGGCTTGGCGGTTGGGGTGTCGACTGCGGCGGCGACCGGAGGGAGGATGGCCGCCACCTCGGGGCCGGAGCGATCCTCGGCAGGCTGCTGGGCGGTGGCAGGCAGGTCCTCGGCGTCGGGCAGATGCAGGGGCTCGAGGGTGACAGGATCGCAGGGCAACCAAGCTGATGCGCCATCGGCGAAAGGCGGCCTCATGCCGAACAGCGCTGCGGCAGCCGACAGGGCGGCCTCGCTGGTGGCCACGGCCCCCCCGGCGCGTGCGGCGGCCACCACGGCGGTCTTCTCCACGCCGCCGAGGCTGAGCCGGCAGAGCATGGCCTCACCAGGCAGCGGCTGGTAGCCAAGGCTCCAACCCATCACCCCTGCGACGGCGTCCAGGCGACGACGAACGGCCTCGGCCGCAAGCACCGGGGCGACCCGCACCTCTTCGGCGCCTTCGGCCACCTCGACCACCGACCAAACCACCTCATCAGGGCTGAAAGGAGCCGTCAGGCGCGACTCATCCGGCGCGGACACGTCGGCATGCTATCACGGCCCCGGGCGGCGGCCTGGCTCAGACGCCTCCCCACACGGCCACCTCGGCCACGAGCGGTAAGGTGGATGCATGAGCCGCTTCCTCTTCGGTCCAAGGTACCTGCGAGCGGTCTGGATCACGATGCTTGTCCTGACGATCGGCATCGCTCCGGCGCAGCAGGGACCCAGCCTGCGCCTGGAGCGCGAAGATCCCGTCCGCGTCGGCGACACCGTCACCCTGGTCGCCCATGGTCTGCAGGACGGCGTCAGCTACGTCTACCTCCATCAGCGCCCCGACGGCAGCAGCACGCGGCGCATGCTTCCAACCGAAGACGGCCAGCTGCAGGTCGAGCAGGCGCTCAACATGCTGGGCAGGCACGTGATCTCGCTCACCGCACCCGACGACATCGAGATGCGCTTCGTGGTCGAGGTGGCGCCAGCGGGCGCAAGGCCTGCCGGCCCGGTCGTACTGGAACCTGCGGCACCCGATCAGGACGAAGCCGAGCAGGACGAGGCTGTGCAAGACGAAGCCGATCAGGAGGAATCCGAGCCGGCACTGCCCGGTCAGGTCGAGCAGGAGCCCGACCCACAGGGTCCCGGCGTTCAGGAGCCCAGTGAGCCGGTGCCAGCAGAGCCTGAGCCCATGGAGACCGAGTCGGAGCCGGCTGAAGCCGAGCCCGAGCCAGCCGTCCCCGCGCCAACACCCCCTGTTGGCGACGCCGCCCGTCACGTGGTGGAGAGCGGCGATCTTGTCGCCTACACCGCCGACGGGCGCCAGCTCTGGCGCCTCGGCTTCCCCGATGGCCTCGGCCTGAGCGGCGCCGTCGCCGAGCACCAGGGCCTGCTCTGGGTGGCCAGGGGCCACCAGTTGCTGGCCGTGTCGCCCCAGACGGGTGAGGTGCAGCGGCGCATCGCCACCAGCGGCGCCATCGTGCAATTGACGCAGGTGGGCACCAACCTGGCGGTGACCAGCGAGATCACGGCCGCCACCCCCGGCGAGCGCTTGAGCGTGGAGGCCAGGGTGGTGAACGGCACCCTGCAGCCGCCTGCGGTCTTCGACGCGCGGGACGCCAGCCTCTTCGAGGCGCTCCGGCTGGAGGCGCAGCTGAGCGACCTGGAGCTTCGCTCTGCGATCGACGCCACCAACCCCTACCTGCACCTGCAGCGCGTCCGCGAGCTGCTGGCCGACGCCGACACGGCCGGCAACCAGGCCTTGGCTCAGCAGGCCGCCGCGGCCGCCATCGCCTCGGCCAACACCTTCTACGACCTGAGCCGCGTGGCAAGCGGTTTCGCCGACCTTGGCCTGTGGGACCGCGCCGAGCAGGCGATGGCGGCTGCGCTGTCCGACCTCAGGTCCCGCGGCTACGACACCGACCTGATCACCTCAACGGACGTGCACGAGCGCTACGGCCTTCCGCTGCGACCGCTCGAGCGCGCCCTCGACCTGCGCGACAGCACCGCCGCCGCCTTCTGGGCCGAGTGGCTGTTCCGCAGCGCCGGACCGCGGCTTCCTGGTGCCAGCAGGGCCCTGCGTGAGCACGCCAGCCTCTTGCAGGGCAACGGCGACAGGGCAGGAGCCGCCGTGTGGCGCGAGCGCGCAGGCGGCCTCGACGAGCAGTCCCTCGGCGAGATGGTGGCCGGCGGCGCCCTTGCCCTCGGGCGGGTCGGGCCATACGCCGCCTTGGCCCTCTTCGTCGCCTTCCTTGCGCTGCACCTGGCGCTGATCGCCAAGTACACCCGCGCCCGCGCGCTGGCCATCCATCAGGCGCTGGAGACGGGCCGCAAGGTGCCCGCCTGGCCGTGGACCCGCAGCATCCGCTACTACGGCTTCACCGAGAAGCTGGTCCTCGCGCTGCTGCTGGTCAGCGCCTACCTTGCCATCGCCCTCTACGCCTGGGCCGAGCGGGGCGAGGCTCTGACGCAAGCGGCCTCGGCCGGCAACCTGACCTCGGTGGCCGACGGCGCGCTGCTCGACGGGGCAACGGGTGATGGCGACAGCCTGGCGCTCGTCCGCGCCTACCGCGCCTCGAGAGCCGGTGACGAGGCCGCTGCCAGAGCCGCCCTTGCCTCGGCCCAGAGCCGTGCTGCGCAGGAGGCCATGGCCGCGCTCGGGCAAGGCCAGTTGCTGCCCACGCCATCACCCACCCAGTTGCGCGCCGCCGCTGCCGGCCATTGGACCCAGGCCGTGACCCAAGCCTTCAGCCGGCCGCTCGACCTGTGGGACGAAGGCCTCGCCCTCGGCCCCTTGCCCGGCTGGACCTGGCCGGTGGTGCTCGTCCTGCTCGCCGTGCTGGTGGCGCTCCACCTGGTGGCGCTGCTGATCCCCCGACCACGCTACGCCCGCGAGGCACCACGCAACTTCCTCTATCACCTGCTAGCGCTGCTGGTGCCAGGGGCTGGCCAGGCCGACGAGCTCTACGGCCTGCTGTTGCTGGTGCCATGGGCGGTGTTCGGCATCGACCTGCTCATGCAGTTGGGCGGTGGCGGGCGGCTTGGCGTTCCCTTCGGCACCAGCCTGATCGTGCTTGGGGCCATCTACCTGGTCAACGTGGTCACCTGGATCGTGGAGCTGGCTTCCGTGAACCGTCGGCTACGCCGACTTCGCGAGACCCAGCCCGAGCTGGCCATGGCCTTCGGCCTACGCCCCATCGCCACGGAAGCACCCCAAGAACCGGTGTGATCCCCGGCCGAGGCTCGGCCGCCACCACTGGTTACCTGTTGGTCTTCACGGCCGCGGTCCTCTGGGCCCTCATCGGCCTGTTCTCCCGCACCCTGATGAACCAGGGCATGGGCCCGCTGGAGGTGTCCTTCTGGCGGGCCGTCATTGCTGGCTGCGCCTTCGGCCTGCACGCCAGCCTGGCGGGCCGCCTGCGGCTGCAGCGCGGCAGCGACCTTGGCAAGCTGGCGCTCTTCGCCCTGGTCGGTATCACCCTCTTCTACCCGGCGCTGACGCTGGCCACCGAGCAAGGCGGTGTCAGCCTTGCCTCGGTGCTGCTCTACACCGCTCCCGCCTTCGTGGTGCTGCTGGCATGGCCGCTGCTGGGTGAACGCATCGACGGCCGCAAGCTGGCCCTGGTGGCGGTGGCCACCGTCGGCGTGGTGCTGGTGGCACGCGCCGGCGGCGAAGGCGTCACCCCAACGCCTGCAGCCCTGGCCTGGGGGCTGGCCTCAGGACTCAGCTACGCCAGCTACTACCTCTTCGGCAAGTGGGTTCTGCAACGCTACGCCCCCGTCACCGTCTTCGCCTTCGTCATGCCCATCGGCGCCCTTGGCCTGCTGCCCTTCGTCTCCTTCACGTCCAAGACGCCTCAGATGTGGCTGCTGCTGGTGGCGCTGGCCCTGGTATCCACCTACCTGGCCTACCTCATCTACTACAACGGCCTACGGCACGTCGAAGCTGGAAGGGCCGTGCTCGTGGCCACCGTAGAGCCAGTGCTGGCAGCCGCCCTTGCCGCCCTCGTCTTCGCCGAGCGCCTAGGCTGGATCGGCTGGATGGGCGCCGGCCTGATCGTGGCAGCCGCCGCCATCGCCACCCTGCCCAACGGGCGGAAGCCCACTGGCACCACCCCATCCAGTATCTCGAGGGCGCAGGACTGATCATCTCCTCCACC
>CAYXJZ010000080.1:0-9134 GCA_964465355.1 uncultured bacterium | reverse complement strand
CCTCCACCGCCCCACCTGTGCTAGGCTCCATATGCACGCCTCCTGCAAACTCTTGCAGTCGGCGGCGACAACAAGCCATGCCCAAGACGACCGAAGCCCCCACCCGCGCTCGACGCCGCTAGTCCGCCCGTTCAGGGCGGCCAGGGACGCGACGCGCCGGTAGGCGTGGCCTCGGTCGCTGTCATGTCGGGCGCCGGACGGACGCCCATCGGAGGAACGCATGTCGCATCAGCGTGACGTCAAGAAGGTCGTGCTCGCCTACTCGGGTGGCCTCGACACCTCGGTGATCCTGCACTGGATCAAGGCCAACTACGGCGCCGAGGTCGTGGCCTTCACCGCCGACATCGGCCAGGGCGACGAGGTGGCCGTGGCCAAGGAGAAGGCGCTGCGCACCGGTGCGGTGGCCGCCTACGCCGTCGACCTGCAGCGCGAGTTCGTGGAGGACTTCGTCTTCCCCGTCCTGCGCGCGGGGGCCAAGTACGAGACCGACTACCTGCTCGGCACCTCCTTCGCCCGCCCGCTCATCGCCAAGCACATGATCGCGGTGGCCGAGCGCGAAGGCGCCGACGCCGTCGCCCACGGCGCCACGGGCAAGGGCAACGACCAGGTGCGCTTCGAGCTCACCGCCTACGCGCTCAAGCCCGACGTCAAGGTCATCGCCCCGTGGCGCGAGTGGGACCTCAAGGGCCGCGAGGACTGCGTGGCTTACGCCCAGCGCTATGGCATCGAGACGGGCATCACCAAGGAGAAGCCCTACTCCATGGATGCCAACCTCTTCCACATCAGCTACGAGGGCGGCATCCTCGAGGACCCATGGGCCGAGCCGCCCCAGGGCATGTGGCGCCTGACCACCGACCCTGAGCTGGCGCCCGAGCAGCCGCAGGTGGTGGAGGTGGCCTTCGAGGCCGGTACCCCGGTGGCCATCGACGGCCAGCGCTTGGACCCCGTCACCCTGCTGGCCACCGCCAACCGCATCGCCGGTGCGCATGGCGTCGGCCGCATCGACCTGGTCGAGAACCGCTTCGTCGGCATGAAGTCGCGCGGCTGCTACGAGACGCCAGGCGGCACCCTGCTCTTCGAGGCTCATAAGGCCATCGAGCAGCTCACGCTCGACCGCCAGGTGCGCCAACTGCGCGACGACCTGGTGCCCCGCTACGCCACCGCCGTCTACAACGGCTTCTGGTACGCGCCCGAGCGCGAGGCCATGCAGCGGCTCTTCGACGACATCCAGCGGCCGGTCAGCGGCGTCGCTCGCCTCAAGCTCTACAAGGGCTCCGTCACGGTGCTTGGCCGCAAGAGCCCCAACAGCCTCTACCGCCAGGACGTGGTGACCTTCGAGGAGGACCACGTCTACGACCAGGCCGACGCCGACGGCTTCATCAAGCTCAACGCCCTGCGGCTGCGGATCGCCAAGCAATTGGCCACAGAGCAGCAAGCTGCCCCCGTCCCCGCCGGCCGCGCCGGCGGTTGAGGGAGCGATGACCGACACGCCCCCGCCAGCCGCCGTCCTCGGTCGGCCGGGTCAGGCCTACGAGGCCGCCCGCCTACGGTGGGCGACGCATGCTGACACCGCCCGCTTGGCCGAGCTGTGGCGCCTGGCCTACCCCGAGTCGGCCGCAGGCACCGCGGAGATGGCCGAGTGGCTGGAGCGCGGCGGGGCCCTCACCATGCAAGACCGCGGCGGTGCGCTGCTGGCGGCCCTGCGGTGGCGTGAGGAGGCAGGCGGCTGGCGGGTGGACCGCATCGCCACCAGGCCAGAGGAGCGCGGTCAAGGCTACGGCCGTTGGCTCACCACCAAGGTGGAGGCCCTCGCCATCCGCCGCAGCGTGCCCTACCTCATCCTCACCCTGCCGCCCGACGACGTGGCCGAGCAGGTCGCCTACTACCAGCGCATGGGCTACATCACGCTGGACGAGGACCCTGGTCTGGGGGTCACCCTGAAGAAGGTGGTCGGCGGCGAGTGGCAGACCAAGCGGCCGGCCGCCGACGCGGCTGCCTATGCCCAGACGGTGGCCGGGTGAGCAAGGCGAGCGCCAACCAGATGTGGGGCGGTCGCTTCCAGGAGGCCATGGACGATTTGGTCCAAGCCTTCAACGCCTCCATCGACGTGGACAGGCACATGGCCTTGGAGGACCTGGAAGGCTCCATCGCCCACGCCACCATGTTGGGCGAGCAGGGCATCGTCAGCCAAGCGGAGGCCGCCGCCCTGGTGGCCGGGCTCCAGGATCTGCGCCGCCAGGTCGAGGCAGACGAGGTGCCATGGTCCAAGGCCCTCGAAGACGTGCACATGAACCTGGAGCACCGCTTGACGCAGGCCGTCGGCGTGGTGGGCGGCAAGCTGCATACCGCCCGCAGCCGCAACGACCAGGTGGCCACCGACTTCCGCCTGGCCGTGCGCAACCGCAGCCGCCGGATCATCACGCTGCTGCATGAGCTCCGTTCGGCCTTCGTGGAGCTGGCCGAGCGCGACCTCGACGTCTTCGTCCCCGGCTACACCCACCTGCAAGTGGCCCAACCGGTACGACTCGGCCACCACTGGCTGGCCTACTTCGAGATGTTCGGCCGCGACGCCGGGCGGCTGCGCGACGGCCTCGCGCGGTTGGAGGTCTCCCCCCTCGGCGCCGGCGCCCTGGCCGGCACCGGCTTCCCCATCGACCGGCACCGCACCGCCGAGCTGCTCGGCTTCCGCGAGCCGGCAGCCAACTCGCTCGACGCCGTGTCCGACCGCGACTTCGCCCTCGAGTTCCTGTCGGCCGCCAGCATCGCCATGATGCATTTGTCCAGGCTTTCGGAAGAGTTGATCCTGTGGTCGTCGCAGGAGTTCGGCTTCATCGTCCTGCCCGACTCGCACACCACCGGCAGCTCGATCATGCCGCAGAAGAAGAATCCAGACGTGGCCGAGCTGGTGCGCGGCAAGACAGGACGCGTCTACGGCTCGCTGATCGGCCTGCTGACGGTCATGAAGGGCCTGCCGCTGGCCTACAACAAGGACATGCAGGAGGACAAGGAAGGCCTGTTCGACGCGGCAGACACCTTGGCCATCTGTCTGCGCCTCACGGCCGACATGCTGCGCAAGACCAAGGTGAACGAGGGCCGCACCCGGCACGCCGCCGGCCGCGCCTTCAGCAACGCCACCGACCTGGCCGACCACCTGGCCAAGAAGGGCATCCCCTTCCGCGAGGCGCATGAGCTGACCGGCAGGCTGGTGGCCATGGCCCTGACCGAAGGCGTCGACCTGCAGGACCTGCCGCTGCCCCTCATGCAGCAGGTGGCGCCGCAGCTGGACGAGGAGGTCTACCGGGTCCTGTCCTTGGAGTCGGTGGTGGACGCCCGCGCCAGTTACGGCGGCACCGCCCGCGTGCGGGTGGTGGAGCAGATCGAACGGGCGCGCAGCGCGCTCAGCGAGGAGGCTGGCGATGACGGATGAGGCCGCGAAGCTGAACGACACGCTGCCGGTGGCGCCCGTGGCCGCCGCCGAGTTGCGGGTGCGCAACGCCACCGCCGAGGACGTGCCCCTCATCTTCGAGAACATCGGCTACTGGGCCAGCCAGGGCAAGATGCTGGTGCGTCCGATGCAGAACATCTTCGAGAACCTGCGCGACTTCTTCGTCGCCGAGCAGCTCATGCCGGACGGCAGCACCGTCTTCGCCGGCAACGGCGCGCTGCACATCCTGTGGGGCGACATCGCCGAGGTGCGCGGCCTTGCCGTGGCGCCCGACGTCATGGCCAAGGGGGTCGGGCGCGCCCTGGTGGCCGCCTGCGAGGCCGAGGCGCGGCGCATCGGCATCCCCACCCTCTTCGCCTGGACCTACTCGGTGGAGTTCTTCGAGAAGTGCGGCTTCACCCTGGTGGACAAGAGCAAGGAGCTGCACCCCCGGGTGTGGTCCGAGTGCCTGCGCTGCCCCTTCTTCGTCGGCTGCAACGAGAACTACGTGGTGAAGCGGCTGCACGGCGTGCCCATCCCCAAGGACCTGCCGACGCCACCACAGGCGCAGGTGCCGCCGGGGATCCGCTAGCGGCCGGCGCGCTCCAGCCCTGGTCGGCTAGGCGCCCCTGCCCCAGCGGTCTCGGCTGGGATCCCGCCACAAGGTTCGTTTCGCCTCCACGCCGCGCGGCTCGGCCACCAGGTGGGGCGCTCGCGCCAGCACCGCGGCGACGAAACCGTCACGGTCGGCTGGGCCCAACACCAACACCCGACCGTTCCTGTCGAAGAGCCGCACCCGGTGCACCGTCCATCCTGCCGTCGGGCTGGACACCACGCCGACCGCCGTCTCCATGCGCACCACGTCGGCAAGCGCCCAGCGGAAGCGCATGAAGCCTGCGCGCACCCGCACGGCCTCGCTGTCCACCGTGTAGCGCAGAGGCACCGTCAACAGCAGGACGAGGCCCATGACGGCGAGGGACAGCAGCAGGAACAGCGCGAAGGCCCAGCCACCCTCCGACCAGAGCGCCCTGAACGACCCAAGCATCGAGAGCAGCACCAGGCCGACCACCAGCAGCAGCCATCGGTCGACAGCGGGTCCGAAGCTCAGCTCCGCCGAGGACCCGGCCGCGCCGTCGCCGGGCTTCAACCCCGGCCTCGCTTGCTCGCCCTGCCGCTGGCCCGCGGCCCAGGGACCCGCTTGGGATCGATCAAGCCGCGTCCGCCTGGCTGCAGCTGCGGCGCGCGGCGCCCCAGCTCGGCCAGCAGGGCCTCGCGGTCACGCGGCGCCACCTCGATGGCGCCGCCGGCCGCCAGCGCTACCCGAAGCCGCACCAGCGACCAGGCAGGCGCGGCCAGCAGGCCGATCACCCGGTCGACGCGGATCAGGTCGCGGTAGGCGAGGCGCAGCGTGAGGAAACCAGAGCGCACCGTGAGGCCCTCTGGCTCGAGCAGGTAGCGCACCGGCACCGTCACTACTAAGCTCACCAGCACCGTGCCGAGGGCCAGGGTGGGGAGCAGCACCTTGGTCCACAGCGGCACATCGTCCATGCGCAGCAGGGGCAGCGTCAGCGCGACCAGACCAGCCACCGCCAGCGTCAGCAGGACGATGAGCCAGACGTCGACGCGGGCGGGGACGGAGACCTGCATGGGGACCTGGGTGGCTTCATGCTGCACAGACATCGTCACCCACGCTACCATCGCAGGCGTACACTTCTGTGGTGGACACCAGGAGGCGCAGGGTCAGGCTGCTGCACACCGGCGGCACCTTGGGCATGGTGCGCGACGAGCACGGCGCTTACGCCCCTCGGCCCGGCGCCCTCGCCCAGGCCTTGGCCGGGTTGTCGGAACTGCATGACC
Source organism: uncultured bacterium (assembly GCA_964465355.1). Lineage (GTDB taxonomy): Bacteria > Deinococcota > Deinococci > Deinococcales > Trueperaceae > JAABTL01. The sequence goes on along the minus strand of CAYXJZ010000080.1, from coordinate 3,853 downwards.
CCCGCCTGCCACTGGTCGACCTGGAGGAGTTGGACCCGCTGCTTGATTCCTCCGACATGCGGCCGTCCGATTGGCAGGCCATCGCCGATCGGGTGGCCGTCGCCTTCGGCGGAAGCGCGGACCCGAGCGGCACAGGTGCCAGTTCTATCGATGGCGCCCCTGTTGCCCCGGCTTACGACGGGGTTGTTGTCCTGCACGGCACGGACACCATGGCCTACAGCGCCTCTGCCCTGTCCTTCCTGTTGCATGGCCTGCCTGGCCCCGTGGTGCTGACCGGATCGCAGCTACCGCTGGTTGAGGTGCGATCCGACGGCCGCGAGAACCTCATCACCTCGCTGATGCTGGCTGCCGAGCCGGGTTGGAACGAGGTGGGCGTGGTGCTTGGAGGCGCCTTGCTGCGCGGCAACCGCACCACCAAGGTGTCCACCGACGGCTTCGACGCCTTCGCCTCACCCAACCTGCCGCCGCTGGCCGAGGTGGGCGTCGAGCTGAGCTGGCGCAGGGAACTGCTGCTGCCACCCAGCCAGGGGCCGCTGATGGTGCAGCGTCTGCGTGACGTCGATGTCGTCGCGCTGCGCCTCTTCCCCGGCATCACCGGCGAGACCCTGCGCAACGTGCTGCGCGACCCCGTGCGTGGCCTGGTGCTGGAGACCTACGGCAGCGGCAACGCGCCATCGCGCGACCCCGCCTTGCGCGCTGCGCTGAGCGAGGCGGTGCAGCGCGGCGTGGTGGTGGTGGCCGTCAGCCAGTGCCTGCGTGGCGGCGTGCGCATGGGCGCCTACGCTGCCGGTCGCTGGCTCAGCGAGGTGGGCGTGGTCTCGGGAGGCGACATGACCGCCGAGGCTGCGCTGGCCAAGCTGCTGGTCCTGCTGTCGAGTGACATGCCTGCCGCCGAGGTCGCTGCAGCCATGGCCGTCGACCTGTGCGGCGAGAGGTCCGACGCCCGTCCTGCACAGAGCAGGTTGTAGAGTGCGCGGGTGACTTCCGCCCGTGTGAGACTCGCCATCGTCGGCGCAGGCAAGATGGGGGGCGCGGTCCTGGCGGGCGCCGTCAGGGCCGGCCTGCTGCAAGCCACCGAGGTCGGTATCTACCACCCCGAAGCCGAACGCAGGGCCGCCTTGGCCGCCCGCTTCGGCGCCATCGCGCTCGACGACGACGGGGTGCACCGCGCAGAACGCGTGCTGGTCTCGGTCAAGCCCCAGTCCTTCGAGGCGGTGGCGCCGCTCATCGCCCAGCGGCAGGGCTCCTACCTTTCCTTGATGGCCGGCGTCACCACCGCCACCCTGGCCAAGCGCCTCGGCTCGCGCAGGGTGGTGCGCGCCATGCCCAACCTGGGGGCCGCCGTCGGCGCCTCGGCCACCGCGCTGGCCTGGCACATCGAGAGTGAGCAGGACGACCGCGACTTCGCCCGCCGCCTGTTCCAAGCGGTGGGCGTGGTGCACGAGGTGCCGGAACAGCTCTTCGACGCCTACACCGGCCTGGCCGGCTCAGGGCCAGCCTTCGCCGCCGTCCTGGCCGAGGCCATGGCCGACGGCGGCGTGCGCGTCGGCCTGAGCCGCAGCACCGCAAGGGAACTGGCCAGGGAGGTGCTGCGCGCCACCGCCCGCCTGCTGGAGACCAAGGGCCCGGCCGACCTCAAGGACGAGGTGGCCTCGCCCGGCGGCACGGCCATCGCAGGCGTGCGCGCCCTGGAGCGTCACCGCGTGCGCTTCGCCGTCATGGACGCCATCGAGGAGGCCACCGACCGAGCAAGGGTGCTCTCCAAGAACGGGGACGGGTCATGAGCAGCCTTGCCGCCGTCCCGCAGCGGTCCTGGCTCGCCGCCACCCTATGCCTTGTCCTGCTGACCATGGCCGGCTGGGCAGTTGCCGACGACGACTACTACCCCGCCCGCGCCGGACTGAGCTGGACCTACTCCAGCGGCGAGACCCAGCAGATGAGCGGTCCGCGCGACATGGACGGCCATCAGGTCATGGTGCTCACGCACTACCTGGACGGCATCCCGGTGTCGGAGGACTACCTGTACTACGGCGAGCAGGGCGTCCTCACGCTGGGCACAGCGGTGTCGGGCATGGTGGTGCGCTACGACCCGCCGCTGCTGGTCTACGCCACGAGCCCGCTGCAGCCCGGCCAGAGCTGGAGCTCGACCACCGAGGTGCAGGGCATGACCCTCACCCTGAGCTCCGAGGTGCTCGGCATGCGCGGGGTGCAGACCTCGCTTGGGCGCTTCAACGCCCTGCAGATCCGCCAGCACACCCTCACCTCCACCGGCGCACGGGCACAGCTCGACCTCTTCCTGGTGCCGGGGGTGGGCGTGGTCCGCTTCGTCACCCAGGACGGCACGATGATCGACCTGATCGAACGCGTGCCCTGAGGCCTCGCGCTGTTCAGCGGCCGCAGAGCTGCACGCGGCAGATCTCCACCTGCGCCCAGCTGTTCCCGCTCCGTTGCACCAGGCGAAGATGGAGACGCTCTCCGTCATGGTAGAAAGCCGAGTCCGTTGAGGCGTCGAAGGCCGGTTGGCTGAAGAACTCCTCGGGCATGTTGTTATCGGCAGGCCACCAGTCGCGATAGACGTAGGGCTTGCTACCAGCGTACGGGAGCGAGACCACCATCCGGTCACCCGGGCCGATGTCGTACAGATGCACCTGCAGATGGTCCGAGCTGCCCGTGAAGTCATAGCGGTAGTCGTCGCCTAGGCGCAGCAGGGTGCGGAAGCGGCCCCGCGGGTCGCGATCGGGCATGCCGCCCATGACGTGCGCCTCCCCGTTGCCACGGCTGATGCTGACCGGCCCAAGGCCTGAGGCAGGCGACGGCACGTCCACCAGGGTCAGGCTGGCGTAGCGCCCGCCGCATACCCAGGCGTTCCAGTCGGCGCGTTGCGTGCAGTCGTTGTAGAGCATGAAGGGGTTGTCCACGCTGATCATGCGGTCCGCCGTGCCGGTGACGCTGCCGTCCAGGTCGCGGAAGACCGCGCTGCGGTAGCCGTCCTCGCGGATGTTGCCGCCCACCTCGCGCGTGGCCAGGTAGACGCGGTTGGTGCCGGGTTCGAAGTCCAGGCCGCTGGCGGAGTTGAGCGGGCTGACCGGCCAGTCGGTGAAGTCCTTGTAGGAGATGGCGGCGGCCTGACGCTGCTCGTTCGGCACGTAGCGGGCGAAGAAGCTGTCGAACACGTGTACGTCGCCGTCGTAGAACTCGTAGCCGCGGATGACGAAGGCCGGATCCCAGAAGCGGGGCAGGGCGCGTCCGTCCAGGCCGGTGTCCTCCCAGAACCGTGGGTGGCCTAGGTTGCTGGTCTCGCCGACGAAGGACACGTCCTGCGCCCATGAGGTGTTGGAGGCGAAGGTGACACCGACACCGTTGTCGCTGAGCACGCCGCCACGCAGCACCGTGTTGTCGCCACGGAACCAGGCGGCGGCGTTGCGGTTCTTGTAGGCCACGAGGTTCTCGAAGACGGCGGTCACCGGATCCGAACCGATCACCATGGGGTCGGAACGCGGACGGTAGGAGGTGGCCGGGACGCCGTTGAGGTCGAGCGTCGGGCCGTTGTCCACGTGAAGGCCGACCTGGGCGTTGGAGTGGGCCACGTTGTCCTCGAAACGGCCGAGCGGCGTGGTCTGTGGGCGGATGCCCTCACCGTCGTCACCGTAGATGGCCCGGAAGAGGCCCGTCGGCCTTGGCGGCAAGGCGTACCAGAAGCCGGTGCCGGCCGAGCTGGCCGCCACGTTGCCGATCAGGTCGTTGGCCGGGTTGGTGACCCAGAAGGCAGCCGGGCCCAAGTGGTGGGTGTCGGACATGAGCACCCGCTGGTTCTCGGGCGGCTTGCGGATCATCAGCGCCAGGTTGCGCTGCA
>CAYXJZ010000079.1:0-16799 GCA_964465355.1 uncultured bacterium | reverse complement strand
GCCGTCGGTGGTCTCCCCGATGTAGCGGTCCAACCACATGGTGTCGGTGGCCGCCTTCGGGCAGCCGCCCAAGCCGCTCCAGATCGTCTGCCGACGGGTCGCGGGATCGTAGACGTGCATGATGCCGAAGCCGCCGATGCCGCACATCAATGGGTCCACGACGCCCTGGACCAGCGCGCAGGTGATGGCGGCGTCGAGCGCGTTGCCGCCGTTGGCCAACACCTCCGCCCCGGCGTCAGCGGCCTCCGGCTGGGGTGCGGCGATCATGGCCTTCGACTTGGGCAGCCTGCGGGTCGGTCTCGGCATCATCAACCCCCTCGTCCTTCCACGCCGGGTCGCCGCTGCCAAGGCAACGGCCCTTCTTCTCGTCTGTACTCCACACCAAGGTGGTCCAGCCTCTGCAGGTGCCCGCGCAACCTTGGCAGGAACGCCTCGTATGACCGATCCTGCCCCGACCACACCGTCTCGGCGAAGGCCGACAGCCGCGGGAACACCATGTAGTCCACCGTCCTCGGTGAGTCCATGTGCTCGGTCCACACGTTGACCTGGGCGCCGAGCACGCGCTTCGCCTCGGCCTCGGTCAGCTCCGCCGGTACCGGCTCGGCGGCGTAGACCTGCTCCAGCGTCAACAAGGTGCCGACGGGGATGGGCTCGGCCGGGTCATCCGATTGCTTGTAGTCGAGGTAGGCGGTGTCGGTCGGGCACATGACCACGTCGTGGCCGGCGCGCGCGGCGGCGATGCCGCCTTCCCTGCCCCGCCACGACAGCACCGTGGCGCCAGGCGCAAGGCCTCCCTCCAGGATCTCGTCCCAGCCGAGCAGCCGCCGGCCGTGCTGGGCGAAGCGGTCGTCGAACTGGCGGATGAACCAGCTCTGCAGCTCGTCCTCGTCGCTCAGCCCTTCTGCCCGCATCCGCGCCTGGGCGATGGGGCTCGACCTCCACTGCGTCTTGGGGCACTCGTCGCCACCCACGCAGAGGTAAGGGCTGGGGAACAGCTCCATGACCTCGTCGAACACCCCGAAGTAGAAGGCCATGGTCTCGTCGCTCGGTTCCAGCACGTGCTCGATGATCCCCCACTCGCGGCCGACGTCCAGCCGTTGGCCGCCGCCCAGCTCCGGGTAGGCGGCGATGGCGGCCTGTGAGTGGCCGGGCACGTCGATCTCGGGCACCACCTGCACCTGCCTGGCGGCGGCGTAGGCTACGACCTCGCGCATGTCGTCCTGGCTGTAGTAGCCGCCGTGCGGTCGGCCGTCGAAACGCCGTGGGCTCTTGACCGCACCCACCTGGCTCTCGTGCCGCCACGAGGCCAGTTCGGTGAGCTTGGGGTAGCGCTTGATCTCCAGCCGCCAGCCCTGGTCGTCGCTCAGGTGCAGGTGGAGCACGTTGAGCTTGTGCATGGCCATGAGGTCGATGAAGCGCAGCAGCTCGCGCTTGGGCATGAAGTGACGCGCCACGTCGAGCATGCAGCCGCGCCAGGCGAAGCGTGGCCGGTCACGGACGCTGATGCAAGGTGCCGACCAGGTTCGTACACCCAAGGGGGCGCGCCGATAGGCGGCCGCCGGCAGCAACTGCCTGAAGGTCTGGGCGGCGTAGAAGACCCCTGCAGCGTCGTGGCCAACCAGGTCGACGCGCTCCTCGGCCACGCCCAGCGCGTAGCCCTCCGGTCCCAGTCCAGCGGTCGGATCGACCCGCAGCCGGATCTGCGCAGCGCTAGCCTCTCCGCCGAGCAGCGGGTGGCCGGTGGCGGCGCCCAACTCGGCGCGCAGCCAGGCGGCGGTGCCGGCCGATGCCTCGTCGTGCCACAAGGTGGCCGATGGCGACAGGAGGAAGCGCCCGGACATGGCGTCCACATGGTGCGGCAGCGGTAGGAGGGCGGTGGTCGGCATGACGGGGCTCCCTGGACAGCGAGATGAAGGACCGGGTCCCGGCGATGCTACCGGTTCCCGGTCCCCCTAGGTCACGCCGCGGGCTCGGTCGTCCAGCGGCCCTGGCCGCTCAGTGGACGGAGGCCCCCGGGATGGCCAGGATCGCCAAGCTTGCCGGCACGAAGGGCACGGCGATCTCGCGGCTGACCTCGAAGTCGTGCAGGTCGATCTCGATGATGGTCCTGTGCTCCGGGTCGCTGACGTAGGCGTACTCGCCCAGCACCGTCAGGCTGGGACGGGCACCACCGCTGGCGACCTCATGGAGCAGGTGCAGGTAGGCGAGCTCCGTCCCGGTCGCCGGATCGATGCTGCGCAGGACGCCGTCGGCACTGAGCAGGACGAAGGCCTCCCCCTCGTCGTAGAAGCGGCCAGCCACGAAGGCGGCTGGTAGGGCGACGGTGCTGAAGCTGCGCTCCAGCGGCAGGATGATGGCGAAGCCGGCGCCGAAGTTGCCGATCAGCACCTCGGCGTCTGGATCGGTGACGACGGTGCCCACCCTGGCGCCTTCGGCGCTGCCGCGCGGGTTGGCGACCTTGCTGGCGGTGAACACCCCGCCGGCCAGCGCCTCGACGATGAGGACGCCGTCGCTGCAGCCGAACACCACCGCGTCGCCCAGCACACCCTGGCCATGCAAGCCGGGGCAACCGCCGAACTGCGCCAGGGAACGTCCAGAGCGGTCATAGACGTCCACCTCCCCGGTCTCGTACAGGCCGACCACCATGTGGTCGCCCACCACCGCCAGGGCGCCATGGTCGGGCTGCCGCGCTTGGATCTCGGTGTAGCCGAGGCTGATGCCGAGCAGGCGGGTATCCAGCCAGGCCACCGTCCCGTCCTGGTCGTTGAAGAAGGCCAGGTCGTTGCCGCGGGCGAAGACGTGGGTCGGCTGGCGGCCGACGTTGAGGGTGGCGAGCACGTAGGGGTTGCCTTGCAGCAGGTCGGCATGGTCGCCGTGGTCCACCTCGCTCAGGCCCGAATGAACGATGGTCACCCGGTGCTCGGCACGGTGGGTGACCACGGCCAGGCGCGGGTCGGGAAGCTGATGGACCGCGCCGAGGCCGGGAGTGCCGAAGCTGGCGAGGACCTCGCCGTCGACCAGGTCAAGCACCCAGAGCCTGGCGCCGTCGGCATCGGCCACCAGCAGGCGGGTGCCTTCGACGTCCGAGTGGCCGTGGTGGTCGTCATGGTCGTCATGGTCGTCGTGGTCGGCGTGGTCGGCGTCGTCGTGACCATGGTCGTGGTCGTCATGGTCGTCGGCGTGGTCGTGCGCGTCGTGGTGGTCGTGGCCACCCCCTTGGGCAACAGCCATGGAGAGGCCACCGGCCAACGACAACACCAGCAGGATGACGGAGAGGAAGCGGAACGGTCTGTGGCTCATGGTGCTCCTAGCGACGGCCGGCGAGCGGCTCAGGCCTTGGTCTCACGGAAGATGACGTGGCGGCGCAAGGCACGGTCGTACTTGCGCAGCTCGATCTTGTTGGTGGAGGTGCGGCGGTTCTTGGTGGTGGCGTAGGTGGTGCCTGTTCCCTCCGCGCTGCGTAACAGGATCTTGATGCGAGGGCCGTCCTTCGCCATGTTGGCCTCCTTCACGAGCCATGATCGTGATTGATATTGACCTTGCATTCTCAACAAGGCTCCGGCAGCCTACCCGGAACCGGCGCCCCCTTGTCAAGGGGCCGTGGCTAGGGCCACCGTCCACGCCAGTCCCTGACGCCGCCGGGCACGAGGCTTCGTCTATGCTGAGCCCATGAGCCAGGACACGCTCTTCGCCCGCATCATCCGCCGTGAGCTTGACGCAGACATCGTCTACCAGGACGATCTGGTGACCGCCTTCCGCGACATCCACCCGCAGGCACCTGTTCACGTGCTCATCGTCCCCAACCACGTGATCCCCACGGCCGCAGACGTGGGCCCGGACGACGAGGTCGCGCTGGGCCGCATGTTCATCGTGGCGCGGCAGGTGGCCGAGCAGGAGGGCCTGGACCAGGGCTACCGGCTGATCGTCAACTGCCGCCAGCACGGCGGCCAGGAGGTCGACCACCTGCACATGCACCTGTTGGGCGGCGAGCCGCTCGGTCCCATGCGCTCCCGCGAGGCCAGGCGCTGAGCGCTGGAGCTTGCGAGAACAGGTTCCCGACAACGCGACCCTCGTCCAGATCGGGTGCTAGGCTTTGACCATGATGCGTCAGACCTCCCAACGCCGCGCCATCCTCAAGGCGTTCGAGGAAGCCGGCGGGCCATTGACCCCTCAAGAGGTGCTGGAGCTGGCGGCCAACCACCACGACCGACTGGGCTTGGCCACCGTGTACCGCAACCTCAACACCCTGGCGGAGAGCGGCGAGATCGTGCCCGTGCACCTGCCCAACGACAGCACCCGCTACGAGAAGGCGCGACCGCCCGGCGACCATCACCACCATCACCACCACTTCCGCTGCGAGCTCTGCCAACGGGTCTTCGAACTCAACACCTCCTGCCCGGTGGCCGTGCTCGAAGGCGTGACCCTGCCCGGCGGCTTCGAGGTGCGCGACCACGCCCTCACGCTCTACGGGCTCTGTCCTGACTGCAAGGCCCAGGCGGTGGCGTGAGCCGCCGGCACAGGGCCGCCCTCCTACTGCTCTGCCTGGTCCTGCTGCCCATCGCGGCAGCCCAAGGCGACGACTTCGGCTACCTCGAGGGCCGGATCATCGAACGGCGCGCACAGGCCGACACCACGGCCACCGCGGTGGTCCGCCTCAGCGACGGTCGCACCGTCGACGCCCAGCTGCCCGGCGCCGACCCTTGGAGCGACTTCGAGATGCCCGAGTTCAAGGTGGGCGACCGCGTCGAGGTCTACTTCTCCCCAGGTCCAGGCGGCGAGGTGGTCTACGTCGTCAGCGACTGGGTCAGACGCCCCGCGCTCTTCGGGTTGATCGTGCTCTTCGCGGTGGTCTCCTTCGTGATCGCCCGCTTCAAGGGCCTGCGGGCCTTCCTGGCCACCGGCGCCAGCCTGTGGATCGTCATCTCCTTCGTGGTGCCGCGCATCCTGGGCGGCTGGGATCCGATGCTGGTGTCGTTGATCGGCGTCGGCGGCATGCTGCTGCTCAACATCTACTTCGTCCACGGCACCAACTGGAGCACCACGGCCGCCATGGTCGGCACCTTCGTCGCTGCCATGGCCACATTCCTGCTCGGCGCCTTGTTCAGTGACCTGGCCAGGTTGACGGGCCTGGGGGCCGACGAGGCGCTGCTGCTGATGTCGGCAGCCCCCCAGGTGGCGCTGCAGGGCCTGATGCTGGCCGGCCTGATGATCGGCGCGCTCGGCGCCTTGACCGACATCACCATCGTGCAGGCCGCCGTGATCCGGGAGCTGGCCCACACCGACCCCAAGCTGGGGCTGTGGCAGCTCTACAACCAAGGGATGCGCGTCGGTCACGACCACGTCGGCTCCTTGGTCAACACGCTCGTGCTGGCCTACACCGGCACCAGCCTTTCCCTGCTCATCCTGCTGAACGTCGGCGAGGTCCCCTTCAGCCGCGCCTTCAACATGGAGGTGGTGGCCTCCGAGGTGGTCCACACCCTGGTGGGCTCCATCGGCCTCATCCTGGCCGTGCCCATCACCACCTTCCTGGCCGCGCTGCTCTTCCGCGGTGACCGCATCCCTCTCAAGCCGGGCGAGCTGGAGCACGGCCACAGCCACGGCCACAAGCACTGAGGCCATGCACCTCCTGCGCGCCCGTGACGTCTCGGCCCTCGACGCGGCTGCCGCAGAAGGCGGCATAGCCACCCATGCCCTGATGGAACGCGCGGGCGCTGCGGTGGCGCGCACAGCTGCGCGCCTGCTGCCCGGGCTGCGTCGGGCATGGGTCCTGGTCGGTCCAGGCAACAACGGCGGCGACGGCTACGTGGCTGCGCGTCTGCTCGCGGCCATGGGTGTGGCGGTGGAGGTGGCCGAGCTGCACAGCCATCCGGGCAGCCCCCTGGCCGACCGGATGCGCCGTGAGCTGCTGGAGGCGATCCCCACCCACGAAGGCCGGCTCAGCCTGAGCGCCGGACCACCGACGCTCGAGCGGCTGCAGGGCACCGACCTGGTCGTTGACGCGCTGTTGGGCGCCGTCCTCTCACGACCGGCCGGACCGGAGCTGGCGTCGTGGTTCGAGCTGGTGCGCCAGGCCGGCGTGCCGGTGTTGGCGATCGACGTGCCGAGCGGCCTCGACGCCGACCTGGCCGTGCCTACCGGCCCCATCATGCAGGCCACCTGGACCCTGCAGTTGGGTGCGGCCAAACCGGCCAGCCTGTTGCCTCCTGCGCGCTCCTGCTACGGTCAGCGGCTGCTCGACGACCTCGACCTGCCCGCCGACCTGTTGGCCAGGCATGCCGTCGGACGGGTGGTGGACACGGCCTACGCCGGCAGGGCGCTGCCCCGTCGACGCGAGGACGGTCACAAGTACCAGGCCGGCACCGTGCTGGTGGTGGGCGGGTCGGCGCCATACGCAGGCGCAGCCGAGCTGGCCGCTCGCGCCGCCCTCAGGGCAGGCGCGGGTTACGTGGTCCTTGCCACGCCCGAGCGCCATCCGGCCAGCTGGCCGGAGCTGGTGGCCCTGCCGTGGGACGGCAGCGCGGCCGGCTTCACCAGGATGCACTCGGAGCCTCAAGCCGCCCGCACCGGAGCCTGGGTCGTCGGTCCCGGCCTGCAGACGGACACGGCCACCTTGCTCGCCTTGCTGCGAGACCGGCGACTGCCCACCGTCCTCGATGGAGGGGCCCTGCTCCCCGCCATCCTCGACCTGGCCGCATCGTCGCAGCCCTTGGTGCTCACGCCCCACGCCGGCGAGGCCGCCCGCCTGCTCGGCCGGAGCAGCCAAGACGTGACCCGCGATCCCTTGGCGGCCGCGGCCGAGCTGGCCGACCGCACTGCCGCCACCGTGGTGCTGAAGGGTCCGGCCACCGTCGTGGCGGCACCGGGACGCTCGCTACGGTTGGTGGAAGGAGGCCCGGCTGCGCTGGCGACGGCGGGCACGGGCGACGTGCTGGCGGGTGTCATCGGGGCGCTGCTGTCCGCCGGCTGGGGCGACCACGAAGCTGACGGCGACGCGCCGCCTGAGCACCCGACCTCCGACGCCGTCCTCGACCGCGTCGCCGCTGCGGTGGCCATGCACGCTGAGGCGGGCCGGCTGGCGCTGCGCGACCTGGTCAGGCCAGAGGCGTCTCTCGAGCGCCATCCATGGCTCCCCTCTGGCGGTCTGGTGGCCGGCGACGTGGTGGCCGCACTGCCCGCTGCCCGCGCCGTGTTGGAGCGGGCGGCGGCGGAAGACCGGGCCGGGCTAGGCTGACCAGGTGGACGCACTGGGACTCATCGGTGGGGCCCTCGGGCTCAGTTCGGCGGCCTTCCGCACACTGCTCGATGGGCAGGTCGCCCCCCTGCGCCTCGGTCTGTTCGTGACCTTCTTCGGTGGCCTCTCCTTGGCAGTCGGCCAGAGCGTTGCCCTCTTCGCCCTGCGGGTGAGTCGGCGGCGCCTTGGCCTCAGCCTGGTGTTGCAGGCGGCGCTCTACCTCGCCTCCTTCCTCGTCTGGACCTGGTCGGTGTGGCTGGTCGGCACCTTCGGCTTCGGCGGCGAGCGGGCATACGTCGAGGTCGCCGCTGCCATCGGTCTCGCTCACGCACCCCAGCTCCTCGGCCTGCTCGCTCTCGCACCCTACTTCGGGGTGCCGCTGCAGGGCCTGCTCAACGCCTGGACCCTGGTGGCCACCTTGGTGGCCACCACCGTCCTCTTCGACATCTCGCCCATCCAGTCCACCCTGTGCGTGGCCGGTGGCTGGCTGCTGGTGCAACTGGCCCAGCGGCTGCTCGGTCGTCCCTTCACCTCGCTCGGCGTCCGACTGCGCCGCGCGGCCGCCGGCACCGACCTCCGCCCACCCATGGTGCGCTGAGGGCAGGGCAACCACGTGGGCCTGCTGTTCGACATCGGCACCTTGATCGTGACCGGCCTGCTGGCCTTGGCGGTGGCGGGTGTGCTCGCCCCGCTCGAGACGCTGGGCTGGTGGGCCGGTTGGTACGGCGACCAGGTGGAGCCCGAGCCGGAGCCATGGGTGCACGACCCGACCGACCTCAGGACCTTGAACCCGCCCGATCCGTGGATCGTCATCCTCAACGGCATCCACGCGGTGGGCTCGATGACCTACGACGTGCGCGAGGTGCATCTGGTCGCCAAGCTGCGGGCCGCCTTCCCGCGAGGGAGGGTGGTGGAGGTCTTCCCCTACTCGGTGACCGCCCGGCCCCTGATCGGCGACCGCGTCTTCGCCAGCGTCTGGCGCTGGGTGCTCAGCCGCAAGCAGCGGGAGCGCGGCCTCGACGGGCTGATCGGCTTCTTCATCAACATCCGCAACCTGTGGCAGGTGCTGGTCTCGGCCGACCACCGCTACGGCCCCTTCTACAACCGCGGTGCCGCCGACGTCATCCAGCGATCGCTGGCCCGCCGCGGCTTCCGGCCAGGCCCGGAGACCCACCTGGTGCTGGTCGGGTACAGCGGTGGTGGGCAGGTGGCCATCGGCGCCGCCGCCTACCTGCGGCGGCGCACCCAGGCCCGCATCACGCTGGTCTCGCTGGCTGGGGTGATGGCCTCGAACCCAGGGCTGCTGGCGGCCGACCGGGTGGTGCACCTCTACGGCAGCGCCGACCGGGTGCATGGCCTGGGCGACCTGCTCTTCCCCGGCCGTTGGCGGTGGAACTGGTGGTCGTCCTGGAACGTGGCACGCCGCCTCGGCAGGCTGGAGTTCGTCGAGATGGGCCCCTTCGAGCACACAGGGCGCAAGGGTTACCTCGACGAGGACCTGAAGGTGGGCGACGGGCGAAACTACATGCAGGTCACCGTCGACGTCATCGCTGCCGTCATCCGTGGCCAGCGTGACGGCCTGCCGGTGGCCGGCGAGGCTGAGGCTCCTGGCGCACCGGCCGGCGACGGCAGCGACGTTGACGAGCCAGGTAGCATGCCAACAGGAGGTCGACCATGAACTATCGCAGGCTAGGCCGCGCAGGCATGAAGGTCAGCACCGTGAGTCTCGGTGCCTGGACCACGTACGGCGGTTCGGTGCAGGACAAGAAGCTCATCACCCAGATCGTGGAGAAGGCCCTCGAGGCCGGCGTCAACTTCTTCGACAACGCCGACATCTACGCCACGGGTGCAGGCGAGACCTTCATGGGCGAGATCCTCGCCGACATCGGGACGCCGCGCCATCAGCTGGTGCTGTCCAGCAAGGTCTTCTGGCCCATGTCCGAGGGGGTCAACGACCGCGGCTTGTCGCGCAAGCACGTGCTGGAGTCCATCGACCTCTCCTTGGACCGCATGCAGCTCGACTACCTCGACATCTACTTCGCCCACCGCTACGATCCAGAGACCCCCATGGAGGAGATCGTGGAGGCCTTCAGCGACGTGGTGCGCAGCGGCAAGGCGCACTACTGGGGCACCAGCGAGTGGTCAGGCGCGCAGATCGCCGAGGCCCACACCTACGCCACCGCCCATGGCCTCGTGGCGCCGGTGACCGAGCAGCCCCGCTACTCCATGCTGGCCCGCGAACGGGTCGAGACCGAGATCCTGCCCGTGACCGAGAAGAAGGGCGTCGGCCTCGTGGTCTTCAGCCCCCTGGCCATGGGCATGCTCACGGGCAAGTACGACGACGGCCTGCCCGCCGGCAGCCGCCTGACGGAGAACGAGAACTTCCGCAAGAGCGTGCTGACCGAGGCCAACGCCCGCAAGGTCAAGGCGCTCGCACCCCTGGCCGATGAGCTCGGCCTGACCAGGGCGCAACTGGCTCTTGCCTGGGTGCTGCGTCAGCCGGGTGTGTCGAGTGTGATCACCGGCGCCACCCAGGTGGCCCAGATCGAGGAGACGGTGAAGGCGGCCGACGTGGTGCTTGAGCCCGCCGTGCTCACCCGCATCGACGAGCTGCTCGCCGCTTGACCCGCGTCCGCGTCCCCGCCACCAGCGCCAACCTTGGTCCAGGCTTCGACTGCCTCGGCCTGGCCTTGGACCTGTGGCTTGAGGTGTGGGCGCGACCTGCCGAAGAGGACAGCTTCGACTACCGAGGGCTTGGCCAGGTGCCGGGCGGCAGCCACAACCTGGTGCACCTTGGTTTCCGCCGCGCCCTGGAGGCGCTGGGCGAGCCCGTCCCCACGATGGCCATCGAGGCCACCAACCCCATCCCCCTCGCTCGCGGGCTGGGGTCATCGTCGGCCGCGCTGGTGGCGGGCGCGGCCTTGGCCGACGCCTGGAGCGGCGGCCAGCTCGGCCGTGACGGCGTCTTCCGCTGCACCGCCGAGCTGGAGGGGCACCCGGACAACGTGGCCCCCGCCGTCTACGGCGGCCTCACGGTGTCGGCCATGATCCCAGGCGGCGGCTACGACACGGCCGTGTTGCAGGTGCCAGAGGCCTGGCGCTGGCTCTTCGCGGTGCCGGCCGCCGAACTGCCCACCGAGCAGGCGCGGGCCCTGCTGCCTGAGTTGGTGCAGCGCCAGGACGCCGTGCATACCGCATCACGCGCCGCGCTGTGGGTGGCGGCCGTCAGCCAGGAGCGCCCTGAGCTGCTGCGCACCGCCACCTTCGACGTGCTCCACGAGCCCTACAGGGAGCCGCTGCTGCCAGGCTTCCGCCAGGCCAAGGCCGAGCTGCACCGGGTTGGGGCCTACGGCGCCTACCTGTCGGGGGCTGGCCCCACCCTTGGCGCGGTGCTGCCTGCCGGAGCCGAGGCGGCCTGCCGCACGGTGATGGCGCGTTACGCGGGCGACGAAGGCCAGCTGCTGGCTCTAGGCGTGGCCGGCGGCTACCAGCTCATCGACGAGCCCACAGCAGCTTGAAGCGCTGCTCACCTGGCGGCGTGCGGTCGCGCCAGGCCGACCAGGAGGCCAGTTCGGCCTCGTAGGGCAGGGCCCGGTTGGCCACCAGCCACAGCTCGCCACCAGGCCTGAGCGCCAGCTCGGCCGCCGCCACGAAGGCGCGGGACAAGGCGCCCACCACCTGCCTGCCCACGTGGAACGGCGGGTTGCACCACACCTGGTCGAAGCCTTCCAGGCCCATGCCCAAACCAAGATCGGCATGCAGCCCCTGCCAGTGCTCGGCTTGCTCCGCCTGCAACTGCCATGTGGCGCTGCGCACCGCACCGAGGTCGTCGTCCAGCGCGACGACCTCTGACGCGCCATGCCGCAAGGCACGGCGTGCCAGCAGACCGGTGCCACAGCCAAGGTCCAGCACCCGCTGTCCCTCTGCCAGTCCGGTCGGCAGGCTGCTCAGCAGCAGCGCCGTGCCTGGATCCACGGCGGCGCTGGCGTAGGTCCCCACCACGGCGCGCACGGGACCGTCCTCGGCCTCGAAGCTGCCATCGGTCTCCGCGGGCGGGAGCGTGTCAGACGACCGGTCGCGCAGGGCGCTGAGCCGCCAGCCGCCGTCCCTGGCCAGCGTCTCCACCTCGCCGAAGTAGCGCCTTGCCTCACGCTCGGTGCGCTGCGCGCCAAGGTCCTTGTCCTGCAGCAGCCACACCGTGCCGCCTGGGGCCAGCCGCGAGGCCACCGTCAGCAGCTCTGCCTGCACCCTGCGCCAGCCACGCTCGGCGGGCGGGCACCAGATGACGGCGTCGTAGACCCCGTCCACCTCCCAAGGCAAGGCCAGGCGGGGGGTCGTGGCCAGGGAGGTCGGCGACGAGGAGGCCAGTGACGAGGCGGCCGCCTCCAGGCTGCCGTGCATGGCAGCGGCCTCGGCCGCCGAGGTCGAGACCAGTGTCCAATGCGCCTGCAGGCCGGTGGCCGCGGCCCACACCGGCAGCAACGCCGTGCCGCTGAGGTCCAACACCTGACCGCCTCGACCCAGGCTCTCAGCCAGAGGCAAGCGGCCCCGCTTCAGGGCGTCGGCCAACAGACGCAGGGCGGGGTCCGCTCCAGGATGGCCACGCGTCCCCACCTTGGAGGCCGACCTGAGGGTCACCTCCCCGACCTGCCAGTCCGTCCAGTGCAGGGCAGCGTGCTCGGCCAGCAGGGCGGCAGCGGCGGCACCAGGCTTGTTCATCTCGGCTCGCTCACGGAGGCCAGCCTACCCGGCACGCCTTCCATGACAAGCAGTCCAGCACGCTTCCTTCCAGCCGTCCCTGCGGGCGTATCCTGACCGGATGCGCGTCCTCGGCATCGAGACCTCCTGCGACGACACCGGCGTCGGCATCACCGAGAGCCGTGAAGGCGGTCACCGGGTGCTGGCCAACGTGGTGGCCTCGCAGGCAGCCGTGCACGCCCCCTTCGGCGGGGTGCTGCCAGAGGCCGCCAGCCGCGAACACCTCAGCCAGATCGACCGGGTGGTGGGTCAGGCCCTCGAACAGGCAGGGACCACCCTGGACGGGCTGGACGCGGTGGCCGCCACCTACGGCCCCGGCCTCTCCGGCGCGCTGCTGGTGGGCCTGAGCTATGGCAAGTCGCTGGCCTGGTCCTTGGGCCTGCCCTTCGTCAAGGTGCATCACCTGGAGGGTCATCTGGCCGCCTGCTTCATCGGTGGCGACGTCGAGCCGCCCTTCCTCGCCCTCATCGCATCGGGCGGTCACACCGTGCTCTTCGACGTGCCTGCCTGGGGCGAGTACCGCCAACTGGGCCGTAGTCTGGACGACGCCGCCGGTGAGGCCTTCGACAAGGTGGCGCGACTGCTTGGCCTGCCCTACCCGGGCGGCCCCGCCTTGGCCGAGCTGGCCACCCGTGGCAACGCCGAAGCCGTAGCGCTGCCCCAGCCGCTGGCCGGCCAGTCGGCCTACGACTTCAGCTTCAGCGGCCTGAAGACCGCCGTGGCGGTGCGCCTGGAGCGCGATCCCTCGCTGGAACCGGCCGATGTGGCGGCCGCCTTCGAGCGCCGCGCCATCGGTCATCTGCTCGACGTGGCCGGACGCGCCGCCCGCGACCTTGGGCGCAGCGACCTGGTGGTGGCCGGCGGGGTGGCCGCCAACCGCCGGCTGCGTGCGGCGCTGCAGGACGCCGGCCTGCGCGTGCACCTGCCGCCGCCTGGCCTGTCCACCGACAACGGCGCCATGATCGCGCTGGCAGCGGCGCGCAGGCTGCAAGACGGCGGCGTGGACCCTGATGACATGTGGGCGGACGCGGTGCCCTATCTACCGCTGGCTGAGGCACCAGGGAGACCGAGGGACCTGACGGAGCGAGAGGCCTCCGGCTAGCGGACCGACCCCCACAACCCAGACAGGTAGGCCTCCTGCGTCACGACCCCCAGCGTCTTCTCGCCCTCGACCACGACCACCAGCTGTTCGTGCGCCAGCAGCCGCCGCAGCTCGGTGACCGCCACCTCGCCCGACACCTTGACCAGCTCGTCCCAAGAGGTGATCCGGTCGCTGCTCAGACCGCTCATGCCCACCGGCACGCCGGCCGTCTCGACGATGACCACCCGGTGGTCGGCCAGCGAGAACAGGCCCTCCGTGCTGTCGATCACCGGCACCCTCGAGGCGGTGCGGGCGGCCGTCGGCGGGGCAAGCAGGCCGAAGGAGAGCAGCGTGGGGCTGGGCACCCGCAGCGCCTGGCGCACCCAGGCAAGGGCGATGACGAAGGCCGCGATGAAGACGAGGCCCTCGACGATGCCGGCGAGGTTGAAGCCGCTGAAGCCCAACCTGCCCTGGCGGCCAAGGGCGACGAAGGTCAGGTAGGCCAGCAGCAGGGCGAAGCCGACCGAGGCGGCGGAGCCGAGCAGGGCTTGGCGGCGGATCTGGACGGGTCGGCGCATCATAGCCTCGGTGCTCATGCCTTCACCAGAGGTGGCAGGCTCAAGGTGGCGGGGAGGTGGTCGGGGTGATCGACATCGGCGGCGATGGCCGCGTCTGAGCTGACCAGCACCCTGGCCCGCAGACCGAGGATGCGGCTGACGCGCTCCTCCAACGAGGCCAGTGTCGCCCGTCTGGTGATCAGCGACCACAGGGTGGTGGGGCCGACCAGGGCGGCCAAGGCAAGGGGCCGCTTGCGAGCGGTGTAGAAGGTGTCGATCACGGGCAGCAGCGCAGGCACCGCGGCAGGCGAGAGCAACACGGCGTTGCCGCCGGTGAACCGACCGTCAGCCAACCCGACGAAGGTGCGACGCTGCTCGGGGAAACGGGCCATGGCGTCGGCCTCGCGCACCACCGGGTACAGCAGGTCGGCGTCGGCCGGCGCGCCGGCCACGAAGTCGAGCACCCCCACCGCGTCCCACCAGGGGATGTCGGCCGTCACGACAAGCAACCGCTGCTCTGGCGCGGTCGCCATGGCCGCGCCGAGGCCGAGGGCCAAGGAGTCGACCATGCGCCTGCCGCCGCCCACGACCACGTCCACCAATCCCCTCACCTGATGGTCGGTCTTCCCCACCCAGACGATGCGGGAGACGGCGCCGCTGGCGCGCAGCGCGGTGGCCACATAGGCCCCCATCGGCGCGTCGCGCAAGGGCACGAGGGCCTTGCTCGGCGCGCCGACGGCGGCGGCCAGACGGTCTTCAGGGTCGCCGCCGGCTAGGACGACGGCGACCACGGGTGTCGGTGCGCTCATGCAGGCGCATCGTACCTGTCCTAGCGGCGGGTCTGCCTCATGGTGACGGTGGCCGACTGGCCGACCCCCACCTGCACCTCTTGGATGACCGAGCGGTAGCCTGGGGCCACCAGCAACACCTCGTAGCTGCCTGCCTCCAGGTCGCGGGCGATGAAGCGGCCGGTGCCGTTGGCGATGGTGCCGACCTCGCTGCCGTTGATGAAGACACGGGCGCCGCCGACGTTGGCCAGGATCTCGAGGCTGCCGCGCTGCCCGCGCATCTGGGCGCTGACGCGGGTGTCGCGATCGGCGCGTACGTCGAAGCGGACGCGCTCGGTGGTGTAGCCGGCGCGCACGAACTCGGCCTCGTAGCTGCCCACGTCGAAGCCCACTGCGGCGGTGGGGGTGGTGCCGACGTAGCTGCCGCCCACGTAGACCTCGGCGCCGCTAGGCTGGCTGGTGAAGGTGGCGGTGCCGGTACGCACGGCCGGCCTCAGGCTGGCGAAGACGTCGGTGGTGCGGTCGGCGGTCACCCGAACGCGCTCCTGGTGACGGCCGCCGTTGCCGACGATCTCGACGTCGTAGGTGCCGGGACGCAGGCCGTAGTTGAGCGGCGTGTAGCCGACGAAGCTGCGGTCGACATAGACCTCGGCGCCGCGCGGCTCGCTGCTGACAGCCAGGCGACCGTAGGCCCCGAGCGACGGGCGGTTGCCGACGTAGTAGTGGGCGGTGGCGGTGACCCAGTCGGTCTGTGGCAGTGGCGAGACGATGATGCGCAACGCACCGGCGAAGCCCTCCTCGCCGATGTTGGAGGTGGCAAGGAAGTCACCGGACCGGAAGCGCGCCAGGGTCTCGGTGTTCAACGCGCGGCGGCTGGCCACGGCGATGACCTTGGCCAAGCCGGTGGGCGCGTCGACGTTGAAGGTGTAACGGGCGTTGGCAGGTGGGAAGGTGCGGGTGGTGTTGGCCCGCACGAAGGCGTTGCGGCCGTCGTTGTCGAAGTCGTTGGGCAGGATCTGCGTGACGTAGCCGTCGGCACCGATGCTGAAGAGGTAGACGTAGGCGTCCTCCGAAGGACGCACCGACACGTGGATGCTCTCGCCGACGGCGTAGGAGGGGCTGCCCTGCCCGCTGGTGTCCTTGTCGACCCACACGCTCATCTCGAAGGACGGCAACGGGTTCACGACGATGGAGTGAGGGCTGATGACCACCTGTTGGGCCTGGGCAAGGCCGACGAAGGCGCTCAACAGCAGGACGGAGACCAGGACGAAGGCGGATCGGGTGCGGTTGCGGAGCATGTGACGGAGCATGATGCCCCCCTTTCTGTTCCCTAAGGACCAGGTTGCTCCATCACCTTAGGACTCCTCATGCGATGGACCTGAAGGCTTCTTCACGCATGGCCCTCCCGTCTTCACCCCATCGTCATCCAGCAGAGGCGATACTGGGCTCATGAGCCTGCCACGCGCCCTCCCCCGCGCCCTCTCGGCGCTGTTCGTCGTCCTGCTTGCCCTCGCCCAGCTGGCCGCCGCCCAGAGCGAGGTGGACGAGGTGCTCGCCGCCCTGGAGGCCAGCGCCGCCGACATCGTCGACCTCTCCTTCGTCCTGGAGGGTCAGCTGGTCGACGAGGCCGGGCAGGTCTTCAACTTGGAGCTGGAGGTGCTGGCCATCCCAGCCATCCCAGCCGCCGGCGTCTACATCGTGCAGCCCGACGCCTTGGCCGACAACCAGTTGGTGCTGGACGGCGACGTGGTCCGCAACTACACCTACATGACCCACCAGGTCAGCGTCTTCAACCTCGACGACCCCGACGCCTTCGGCGGCCTGATCGCCATCGGCGAGGGCGAGGGCCTGCCGGTGAACCTCGACCTCTCCGAGGTCTTCGCCGGCTGGGCGGCCAGCATCGTCGACCGGCCGGTCCTGCCGCAGGGTCAGGCGGTGCAGCTGCGCTTCGACAACCTCGACCCCGACGCCGTCATGCAGTATGTGCTGGCCACCGTCATCGAGGGCAGCTGGGACCCATACCGCCTGGTCTTCTACCGCGCCGGTGGGCACGTCTTCGCCGACCTGCGCTTCGAGAACCTTGTGCGGAACCAGGGCCTCAGCCGCGAGGACGTGACCTACCTGCCAGAGGACGCCGAGGTGCTGGACCGACGGCGTTAAGACGTCCGGCGGTTCGGGGCGGCCGCCCCGAACCGCAAGCCGTTGAAGGCTGACGCTTCGCGTCGGCCTTCAACGGCCCAGCATGTCCTCCGGTACCACGGCCTCGTCGAACTCCTCTGCACTGAGGTAGCCCAGCGCCAACGCCGCCTGCTTGAGCGTGCTGCCTTCGCGGTGCGCCTTCTGGGCGATCTCGGCGGCCTTGTAGTAGCCGATGCGGCGGTTGA
>CAYXJZ010000078.1:0-16883 GCA_964465355.1 uncultured bacterium | reverse complement strand
CCGACAGCCGGTTGCGCACCGTCTTCTCCGACACCCCGAGGGCCTCGGCGATCTCCTGGTTGGTGCGGCCCTGGGCCAGCAGGCGCAGGATGCTCTCCTCGCGCTCGGACAGCTCGGAGATGGTGTGCTCGGCGTGGCGCGGCAGCTCGCCGTAGCGCCTGAACTCGTCCAGCACTGAGGCGGCCATCTCGGCCGAGAGCAGGGTCTCGCCTGCCGCCACCCGGTGGATGGCGTCGACCAGGTCGTCGGCGTCGGCGTCCTTGAGCAGGTAGCCGCGGGCGCCGGCCTTGATCGCCTCGAAGACGTAGTGGTCCTGGCGGTACATGGTGAGGATGATGACCTTGATCTCGGGGCGCTCCGCCAGGATGGCCTGCGTGGCCGCCACCCCGTCGAGCTCCGGCATCTGGATGTCCATCAGGACGACGTCGGGGCGCGTGTCGAGGGCGTGGCGGATGGCCTCGCGGCCGTTGGCGGCCTCGCCGATCACCCGGAAGCCTTCCTCCGTCTCGAGGATGCTGCGCAACCCCTGGCGGAACATGGCGTGGTCGTCACAGAGCAGCAGCCGCGTCATGCGGCCATGCTACCCGGTCTCCCGGGTGCTACCGTGGCTGTGCACCCCGTCACGTCGGCGCGGGTGCCGTGTCCTGGCCGACTGTGGCAGGGGTACGCGTGTGTCCTGCGCGAGACGCAGAACACCTGGGCTTCTCCGCAGCGGCGCCCATGGGGCGTGCACGGACGACGTGCTGCGGCGGCTTCGGCCGCTTGGCAGCACGCCGCCTGCGCGCCGGCCTTGGGCGCCGCTGCGAGAGCCGACCGGCGTCGGAGGTACACCGATGGTCCACCCCAAGGCCGCTCTGATCGAGCGGCTCCAGAGAGAGGGACGCGGCAAGCCGCAGTTCCTCACCCAGCGCGAGGGCCCCGAGCACGAGCCCGTCTACCGCTCCGCCGTGCGCATCCAGGGGCGCGAGTACGGCCGCGGCGACGGCGGCAACAAGCGCGAGGCCGAGCGCAAGGCGGCCGAGGCCACCCTGGCCCAGCTGGACAAGGCCGCCACGGCCGACGCCGCCCCCAAGGAGGTCGCCAAGGAGGCGGCCGCCGACGGCAAGCGCGGCCGCCGCGGTGGCGGCAAAGCCGCCGCCAAGGCCGCGCCGGCGACCACGCCCGCCGAGGCCCCCGCGGCCCAGCCGGAGCAGGGCGCCGACCTCCCCGAAGGCTTCGCCGGCCCATGGCCCGTCTTCGAGCGCGTCCTGGCCGAGAGCCTGCGCATCGCCCACCAGCGCGTCGACGCCGACCTGCGGGGCGACGTGGCGCTGGCGGGCATCGAGGCCTTCGCCCTCAGGCTGTACAAGGACGTGCTGGAGGACCTGGGTGAGGTGGTCGAGGAGGCCTAGGTGTCGTTCTCGAAGGGGGGCCTTCGGTTGACCTCGCATGACGCCATCCAGCCCGCGGAGGTTCCAGAGGAAGGGTCGAGTTACCGTCTTCCTCCGGCAGCCGTCGCTCAGATCGTCACCGCGCCGAACGCGAGGGCCAGGTTCGTCAGCCCCGACGGCCGGCTTCTGCTCACCGCAGAGCTGGAAGACCTGGTGGACCTCGCCTACCTGGCTCAACCGACGGTCAAGGTCGCGGGCATGCGGATCTTCCCCCACGACAACAGCCAGGTGAAGACCCACTTCTACCGACGGCCGCTGGTGGTGGACGTGCTCGCGGGGAAGACCGTCACCCTGCAGCTCGGCGAGGACCTGAGGCTCGGTCTGCCGATCTGGGCGCACGACGGCAGCCGGATCGCCTTCCCGCGCTACGCCGAGGGCGGCGTCGAGCTGTGGGTGGCCGACACCGGCACCGGGGAGGTGCGCGACCTGACCGGTCCTGTCGTCAACGCGACCTTGAGCCCCGGCCACCGCCAGGCGGAGCATGCGCTGAACGCCTCCTGGACGCCTGACTCGAAGGGGATGCTCGCGTACCTCATCCCCGAGGGCCGGGGACCGGCTCCCCTGCAGGCTGCCGTCCCGACCGGTCCGATCGAGATGGTCACGGCTGGGCGGTTCTCACGAGAGCACAGGTGGGAGGATCTCAGCACCTCGCCTCACGACGAGCTGCTCTTCGAGCACCTCTGCACCTCTCAGCTCTTCGAGATCGACGTCCTCTCCGGCCAGCGGCGCCCCTTGGGCGCGCCGGGTCTGTTCTCCGAGCCGCCTGCCGTCTCCCCTGACGGCCGCTACATCCTCGTCCACCGCGTGACGCGCCCGTACTCCTACTGGGTCCCGTACCAGGGCTTCGCTCACTCGGTCGAGGTCTGGCACAGGGATGGCTCGCTGGCGCAGGTCGTGGCCGACCTCCCGGCCACGGACGAGGCACCCGGCGACGGCAAGACGCCTCGGCCGCGTGCGGTTCACTGGCAGGCCCACCACGACTCGACCCTGGTCTGGGCCCAAGCTGCCGAGCAGGGCGCCGGCGGGACGGCTGAAGGTGAGCGGCACCGGGACAGGGTCCTCGCCCTGGCCGCACCCTTCGACGGGCCGCCCGCCGTCCTGATGCGCCTGGGCGGGAGGGTCCAGGAGATCAAGTGGCTGGCCGACCCTCGCCTCGCCCTCGTGTACGAGGTGGACGGCGAGACCGAGTGGACCCATGTCCTGCTCGCCGACCTCCTCCTAGGCGTCCGGTCCCAGGTCTTCAGCTACAGCCAGCTCGATCGTTACGGCCATCCCGGAACACCGATCACCACCCGGACCAGCAGGGGTGAGCTCGTCGTCCGTCAGGACGAGGGCTGGCTCTACCTCGCCGGCCCCGGAGGCTCCGACGAGGGCGACCGCCCCTTCCTCGACCGCTTCAACCCGTCCACGCTCGAGCGACAGAGGCTGTTCCAGTCCGCTCCGAACCACCACGACGAGCCCCTCAGCCTGCCATCGCCGAACGCGAACGAGCTCGTCATCAGCCGCGAGAGCCCCGACCAGCCACCCGACTGCTACCTGGTCAGCGGAGCCGGCACACCGCCCCGCCGCTTGACCTACCATGCACGTCCGCAGCCCCAGAGGATCATCAGGCGGATGGCTCGTTACCCCCGCAGCGACGGCGTTCAGCTCTCGGGCACCCTCTACCTGCCCGAGGCGTTCCAGCCCGGCGCTCAGCTGCCGCTGGTGATCTGGGCCTATCCGACCGACTACGTGCAGCCGGAGATCGCCTCTCAGGTGCGCATCGCGCCGCGAAGCTTCAACTCCTTCCCTAGCCTGCCGCGCCGAGCCGCCGAGCCTCAGCTCTTCGCGACGCAGGGCTACGCGGTCCTGGACATGGCGGAAGTGCCGATCGTCGGCAGCCAGGTGACGCGCAACGACAGCTACATCGAGCAGCTCGTCGCTTCCGCGGAGGCCGCGATCAGGCACCTGGCTGAGCAGGGGATCATCGATCCAGCACGCGTCGGCATGATCGGCCACAGCTACGGCGGCTTCTCGACCGCCAACCTGCTGGCCCACTCCGACCTGTTCGCGGCCGGGATCGCCCACAGCTGCGCCTACAACAGGACCTTGAGCCCATGGGGCTTCCAGCGTGAGCGTCGCAGCCTCTGGGAGGCAACGGATACCTACCTGGCGGTGTCGCCGCTCCTCCACGCCGACAAGATCGGGGCTCCCCTGCTCATCGTCCACGGCCAGGAGGACGACAGCCAGACCAGCAAACCGGCCCAGTCCTTGGCCATGTTCCACGCGCTGCGCGGCCTGGGGAAGACGGCGAAGCTGGTCCTGCTGCCCTTCGAGAACCACTACCTACACGCCCGCGAGTCCATCCTGCACGTCGCGGCCGAGGAACTTGAGTGGTTCGATCGGTACGTGAAGGGTCGGCCGTAGCGCTCAGGCGGACGCCGTGTGGCGGAGCGCGCCGCTGGGTCAGCTCACAACGAGGTGATGAACCGCGTCGCGATCGCCGCCCGAACCGGCAACTCGTCGATGAGGATGTGCTCGTCCACACTGTGCGCGCCGAAGCCGACCGCGCCCAAGCTGTCGATCGAGGGGCAGCCGACCGCGGACGTGAGGTTCGCATCGCCGGCGCCTCCGCCCAGCCCACCCTTGGCGTCGATGCCGTACTCGGAGGCCGCCTCGCGAAGCCGATCGAGCAGCCGCATGCTGGCCTCCGTCTCCTCGAGGGGTGGTCGATGGAAGCCGCCCGAGACCGAGATCTCCGCACCGGGTAAGTGCGGCTCGAGGCCCCTGAGCACCCGCTCGATACGCTCCATCTCGCCGACGTTGGCCGCACGCACGCTGAGCACCATCTCCGCCCAGTCCGGGATGATGTTCGGCCTGTCGCCGCCTTCGATGGTGCCGACGTTGATGGTGGTCCCGCTGCCGAAGTCCGTCATGGCCTGGACCTTGATGACCTGGCGGGCCAGCTCCTCGATGGCGTTGACCCCCTCGAGCAGACCGCTGGCCGCGTGCGCCGCCTTGCCCTTCGCCCGCACGGCGAAGCGGCCCGACGCCTTGCGGCTGGTGGTGAAGGTGCCCAAGTCACGGGTGCCTTCGAAGGCCAGCGCGCAGAAGCTCTTGCGCGCCTCGTCCTCGATCAGCGCGCGCGAGTATAGGCTCTGCATCTCCTCGTCCGAGTTGAAGATCAGGGTCAGGGGCTTGGGCAGCGGGAGCTGCAGGTCGTTGATGGCCTCGAGGACGGCGAGCATGAGGATCAGACCCGACTTCATGTCCGCGGCCCCGGGGCCGAAGGCGCGGTTGCCCTCCACCCTGAACGGCCGCTCCTCGAGGGTTCCCGCCTTCCAGACCGTGTCCGTATGCCCGATCATCAGGACCGGATCGCCCAGGGACGGATCGCCGAACCTGCCGATCACGTGGTCGCCGCGCTCGGTCTGCTTGTCGACCTCCACGCTGGCGCCCAGGGCGCGCAGCCTCTCCTGCACATGGTCGCCCATGGCGTTCACGCGCTGCGGCTCGAGGGTCGGCGACTCGATCTCGACCATCTGCCGCAGACCGTCGATCAGAGCGCCTTGGCGCTCCTGGAAGTAGCTCAGGATCCTGCTCATCTGGTCACTCTCTCCTTCGGGGCACGACGGACGGGAGGCCTGTGAGGCCTAGGCGTACTCGATGCGTGGATCGATGAACACGTAGAGGATGTCGACGGCCAGGTTCACGAGCACGTTGACCCCGGCCACGAAGACGAGCATCCCCTGGATGACGGGATAGTCGCGCCTCTGCACGGCCTCGATCATCATGCGCCCGAGGCCGGGGATGCTGAACACGCTCTCCACCACGATGGAGCCGCTGAGCAGCACGGTCACCGCCACCCCGACCACGGTGACGATCGAGACCATGGCGTTGCGCAGGGCGTGGCGGAAGATCACCGACCCTGGCCTGAGGCCCTTGGCCTTCGCGGTGCGCACGAAGTCGTGCCCGAGCACCTCGAGCATGGTGGTGCGGGTCATGCGGGTGATGATCGCCGCCTGGCTCAGTCCAAGCGCCAGGGCCGGCAGCGTCAGGGAGTGAACGGTGGCGAGCAGCCCCTGTGAGAGTGGGAGGTAGCCTGCGACCGGGAAGAGCCTGAAGCTGACCGAGAAGAGCAGGATCAGGTTGATGCCCAGCCAGAAGTTCGGCATGGCGGCCGCGAGCAGCGAGACCACCAGGACCGCCTGGTCCAGCAGGGAGTTGCGATAGATGGCGCTGGCGACGCCGGCCACCACGCCGATGAGCAGGGCGACCAGAAGGCTCATGCCGGTGAGCATCAGCGTCGGCTCGAGACGCGAGACGATGCTCGGCAGGACCGGACGTCCGCTGTACAGCGAGGTCCCCAGGTCACCCGTGATGGCCTTGCCCACCCAGGTGACGAACTGGACGCCAAGCGGACGGTCGAGGCCGAGGCGCTCGCGCATCCTCTGCAGGTCCTCCTGGGTCGCATCGTCGCCGACCAGGGTCGCCGCGGGGTCGCCCGGCGCCAGATGCACCAGGCTGAAGCCGACCAGGCCGACCACGGCCAGGACCGGCAGCAGCGCCACGAGTCGGCGTAGCAGGTAAGCGCTCATCTGATCTCCGTGGTCCTCCAAGTGCCCGCTCCCCCGTCGGGGAGCGCCCCGGTCGGGGAGCGGGCACGGTCATGACTGGGTCAGTTGAACCAGGTGTTCAGCAGGTAGACGTACGCCCAAGCCTGGAAGGCCCCGCTGTAGGAAGAGCGCTCCAGGCTCAGCGATCCGAAGCTCTCGAACTTCACGGCAGGCATGTAGTCGTACATGTGAGCATGCAGCTCCTCCCAGAGGGCGTAGCGCGCTTCGTACCCCTGCTCCAGCCTCATCGCCTCGAGGATGCGCGTCTTCTCCTCGGTCACCCACCAGCCCGGGTTGCTGTCGGAGAGGTTGGTCAAGGCTGCGGGATCGGCGCGCCAGCCGAGCCCTTGGGCGTAGACCTCGTAGGCCGTCTCATCGTTGCGCACGGTACGGAGCGTGGCTGCGTCCATCGGCAGCAGCTGGATGTTGAAGCCGGCTGCCTCGAGCATCGGGACGGCGACCTGGGCCGCGGTGTAGTAGGACACCACGGACGGGTCGACCAACCAGCGGATGGGCTGCCCCTCGTACCCGGCCTCGGCCAGCAGGGCTCGGGCGTAGTCGGGATCGTAGCCGAGGTAGACCTCCTCGCCCACTGGGGTGTACCAAGGGTCGTCCAGAGGCGCCAACGAGGAGTTGACCACCGTGAACTCCGGCGGGCCGACCGCCGATACGATCTCGCGCACGTTGATGGCGTAGTTGAACGCCAGACGCATGCGCTGGTCCGTCATCAAGCCTTGGCGCTTGTTGAACTGGGCCGTGGCGAAGCTGACGATCTCGAACCGGGGTCGGATGTCCGGACGGTTGGCGTAGAGCGGGTACATGTCGTTGGTGGCGTTGTGCGCCTTGTCGAACTGGCCAGTCTCGACACCGGCCATGCGAACGATGGCGTCGGGGATCGTCTGGATGATGATCTCGTCCATGTAGGCGACCCTGCCGCCGGCGAAACCCGACGGCGGCTCGACGCGCCCGACGTAGTCGTCGAAGCGCGCGAAGCGCACGAAGTCGCCCTCCCGGGCATCGGCGATGTAGTAGGGCCCGGTGGCGATGGGCGTGATGATGGTCCCGTCCCCCACCGCCTCGATCTGCGAGCGAGGGTAGATGTACGCACCGCTGGTCTGAGGCACGGTGAGCTGGTAGATGACGAAGGGGTAGGGCTCGGTGAGCACCATCTCCACCGTGAACGCATCCACGACGTTGAGCTCGCTGATGTAGCGCGACGCCTGGCTGCCCAGCGTCCCCCCGAACCAGCGCTGCAGCGATGCGACCACGTCGGCGGCACCGAGGATCTCACCGTTGTGGAACGGAACGCCCTGGCGCAAGGAGAAGGTGTAGACGGTGCCGTCAGCGCTGACGGTGTAGCTGTCCACCAGGTCGGGCTGACTGGTCCCGGTGGCGTCGAGGGCGAAGAGGCCCTCGGCGAAGTGACTGTTCTGCGTTGTGGTGGTCGCCGCTGCGCTCTTGTGGCTGTCCAGCGACGCCAAGGTCTCGTTGTGGGCGTAGGTGAAGACCCCACCGAACCGCGGCGTGCCGGCGTTCGGGATCCGGGGGTCATCTGGGTGAGGGCCGACGGCCGCGGCGTAGTCGATGATCCGCTGCGGTGCCTGCGCCAGAGCCCAGGTGAAGGCCAGCGCGCAGGCGACGATCAAGAGCTTGAGGGGGGCGAAGGCGGTCCGGCTCGGCCGCCCGTTGGCCGTCGCGCATCGTACGGGTGGGCTGGATGGTGCTTTCATCGCTTTCCCTTCGTTCCTGCTGGTCACTGGCCGAGATGGTCGTGACCGCGCGGAGTTGACCCATCGTGGATGCGGGCATCGCACTCCTTCGGATCCCCGCTCGTCGGCTCGGCTGCTGGAAGCCGCCATCTCAGGCCTCACATCAGCCCCCACCTCCTCCCGTCCCGCGCCCAAGGCGCGGGTCGAGGAGGTCACGCAGACCATCGCCCACGAGGTTCAGGCCAAGCACGGTGAGCATGATCGCCACACCGGGATAGAACGAGATCCACGGGGCCAGGATCATGTAGGCTCGGCCCTCGCTCAGGATGTTGCCCCAGGTCGGCAACTCCGGCGGTGCGCCGACGCCAAGGAAGCTCAGCGCGGCCTCGGACAGCACCGCGTAGGCGAAGACGAAGGTCAGTTGAACGTTGATCGGCCCCAGTGCGTTCGGCGCGATATGGCGGAACAGCAGGCGATGCTCTTGGCTGCCTAGGGCCCGCGCCGCCTCGACGTAGCTGAGGCCTCGGACCTGCAAGGTGGTGGCCCTGGCGATGCGGGCGACCCGGGGTATGTACACGATGCTGAGCGCGATGACCAGGTTGACCGAGTTGGGACCGAGCACGCCGATGAGGGCGATCGCCAGGAGCAGCGTGGGGATCGCCATCAGGCCGTCCATGATCCGCATCAGCACGTTGTCGATGCGCCGGTAGAAGCCGGAGAGAAGGCCGAGCGCGGTGCCGACGGTGCCGGTGATCACCACGACCACCGCGGCGATGGCCAGCGAGGTGCGCCCGCCGTAGACGACGCGGCTGAAGACGTCCCTGCCGAGGTTGTCGGTTCCTAGCAAGTGATCCCTTGAAGGGCCCTGGAGCCTGTCGGCTGGCACGATCTGCCGCGGCGGATGGGTGGCGATGAAAGGCGCCAAGACCGAGACGAGCACCATCACGACGAGGATGACCAGCCCAAGGACCGCCGTCCTGCTCCTGGCGAACTGCCTCAGCGATGCGCTGATGGCGGAGCGGGGGGGCGCCGGTTTCACTTGGGGAACGCCCAGCTCGGCTGGGGGCATGGCCATCTCTCCTCCTATCGAGTCACACCAGAAGCGATCGGGTCACACCTGAAGCGAGCCGTTGTCCATCACCACGCGGCCGTCCACGGAGATCGTCGGGTTCTGAACGATGAAGTCGTAATGGCACTTGGCCTTGACGTCCCCACCCAAGGTGTTGCTGGTCCCTATGCCGAAGTGGCAGGTGGTCGCGACCCCCTCGTCCTCCAACATGCGCCCGGTCAGCCGGCAGTGCGGGTTCATACCGATGCCGATCTCGGCCAGATGGTAGACGTTGGGGTCATCCAACGCCTCCCAGGCGCCGCGCACACGGTCCGCTGCCCAGCCGCCGGAGATGTCGACCACCCTGCCGTCTCGCACGGTCAAGGTCACGGGCTGCTTCAGCACCCCGATGCCCAGGTAGGGGATGCTCGCGTCACAGACGATGACACCGTCGCCGGTGACGGGCGAGACAGGCGACTCGATGTCCGGTATCGGGTGGAAGGTGCCGGGCCTGACCACGCCGGTCTTGGCGTGGGGCGTACCGAACCGGCCACGGATGTCCATGGTGATGTCCGTGCCGGCCTCGCTGGTCACCCGCACGCTGGAGCCTTCGTCCCAGATCGCTGCCATCCGCATCACGGTGGGCTCGATGGCCCGGAAGTCCGCCTCGATGCCACCACCAGCGAGCATCTCAGGCACCCACTGGGTCAGGGCCGCCACCCGCCCGCCAGCGGCGCAGACCGCCTTCACCGCCTCGGTGTGGGTCAGGGACACCTGCACCGCGAGGAAGACGACGTCGGCCGTCAGCATGGCGCCAGCGATCTCCGGCGGGGGTTCGCCGGAGTCGGTCTTGGCGCGCTCGGTGCGCAACACGGTGACCTCGGCACCGACCTCCTCCAGCGCCGCCTCCAGGGCCAGGGCGATGCGCTCGTCGGTGGCCGAGTCGATGATCACCAACGCCCTCTCGCCTGCTCCAACGCCGGTCACCTCGTTGGCCAGGCGACGCGCACCGAACATCAGCTTCGTCGCTTGCGTGTTGGCTTGCGTGTTGGCTTGCATGCTGCGAAAGGATTGCACCGGCCCAGAAGTGCTGTCAATCTTGATCGACGATCAAGTCATCGTGGGCGATCTCGGTTAACCTGGGCCATGAACGACGACAGCCTGAGTGCAGACGAGGCGGCCGAGTTCCTCGGCGTCAGCAAGGCCACGCTCTACTCCTACGTCAGCCGCGGCATGTTGACCTCCAGGGCCCTCTCGCCCAGGAGCCGCAAACGCGTCTATCACAGGGGCGAGCTGCTGGCCCTCAAGCATCGCGCCAGCTTCCGCAAGGACCCTGAGCAGGCAGCCAGCGAGGTCATCGAGTTCGGCATCCCCATCCTGACGACGGCGATCTCCCAGATCACCGAGACCGAGCATTCCTACCGGGGCATCAGCTCGCGCGAGCTGTCACGCAACTTCAGCTTCGAGAAGGTCGCGCAGTTCCTCTGGACCGGCGACCGGCAGGGCGACCAGCTGCCCCCGCCCCGGGCCGAGTGGCTCGGGGAGATCGACCTCGAGCTCGTCGATCGCTTGGATGGCGGCCTGACGCCGATCGAGCGCATGCAGACCATCCTGCCGGCGCTCGAGCATCGCAACCTACACGCCTACGGCACCAAGGCGGCGCTGTTGATGCCCACCGCCATCGAGCTGATGCTCTACCTGGTCTACCTGAGCACCGGGCGCAAGTACCAGGGCAGCGTCAGCTCGACCCTGGCTGCCGCCTGGGAAGCCGATCCGAAGCGTCTGGAGACCCTGCTGATCGTGGTCGCCGACCATGAGTTGAACATCGCCACCTTCACGGCGCGCTGCGCCGCCAGCGCCGGCGCGACCCTCTATCAATCGTTGATCGCCGGTCTAGCTTCGCTGCAGGGCTACCGTCACCTCTTCGGCCAGGTGTCGGAGGCCAAGGCCTTCTTCAACGAGGTGATCGCCACGGGTGACCCGCACACGGTCATCAGGCACTACCTGCGCCGCCGCGGCAACATCCCCGGGGTGCACAACCCTTATCGCCGCCTGTACAGCGGACCCGACCCGCGGGTGCTGACGTTGATCGACAACCTCGCCGGCACGAAGCACTACCCCTTGCTGCTGGAGACGGCCAGGCTCGCCGAGCTCGCCTCGCACGAGCACCTGCGCATCGACTTCGCGCTGGCGGTGTCCGAGCCGGTGCTCGGCCTGCCGCAGGACGCGATCCTCGGGCTGATCGCCATCGGGCGAACGGCTGGGATCATCGCGCATGTGCTGGAGCAGTACACCTCTGACAGGGTGATACGGCCGCGGGCGAAGTACGTGGGGGTCTCGGGTTAGGGCGTCAGGGAGGCGTCAACCTGCGATCGCGTTGGCCCCCGTCGATGCGCGTGAGGCCCGGTACCAGGTGGCCGTCGACATCGGCCTGAACCCCAGGCTCTGGTACAGGGCGCCCGCCGCGTCGGACTCGTAGGCGATCTTCAGCCGTGTGGCGCCTCGCCTCACCAGGCGGTCGATTCCAGCGGTCAGCATCGCCCGCGCCAGGCCTCGCCGCTGGAAGGCCTCCTCCACCCGGACGGGCTCGACCAGCCCCACCCCGGTGACGGGGTCGAACCAGTACAGCGAGTAGCCGGCCATTTGCCCGTCGTCGGTCTCCACCGCCAGGTCCAGCGCCGGGTCGTAGAGCGAGCACTGCGCGAGGCGC
This sequence comes from uncultured bacterium, assembly GCA_964465355.1. Taxonomy (GTDB): domain Bacteria; phylum Deinococcota; class Deinococci; order Deinococcales; family Trueperaceae; genus JAABTL01. Next base: position 5,391 of record CAYXJZ010000078.1, on the reverse strand, counting down.
CGCGCCACCCCGTCCCCGTTCCGCTCCCGCATCGGATGCGGGGTCTCGGGACGCTGGCTGCGGTCGACGAGGACGAAGCCCTCCAGCGGCGGCTGCACCGCCGGGCGGTCGACGGCGTCCATCCAGGCGGTGCTGTCCTGGCGTCCGGCCACGAGCCCTGACCGCAGGGCCAGTCCCCTGAAGACCTGATCGGCGTCGTCCACGGGCACGTCGAAGCCCTTCGGCGCGTACCGGGCGGCATGCGCCATCGCGCGCTCCCACACCGCCTCGGCCTCGGGCCCCGGTGCGCTGGGCACCACCACCGGGTCGCACTGCCACACCTCGTCGCTCCGGCCCGTCAGCAGGACCCCGGCGACCGGCCCTTGCTCGTCGAGCCAGAACAGCTTCTCCACCTCGTCCGAGCGCATCGGCCTGCGCCAGGCCCACTGCGCCTCGGCGGCCTCCCACACCCCGGCCAACGGGTCCGCCCGCCGCGCCCGCTGCAACAAGGCCGTCGCCAGGCCCAAGGCCTCGATCCCTGCCGCCCTGAACTCTCGCACCATCGACCCGACCCTACCTCAGCGCACCGCCGCGACGGACCCCCTGCGGATCATCAACGCCATGAGCCCCGCCAGCATGGCCAGCACCGCCGCCAGCACCAGCGCCACCAGGTAGTCCCCGAAGGCGTCGCGGATGAGACCGGCGCCCCAGGCGGACACCGCCGCGCCCAGCTGGTGAGCGCCGAAGATGAAGCCGTAGACCACGCCCACGTTCTGCCGTCCGAAGGTGTCGGCGGCCAGCGCCACGGTGGGCGGGACGGTGGCGATGTAGTCGAGGCCGAAGAGCACGGCGAAGGCCATCAGGCCCAGTTGGTCGTGGACGAAGGGCAGCACCAGCAGGCTGAGGCCGCGGAAGCTGTAGTAGACCAGCAGCAGCTTGCGCGGGTCGAAGCGGTCGGTGAGCCAGCCCGAGGCGATGGTGCCGACGAAGTTGAAGGCGCCGATGACGGCCAGGGCGCCGGCGGCGATGACCTCGGTGAAGCCGTGGTCCACCGCGTGGGGGATGAAGTGCTGGCCGATGAGGCCGTTGCTGGTGGCGCCGCAGACGTAGAAGGTGGCGCAGAGCAGCCAGAAGGTGGGATGGGCGAAGGCCTGCCGCAGCACCTGGCCAGCCGGTGCGGGGGTGGGCCGCGGGGCGTTGGCGTCGGCGCCGAGGGGCTGCAGGCCCATGCGCTCGGGGCTGTCGCGCATGAGCACGGCGACCGGCACGATCAGCAAGGCCGCCAGCCCGGCCAGCAGCGTCGCCGCCGAGCGCCAGCCGAGGTCCAGCGCCCACAGCGCCAGCAGTGGGTAGAAGACCAGCTGGCCGGCCGAGAAGGCGGCGCCGAGGATGCCCACCACCAGGCCGCGGTGGCGCACGAACCAGCGGTTGGCGACCACCGCGCCGAGCACGCCGCCCACCAGGCCGGTGGCCACGCCCGAGGCGAGGCCGAAGACCAGGTGGAGCTGCAGCTGCGTCTGGATGAGGCTGACGCCGTACATGGAGGCGGCGCTGAGCACCACGGCCGCCAGCGTCACGCCGCGCACGCCGAAGCGCTGGATGGCGTAGCCGCCCAGCGGGCCGCCGAGGCCGTAGACCGCCAGGCCGATGGCGGCCGCCAGCGACAGGGTGGCGGTGGACCAGCCGAGGTCGAGGCGCATGGGCAGCAGCCAGGCGCCTGGCGCGGCGCGCATGCCGGAGGTGAACATGACCACCAGCACGGTGATGCCCACCACCACCCAGCCGTAGTACAGCTTGCGTGGCCCGCCTTGGCCGGCCGGGCGATCGGCCTCAGTCGCCATGCCCGTCACCGCCAGCAGACGCCTGGTCGCCCTGCAGCCGCTTGGCCGCCCGCTCGATGCGGCGCAGGTCCTCGGCCGCCTTCTCCTTGACCATCATGGTGCGCATGGCAGGGCTGAGCGACAGCTCGTCGCCCCCGCGCGCCTGCACCAGGTCCACCATCTTGCCTGCGAAGGCGCGCAGCGGCGTCTCCATCTCGCTGATCGGCTCGGCGCCGGTCGCCCGCACCTCGATGAACTCGGGGTCCAGACCGCCACGGTCGGCACGGACCACCACCCACACGCGGCCGTGCTCGGTCAGGACCAGGTAGCGTTCTTCCTTCGTCTGGGGGCTCTGGCTCACTCGCTGGCTTCGTCCAGGAAGCGCTGCAGCGCCTCCTCGTTGACGGTGATGGGCGCGCGGCGGCGCCTCACCGCGCCGTACTCCAGCAGACGCGCCAGGCAATGGCTGACGGTCTCGCGGGTGGCGCCGATCATCTTGGCCAGGTCTTGCTGGGTGAGGTTGAGGTCGATGATGGTGCCGCGCTCGCCCTCGCGTCCGAAGTCCTTGGCCAGGCGCAGCAGCAGGTTGGCCAGCCGGCCGGGGGCGTCGAAGGCGCCGACCTCGGCCTGCGACACCTGCGCCTGCCAAAGGCGGGTGGACATGACCTGGATGAACTTCATGGCGATGCGCGGCTGCTGCTGCAGCACCCGCTGGAAGTCGGCCTCCGGCATGACGATCAGGGTGGTGTCGACCACCGCCTCTGCCTGGTTGGGGCGCCGCTCGCTCTCGAGCAGCAGCAGCTCGCCGAAGATGTCGTACTGCCCCAGCAGGCCGAGGATCATCTCCTTGCCGTTGGGGAAGTACATGGAGATCTTGACCATGCCGGAGCGAACGAAGTACAGCGCGTCGGCAGGGTCCTCCATGTGGTAGATGACCTCGCCCTGGGCGTAGCGCCGGTAGGGCGTGATGCGCGACAGCTGCTCCAGTTCGTCCTCGGAGAGGTCCTCGAACAGCTGCGTGTTCTTGAGGTGCCACACCAAGCTCGGGTACTCAGGCATCTCATGAAGCATAGCGCACCGAAGGGCGTCGTAGCGCAGGCACGGGACGCCGGCTCAGTCGCCGGGATCCATGACGTAGGCAGCCATCAGGTCGAAGGTGGCCTGCAGGCCCCGCACGTGGGTGCGTTCGAAGGCGTGGGAGGCGTCCACCCCTGGGCCGATGAGCGCCACCCTGAGGTCGGCGCCGGCGCGCCAGGCGGCCGACCCGTCGCTGCTGTAGTAGGGGTAGATGTCCACCGCGAGGGGGATGCCGGCCTCGGCCGCCAGGCGCCGCAGGCGGCGGTTGAGACCCAGGTGGTAGGGGCCGCTGCTGTCCTTGACGCAGAGGGTGACGCCGGTCTCCTTGCTGGTCTGGCCTTCACCCACCGCCGCCATGTCCAGCACCAGCAGCTCCTCCACCTCGGCCGGCAGCAGGGCGGCGCCGCCATGGCCCACCTCCTCGTAGGTGGACACGCAGAGGTGCAGGTCGCCGGCGGGCCGCAGGCCGCTGTGCAGCAGCGCGCGGCTGAGCATGAGCTGCAGGGCCACGCAGGCCTTGTCGTCCAGGTGCCTGCCCTTCACGAAGCCCGCCTCGGTCAGGTGGGCGCTGGAGCGGAAGGAGACGGGGTCGCCCACCGAGACGCCCAGCGCCGCCACCTCGTCGGCCGAGCCGACCAGCGCGTCGAGGCGGAGCTCCATGACCGGCTCGTCGCGCTTGAGGTTCCTGAGCGCCTCGCCGTGGACGTGGCTGGACTGGTGGACGTTGACGACGGTGCCGCTGATCGGCTCGCCCTGCTGCCGATGGACCAGCGCCTCCGCGCCTTCCACCGTGCCCCAGTCGTAGCCGCCCAGCCGCGTCAGGCGCAGCCGACCGTCGTCCTTGACGCGCTTGACCATGGCGCCGAGGGTGTCGACGTGCGCGGCCAGCGCCCGCGGCGGCGCCAGCCCGTCACCGGGCAGGCGCCAGCGCAGGTCGCCCTTGCGGTTGCGCTCCCAGCTCAGACCCATGGCGGCCAGGTCGGCCTCGATCAGCGCCACCGCCTGCTCGGTGTCACCGGTGGGCGACGGGGTGGCCATCAACCGCAGCAGCAGGTCGACGGCGGCGTCCTGGTCCCAGGCCTGCCGCAGCCGTTCGGCGGCCGCGCTCACGGAGCCTCCCAGAACACGTCGATGAGCTCCATAGCCTCGCGGTAGGCGTCCAGGTCGGCGTGGTCACGCAGCCGGTAGGGGCCGACGAAGACCGTGGGCGTGCCGCTGAGGCGCAGCTCCCTGGCCACCTCGATGGCGATGCCCACCGTCTCGCGGTGGCGGGCCTCCTCCAGACAGGCCTCCACCCCGTCGGCGACGAGCCCGACCTGGCCGATCAGGAGGATGAGGTAGGGCACGGGGTCGGGCATGTCGGCCCAGGTGCGCTGCCGTTCGAAGAGGGCGTGGGTGTAGGTCCAGAAGGCCTCGGCACGCAGCAGGTTGGCGTCGACCACGCACTCGCTGACCTCGGCCGCCACGAAGGCGTTGGCGTGGATGCTGACCAAGGGGAAGTGGTGGTACTCGAAGCGCACGTCGCCCCGGCTCAGCAGCTGCGCCCGTAGCGCCGGCAGCGTCTGCAGCGCGAAGCTGGCGCAGAAGGGGCACTGCAGGTCGGCGAACTCGCGGATGACGAAGCGGGCGTTCTGCGGACCGATGGCGTGACGGACCGGCGGGAAGGAGGCCGCTTCGACCTCCTGCAGCGACAGCCGCCAGCTCAGCTCGAAGGGTGGCTCACCGCGCACGTTCAGCTCCAGCTGGTAGGCGTCGATGGTGACCGTCCGCGGCCCCAGCCCGGCCAGCCCAGGCAGGTTCTGCTCCATGAAGGCCACGAGGGGCGCCTGGACGTCCGGGCCAAGGCCGGTGGCGGCCGCCACCACCTCGGCCAGCGCGGCGATGGCGCCAGGCTCGGCCGTCAGCTCGCCGTGCAGGCTGTGCAGGGCCCGGCCACGCACCTGCAGCTCCATGACCAGGCCGGAGGGGGACTGCGCGCTCCAGGCCTCGCGCCCGTCGCGCAGGAAGGGGCTCATGCGCAGGTTGAGCAGGCCCTGCAGGTCGGCCGGCGTGCGGCCGATCTGGGCCAGGGCAACGCCGCCGCCCGCCATCAGCAGGGCCGCCATCAGCCCGGCCGCCACGAAGGAGCGCTGCCGCCGTCTCGCATGGCCTACCCTTGCTGCGTTCATGACCCATCCTATCGCGCCGCCGGGCCTACGCGAAGCCCGTCCAGGAGCGCGGTGACGGCCTGCACGTCGTGTTAGCCTCAGGCCATGGATCCGAGCCTGGACGGGCGTCCCCTCGGCGGTGCCTTGTCCGAGACCGCCCGCGAGCTGCTGCGGCGGGAGCGCAACGCGCTCAGCGACCTGCGCTCCCTGGTCGCCCGCCTCGAGCCCGGCGGCGAGGCGGAGCGGGCGCTGGCCACGGCCCTCGAGGACCTCGACGGCCTGCTGCTGCTGGTGGTGGTCGGCGAGTTCAACACCGGCAAGTCCAGCCTGGTCAACGCCCTGCTCGGCGCGCAGGTCATGGCCGAGGG
>CAYXJZ010000077.1:11984-16956 GCA_964465355.1 uncultured bacterium | reverse complement strand
TCCTGCTCATCCGCACAAGCTAACGCCTGGGACGGGCGGGCGTCTGCACCGTGCCCATCGTGGGGGTGCCGGTCGGGGATACACTTGTGGCGTGCGGCTGGCGCTCTTCTACCTCGTGCTCGTGGTGGCCCAGGGCTTCTTGGGGGCCTTGATGGACCCGGTGCCGCCGCCCGACCTCTTCCTCATCGGGGTGCTGACCCTGCTCTACCGCCTGCCGGCCTGGCAGCTCGTGCTGCTGGGCTACGGCGCCGGCTTGGCCCAGGACCTCTTCGGTCACGGCGCCCTCGGTGTGCACGCCCTCGGCCTTGCAGGCGCCGCCCTCGTGGCCACGACGGTGCGCGCCCAGCTCTCGCAGGAAGGCTTCCTCGAACGTTCGCTGGCGGTGCTGGCGGCGGTCGGGGGCAAGTGGCTGGTCATCGGCGTGCTGCTGCTGTGGCTGTCCGACGGCACGCCCACCTGGCTCGGTGTGGCCTCGGCCGCCGCCTTGGACGCCGCCTTCACCGTGGTGGCCGCCAGCCTGCTGCTGCCTTGGGGCTTCGCCCTGCTGGCGCGCAGCCAGTCGTTGCGCAAGGAACTGCTGTGAGTGGTCGCTCCCCAGGTGCCTCGCGCAGGCCAGGCGCCTCCCGTCAACCCTCCTCCTCGGCCAGGTCACGCAAGCGCGAGCTGTCGCTGCGCCGGCCTTCCACCGAGGTGGTGCCGGGCGAGCGCCGTGCCGAGAGCGAGGCCCCATCCGGCATCCAGGGTCGCCTGAGACTGCTGCTGGCCGCCATGCTCACCATCCTTGTCATCTTCACCGGCCGTCTGATGTACATGCAGTTGGCCATGGCCGAGGAGTACCAGGCGCGCAGCGAGCAGAACTTCACCCAGGAGCGCGCCATCGCCCCGCTGCGCGGCCGGGTGCTGGCCCGCGACGGCACCGTGCTGGCCGACAACCGGGTGGCCTACGACCTCATGTACTGGGGTGGCGACATCGAGGGTTGGCCGCGGCTGGCCGCCTTCCTCGGCCTCGGCGTCGACCTGCCGCGCCCGCCCGACCCCGCTCGGCTGGAGGAGACGCTGAACGGCGCGGTGGTGGTGTGGAACATCCCCGACCATCTGGTGCCTGCGGTGGAGGAACGCATCGCCGGGCAGGCATCGCTGTACCTGCGCGAGCGCATCGAGCGCACCTACCCCACCAACCTCGCTGCCCAGGTGGTGGGCTACACCTCGCAGGCCGATCCCGACCGCAACCCCGGCTACGGGGTGGACGACCTGGCCGGCGTCATGGGCATCGAGGCCACCTGGGAGGCGCAGCTCTACGGCGCCTCCGGCCTGCGCAGGGTGCAGGTGGATCACCGCGGCGCGCCGCTGCGCTCGGAGACGGTGATCGCGGCCACGCCGGGCCAGGACGTGGTGCTGACCATCGACCCGGTGGTGCAGCGCATGGCCGAGGACGTGCTGGCCGGCGCCCTCGGCTACGTCAACGAGGACAGGGCGCGCGTCGGCCTGCCGCGCGAGGATGTCGTGCACGGCGCCCTCATCGCCATGGACCCGCGCACCGGCGAGGTGCTGGCCATGGCATCGACGCCCACCTTCGACCAGAACGTCTTCGCCAAGCGCCCCATCGACCCCACCGCGGCCGGGCTGATCCTCGGCGACGTGCTGCACAAGCCCCTGCAGAACCGCGCGGTGGAGGCCTACCCACCGGCCTCCACCTACAAGCTGGTGACCTCGCTCGCCCTGCTCGACGGCGGCTTCATCGAGCCAGGCACACGCTTCCCCTGCAACGCCACCTTCTCGCTCGGCGGGGTGACCTTCCGCAACTGGGCCACCTATGGCCAGGGCTCCTACGACGTGCGCAACGCCATCGCCGACAGCTGCAACACCTTCTTCTGGGCAGCCATCGCCAGCAGCCCCGACGCGACGCGCGGCTGGGGGCCCTTCGCGGCGCAGCTGGCCGATCAGGCAAGGCGGCTCGGCTTCGGTGTGCCGGTGGGGGTTGGCCTCCAGGAAGAACGGGCGGGCCGGGTGCCAGACGAGGCCTGGGTGCTGGCGCAGCCGCAGTTCGACCACGGCTGGCTGCCTGGCTTCACGCTGAACTCGGCAGTGGGCCAGGGCGACGTGCTTGCCACGCCCATCCAGGTCACCCAACTCATCCAGACCCTGGCCATGAGCGGCCATCAGGTCCAGCCTCACCTGGTCAGACAGGTCGGCGACGACGTCTTCGAACCCACCCGGCAGGAGCTGGGCAGCGGTTCGTGGCGCGTTCTTCAGGAGGGCATGCGCATGCTGTTCACCGACTACCCCGCCCGCTCCTTCCTCGGTCCGGCGGCCTTCCCCGTGAGCGTGGCGGGCAAGACCGGCACCGCCCAGACCTCCAGGGGCGGCGACTACACCCATGCCTGGTTCATGGGCTACGGACCCACCGAGGATCCAGAGATCGCGATCGTGGTCTTCATCGAGCACGGTGGCTCGAGCTCGCGGGTCTCGGTGCCGGTGGCGCGCGACTTCTTCGCCGCCTACTGGAACGTCGGCACGCCCCAGGCAGGTGCGCGATGAGGCTGCGCGGCACCCGCGGCGGCGTGCTGCTCACGCTGGACAGCTCGGTCAAGGCCGATGAGGTGGCCGAGACCCTGGCCGCGCACGGCGAGCTGATCGCAGGCAAGGTCATCCTCGAGGTGGCCGAGAAGGTGCCGTACGCGCTGCTCGGTGTGGTGAGCGCGGCGGTCGCGACCGCCGGCGGCGAGGTGGTGGAGGTGCGGCCGCCTGGCGCCATGGTGCAGGCCAAGAGCGAGACCGTCATCATCGCGCGCACGGTGCGCTCGGGCGGCAGGGTGGAGTCCAGCGGCTCGATCGTGATCATGGGCGACGTGAACGCCGGGGCCGAGCTGGTGGCCGAGGGCGACGTCATCGTCACCGGCCTGTTGCGCGGGGTGGCCCACGCAGGCGCAGCCGGCAACGAGCGTGCGGTGATCTACGCCCACCGCATCCTCTCGCCGCAGCTGCGCATCGCAGGCGCCCTGGCGCAAGGCGACCCCAACGCGGAGGAGAGCGACCGCGGCCCAGAGGTGGCGCTGCTGCGCGAGGGCGGCATCATCGTGCAGCCCTGGTCGAGCTGAGTCGGTGAGGAGGCCGAGGCCTTGACCCGGACGCGGTTGGAGGGGCGCCTGCTGCTGCCCGGCCGTGTGGCGCTCGGCTCGCTGACGCTGGTCGACGGTCGCATCGCCGAGGTGGAGGTCGGCGCCCCCGAACGGGCGGGTCGCTCTGGCGATCCGGACGCCCCCTGGCTGGTGCCCGGCTTCATCGACGTGCACGTGCACGGTGGGGGCGGCGCCGACGCCATGGACGGGCCCGATGCCGTGCGGGCGATGGCCCGCACGCACCTGCGCGGCGGCACCACCGCCATGTTGCCCACCACCATGACCAACCCGTGGGCCGCGGTCATGCACGCCCTGCGAGGGGTGGCGGAGGTGGCGGCGGAGGACGCGGCCGCGGCGCGGTCCAGTGCAACCGCAGTGGCGTTCGACCGCGCTGCCGTACTGGGTGCGCATCTGGAAGGCCCCTTCATCAGCCCCGACCGCCTCGGCGCGCAGCCGCCCTTCGCCCTGCGGCCGACGGAGGCCTTGCTGGACGAGGTCCTTGCTCTGGACGTGGTGAGGCTGGTGACCATCGCGCCAGAGGAGGACCAAGGCGCCGTGGCCGCCCGGCGCTTCGCCGAGGCCGGGGTGCGGGTCAGCGCCGGCCACACCATGGCCAGTGCCGAGACGGTGGAGGCCTGGTCGGCGGCGGTGAAGGCCGCCGGAGGCGTGTGGAGTGGCACGCACCTCTTCAACGCCATGACCGGACTCAGCGGCCGCGCGCCAGGCGCCATCGGCGCCCTGCTGGGCGACGAGCAGGCCTACGCCGAGCTCATCGTCGACGGCCATCACGTGGCGCCCGCCTCGGTGCGCACCGCCTTCGCGGCCAAGGGGGCGAGGCTGCTGCTCATCACCGACGCCATCCGCGCCGTCGGCCTTGGCGAGGGGTCCACCAGCCTGGGCGGCCAGGAGGTCATGGTGCAGGGCGGCAAGGCGACGCTGGCTGACGGCACCCTGGCCGGCAGCGTGCTGACCATGGACCGGGCGGTGCGCACGGCGGTGACCATGGGCGTGGCCCCGGAGCGGGCGCTGCGGGCGGCCACCGAGGCCCCGGCGGACTACCTGGGGCTGCGTGACCGTGGACGGTTGGTGGAGGGGGCGATCGCCGACGTGCTGATGCTCGATCCGGGGTTGGAACTGGTGGGGGTGTGGCGGGCGGGGCTGCGGGTGCTGCCCTAGCCTCGGGCGATGCGTTCCACCTCGAAGAGGTTCGTCCAAGCCCGCCGCCCCACAGCGTCCACCAGCGTCAGCCGTGCGACGGGACCCACCACACCGTTCGGTCGGATGCTCGCGCGGGTCAGGTTGGCGCCGAAGACCGTCTGGGCATGCCGACCGACACCGCTGAGGTAGACCCGCTCCACCGGCGAGCACGCCAGGTGCAGCGCACCGTCCTCCCAACGCAGATCGCGGATCTCGGGCCCGGTGCTCGAGTAGTAGGCGCCGGCCTTCAGCGCCGCGACGATGGCGGCCGGCTCGTCGCTCTCGCTCTTCACCATCACCCAGGCGCGGAAGGCGTCGAAGGGGACCTTGAAGTGCGCGTCGTCGGCCACGCAGACGCCGAAGCGGGCGCCGCCCGCCAGCAACTCGTTGTAGACCTGCCAGCTGTCGCCCCTGTCGTTGAGGCCGGCGCAGGCGACGTTGTAGACCTCGACGGCGTGCACCGGGCCAAGCGTCAGGATGTCGGCGGCGGTGGCGCCGTACCAGGCCGGGTGGGCGGCGGCCACGAAGGCGCCGGCCTCCAAGGCGCGGCGGGCCAGTTCTGGACCGCTGGCAGGGGTCGCCTCGTCCCCGCCGGTGGGAAAGTCATCGGGCAGGCCGACGGCCACCAGGTGCCAGAGTTCGCCGTTGGCCAGCGC
>CAYXJZ010000077.1:0-11884 GCA_964465355.1 uncultured bacterium | reverse complement strand
ACGTCCGTGATGCGCCAGCCGTACTTGTCCCTGAGGTGGTCGGTGATGGCAAGGAAGTCGTAGCCGTTGGCGCGGTAGCGCGCGGCCACCTCGGCGGGAGGCAGGACGCCGTCGCTGCGATCGGTATGGGTGTGGAGGTTGCCACGCAAGAAACGGCCGGGAAGGGAGAAGGGGTGCATGGCCTCAGTCCTCCATCAGGGCTCTGGCGACCGACTCGTCCACGATCAGGGTGTTCATGAAGCCTCCGGCCAAGGCGCCGCGCAGCGCCTGCACCTTGTCTCGGCCGGCCACCACGCACACCGTGTATGGATGCTTGGCCAGGGTGCCGAGGTCGGGGCCGGAGGAGCGCTGGTTCATGGCGATGTCGCTGTAGCTGCCGTCCTCGCGGAAGAAGACGGTGGCGATGTCGCCCACCACGTCGGTGGAGCGCAGGGCGTTGAGCTCCTGATCCTCGATGTAGCCGGCCTGGTAGATGTAGGAGTTGGCGTCCGGCGTGCCGATGCTGAAGAGCACGACGTCGGCCTTCTGAGCCAGCGCGTGCACCCGGCGGACCACCCGCTCCTGGAACATGGCCTCCTTGGTGGCGGGCGCGTCGAAGTAGGCGGGGATGGGCAGCAGGTGGCCATGGCCGTGGTAGTTGCGGGCGAAGGCGTTGATGATGTTGGCCGCGTCGGTGATGCCATGGCCGCCGCGTTGGTTGCCGCTGCCGTTGAGCTGCACGATGTTCACGTTGGGCAAGGGCTTGGGTCGCAGCTCGGTGGCGATGCGCGCGACGGTGGCGCCCCAGGCGAGGGCCAGGGTGGAGCGCTCGCCCATGATGCCGTTCAAGTAACGCGCCGCGAAGCGGGTGACGGCGGCCATCTGCTCCGCCGTGCCCGCATCGGGATGGACAGGCACCACCTTGACCTCGCGCACGCCGAAGGCTCGCTCCAACTGGTCTTCGAGGCGCAGCTGCAGCTCCCGGTGGTCGAGGACGCGGAACTCCACCAGGCCGTGGCTGCGCGCCCAGCCCAGCAGGCGCGACACCGTCGGCCTTGCCATGCCGAGCTGCTGGCCGATCTCGTTGGTGGTGAGGTCGAGGTGGTAGTACATGCGCGCCACCCGCAACGCGTCCTCGAAACTGGCTTCGCCCCCTAGGTGTGCGAGGTCGCTGCGGTCGGTGGGCTTGGTCACGGCCTTCAGCCTAAGCCAAGGAGCCGAGCGAGGTCGACCATGTCCTGGACCACCACCGGGGGCCGCAGCTCGCTGCTTCTGAGCTCGTCGTGGCCGGTGACGCCGGTGAGGGTCAAGACCCCGACGAAACCGAAATCGCTTGCCATGCGCATGTCGGTCTGCAGCCGGTCGCCGACGAAGGCGATGCGCTCGGCCGGGTAGCCCAGGCGTTCGACGATGGCCGAGGCCATGCCGGCGTATGGCTTGCCAAGCACCACCGGGCGTGCGCCGGTGGTGGCGTGCAGCAGCTCGATGATGGCGCCGCAGTCGGGCATGCCACCGGCAGGGCTGGGGCACACCGGGTCGGGATGGGTGGCCAGGTAGGGGATGCCTGACTCGATCAGGCGGCTGGCGCGGAGCAGCTTCTGGTAATCGAGGCTCGTGTCGAAGGTCAGCAGCAGGCAGTCGGGGTCGGCCTCGTCGTGACCGAGGCCCTCGAAGCCGTACTCATGGCGGACGGCATCGGTGGCGAGCAGCCAGGGGCGCCGGTATCCCCGCTCCTTGAGGTGGCTGACGGCGACATCGTTGGAGGTCAGCAGCACCGACCGGTCGGCCGGCAGGCCAAGGCTGCGGAGCTTGGCCTGGTAGTCCGTCGCGGGCATCGAGGAGTTGTTGGTGGCGAAGACGACCGAACGGCCGGCGGCTTCGAGTCCGGCGAGGAGCTTCCCGGCCCCAGGCAGCAGCTGCTGGGCCAGGTAGAGCGTCCCGTCGAGGTCGAAGGCGAAGGCCTCGACGGCGTCCAAGGCTGTGGCGGTGGCTCCTGACACGCTGCTGACCCCCGTCTCGTATACGTATGGCGGGCAAGATAGCACAGATGTTCGAAGTCAAGACATGCATGACTCACGCATGATGGAAGGGCAAAGGAGCTGGAATGCACAAACGTGCAGTCACTGTTGACATAAGTCAAGGCCGGTGCTACGTTTGGGCATCTTCCAGGCAAGACCTCGCGAGCCGTGATGGCCCGTTGGTCTCGCGCGCGACCGGCCCGGACCGGGATGCCCGGTTCCTTCGGGCGTTCATCACCGACGGAGGTGTTCGCCGTTCCTAGGGTTCTCACCACGGGCGCGATGGTCCCACGGAAGAGAGGGGGCGAGGGAGAGCCATGACCAGGTACCTGCCCAGGAGGCTGGCCCGTGCCTTCCTCACCCTGTGGTTCATCGTCACCGTGGTCTTCGTGGCCACCCGCCTCACCGGCGACCCGACCGACTGGCTGCTGGCGGACAGCGCATCGGACGAGATGCGCACACTGCTGCGCGGTCAGCTCGGCCTCGATCGTCCCATGCACGAGCAGTACCTCATCTACCTTCGCGGTGTCGTCAGCGGCGACTTCGGCAACAGCTTCTACGAGCGCAGGCCGGTGACGAGGGTCTTCGCCGAGCGCCTGCCATACACCTTGCAGCTCATGGGCCTCGCCCTGCTCTTCGCGGTGGTGAGCGGCGTGGTGGTGGGCGTGGTCTCTGCCGTGCGGCGCAACGGCTGGCTCGACCGGGTGCTGATGACCGGCACCTTCGCCGCCTACGCCACGCCCGACTTCGTGCTCGGCATCGGCCTCATCCTGGTGTTCAGCCTGCAGCTCGGCTGGCTGCCCAGTTCTGGCCGCAACAGTTGGATGCACCTCATCATGCCGGTGCTCACCCTCGGCTCCTCCAGCGCTGCGCTGATCGCCCGACTCACGCGCAGCTCGCTGCTGGACGTGCTCGGTCAGGACTACGTGCGCACCGCCAAGGCCAAGGGGGTGAGCGGCAGCGTGGTGGTGCTGCGCCACGCCCTGCGCCCCGCCTTCATCCCGGTGCTGACCATGATCGGTCTCATGCTCGGCAGCCTGGTGGGCGGCGCCGTGGTGGTGGAGACGGTGTTCGCCTGGCCAGGCGCCGGTCGCCTGATCGTCAACGCCGTGACCGCCCGCGACTACCCGGTGCTGCAGTTCTCCATCCTCATCGTGGCCTCGGTGGTGGTGCTGGTGAGCGTGCTCATCGACTTCGGCTACGCCCTGCTCGATCCTCGCGTGCGGATCGCGGGCTGATGGCCATGGTCGAGTCGGCTCATCAGGTCGAACCCGTCCATCCCGCGCAGGCGGGGGGCCGCGGCTTCCTCGCCCGCCTGCGCAGCAGCCCATGGCCCGTCAAGGTCAGCCTCGTGCTGCTGGCCGTCATCCTTGTCGCTGCCGCCACCGCCCCTTGGCTGGCGCCCTACCCACCGACCCAACAGCACCTGCGCGACCGTCTGGCCGCACCGGGCACCGTCAGCGGCGAGAACCGCTTCTGGCTCGGCACCGACCACCTCGGTCGCGACGTCCTGTCAAGGGCCCTGCACTCGCTGAGGCTGTCGATCCTGGTGGCCAGCCTCGGCACCATGGTCGGCTTCCTGGCCGGCGCCAGCCTCGGCCTGCTCAGCGGCCTGGCCGACCGCTGGGTGGACGCCGTCGTCATGTTCCTGATCGACGCCCAGCTGGCCGTGCCCTTCACGCTGGTGGCGCTCACCGCCATCGCCGTCTTCGGCTCCGACCTGACGGTGCTCATCCCGATCATCGGCCTGGCAGGCTGGGCCACCTACGCGCGCGTCACCCGCGGCCAGGTCTTGGCCGTGCGCGAGGCGCTGTTCGTCGAAGCCGTGCGCGCCCAGGGCGGATCGCGCCTGAGGCTGGCGCTGCGCCACGTGCTGCCCAACGTCACCTCGCCGCTCATCGTCCTCGTCACCGCCAACTTCAGCGCCATCATGCTGCTCGAGTCCTCCATGTCCTTCCTCGGCCTCGGGGTGCAGCCGCCCGACACCTCGCTCGGCTCGATGATCGGCGCCGGCCGCAACTACCTGGTGAACGCCTGGTGGATCGCGGTGGCGCCCGCCGCCATCCTGCTGGCCATCACCATGACCACCTCGCTGCTGGGCGACTGGCTGCGCGACACCTTGGACCCCACCCTCCGCTTCTGAGATGACCTTCACCCCTCGTCGTTCCCACCCTGGTCCTAAGGAGGCCAACATGAACAAGAGAGTCCTTCCGTCCTGGCGCGCCACCGGTCTGGCCCTGGCCGTGATCGGTCTCTGCGCGGCAGCCGGCCTTGCCTTCGGGCAGGGCTTCCAGAGGGAGACGCTGCGCGTCGGCGTGGCCAACATCCCGCCGACCATGGATCCCCACGCCTCCATCAGCCTCACGGCCAGCCGCGTGCAGTACAACGTCTTCGAGACGCTCATCCGCATGGACCCCGAGGACAACGCGGTGCTCACCCCCGGCCTGGCGGAGAGCTGGGAACGGGTCTCCGACCTCGAGCTGATCCTCAAGCTGCGGCCAGGCGTGCTGTTCCACAACGGCGACGCCTTCACCAGCGCCGACGTCGTGTACTCCATCGAGCGCGCCATCTCGCCGGAGAGCACCTTCCTGCTTGCCCGCGGCCTGCTGGAGACCATCGCCGAGGTGCAGGCGGTCGACGACCTGACCGTGCGCATCGTCACCCTGCGGCCCGACCCGGCGTTGGAGCAGCGCCTGGCCAGCCTCTGGGGCTCCTGGATGGTGCCTGCGCGCTTCATCGAGGAGATCGGCCCCGAGGAGTACGGCCGCGTCGCCGTCGGCACCGGCCCCTTCCGCCTCGTCTCCTTCGAGCCCGACCGCATCGTCCTCGAAGCCTTCGCCGACTACTGGGGCGAGCAGCCCAACGTCAGGGAAGTGGTCTACTCGGTCATCCCCGAGGCCTCCAGCCGCATGACGGCCCTGGTCAACAACGAGCAGGACATCATCAACCCGGTGCTGCCTGACCAGATCAACCTTGTGCGCTCCTTCGACGGCGTCGACGTGGTGTGCGAGCAGCACCAGCTCATCCACCTGCTGGTCTACAACACCCGCGGCAACCCCCTCATGCAGGACGTCGACCTGCGGCGTGCCATCAACCTGGCCATCGACCGCAACCTCATCGTCGAGGCGCTGTGGGACGAGGGCGCCGTCGAGACCCCCGGCCACCAGCTGCCCGAGTACGGCGACATGTACCTGGGCGACCGGCCACTGACGCCCTACGACCCCGAAGCGGCAAGGGCCCTGGTGCAGTCCTCCAGCTACGCCGGCGAGACGCTCTACTACGACCTCATCCCCGGCTACTACGACAACGACCTCGAAGCCGCCGAGATCATCGTCGAGATGCTGCGCGAGATCGGCCTGAACGTGCAGATCCGCATGACCACCGCCTTCTGGGTCAACCCCGACTTCGCCATCCACCCCTGGTCATACGCCATGCGCTTCACCGATCCGCTCGGCGGCCTCTGGCTGCTGTGGGGCGGCAACGACGAGGCGCAGCGCCAGCCGCGCTGGGTGAACCCCGACCCCGACTTCAACCAGATCGGCGAGCAGCTGGCCTCCACCTTCGACGTGTCTGCCCGCCAGGAACTCTTCGGCCAGCTCCTCGACAGCTGGGAGCGCCAGGCGCCAGGCACCACCCTCTACCGACCGGCCATCTGCTGGGGCGTGCGTGACGGCATCGAGTGGCGCACCCAACCGAGCCACACCATGGACTTCAGCGCCGACGGTCTGCGTTTCCGAGACTGAGAGATGACACGGGTCGCAAGACCCCACCCCCGGTGGATCGCTCACCGGGGGTGGAGCACCCGCTTCCCCGAGAACTCCCTGCCGGCGCTGGCAGCGGCCGTCGCGGCCGGTGCCGACGAGTTGGAGTTCGACCTGCGCAGCAGCGCCGATGGCGTGGCCATGGTGCTGCACGACGCCACCCTCGACCGCACGCATGAGCTGAGCGGTCCCGTCGACAGCCACGACCACGCCGCCTTGGCCAAGGTGGCCGTCCGCCACACGGACGGTGGCACCTTGCCGCGCATGGGCGTCCCCACGCTCGATGACGTGCTCGACCTCTTCGCCGCCGAGGTCGAGCTCAACGTGCACATCAAGAAGCTGACGCCTTCGCTGGCCGAGCTTGATCGCCTGGCCGAAGCCGCGGCTGCCGGTGCGCGCCTCTACGTGGCCGCCGGTGTCGACGTGCTTCAGACGGTGGTCCGTCACCGGCCCGAGCTGCGCCGCTGCATGATCCAGTTGCCGCACGAACTGCCTGCCGCCGAGTCGGTGCAGGCGGCGGTCGACCTCGGTTGCGAGCGCATCCAGTTCTTCGTCGGCTACTTCGGCCAGGCCGATGTCGCCCTGGCGCGTGACCGAGGCCTGAAGACCCAGCAGTACTTCAGCGATGACCTGGCTGCTGTCGACCTCGCCCTATCCTGGGGTATCGACGCCCTGCTGACCAACGACATCGGCACCATCGCCGAGGCATACGAGCGAGGGCCGGGGGCGTCTGGGTGACCCGCCCTCCCGCCGCACCGCCCCCGCGCGCCCACACCTTGGACGCGCTGGCGCAGCGTGACTTCGACCTGCTGATCATCGGCGGCGGCGCCACCGGCGCGGGGATCGCGCTGGAGGCCGCCCACCGTGGCCTGCAGGTGGCCCTCGTCGAACGCGACGACTTCGCCAGCGGCACCTCCAGCCGCAGCACCAAGCTGCTGCATGGCGGCGTGCGCTACCTGGAGCAGGCGGTCAAGCGCCTCGATCGCTCGCAGTTCCACCTGGTGCGCGAGGCCCTGCACGAACGGGCCGTGCTGCTGCGCATCGCCCCGCACCTCTCCAGGCCGCTGGCCCTGCTGACGCCGCTCTACCGCGCCTGGCAAGTGCCCTACTACTGGATCGGCCTCAAGCTCTACGACCTGCTGGCCGGCCGCGCCAACCTCAGCCCCAGCCGCTTCCTGCCCGCCGCCGAGGCCTCGCGGCGCTTCCCCATGCTGCGCCGCGACGGCTTGGTCGGTGCGGTGCAGTACTTCGACGGGCAGTTCGACGACGCCCGCATGAACCTTGCGCTCGTCCTCACCGCGGCCGAACACGGCGCGGTGGTGGCCAACCACCTCGAGGTGGCCGGCCTGCTCACGGAGGACGGCCGGCTGCGCGGCGCCACGCTGCGCGACCGGCTGAGCGGCCGCGAGCTGCCCCTGCGTGCGCGGGTGGTGGTCAACGCCACCGGCCCCTTCATCGACGAGATCAGGCGCATGGACGACCCGGACGCCGAGGCCATGCTCCACCTCAGCTCCGGCGTGCACGTGGTGCTGGACGGCCGCTTCTCCCCACCCGACGCCGGCCTGCTCATCCCCAGGACCGACGACGGCCGGGTGCTGTTCCTGCTGCCGTGGCAGGGCAAGACCCTGGTGGGCACCACCGACCAGCCGGCCAGCCTGGCCCGCGACCCGCAGGCCACCGAGGCCGAGATCGACTACATCCTCAAGCACGTGGCGCGCTACTTCGACCTGCCGGTGGAACGCACCGACGTGCAGGCCGCCTGGTCGGGCCTGCGCCCACTGGTGGCCCAGCCGCGCCGCGAGCGCACCGCCAGCGTCAGCCGCGACCACACCATCTTGCGCAGCGACAGCGGCCTGATCAGCGTGGCTGGCGGCAAGTGGACCACCTACCGACGCATGGCCATGGACGCGCTGGCGCAGGCCATCGAAGCAGGAGGCCTGAGCCCGAGTGCGCCAAGCAGCAGCGACCAACTGACCCTCTACGGCGGCGAGGGCTTCGTCTCCGAGCGACCTTGGGACGCTGACGGCCTGCCCGCCGACGTCGCCGACCACCTGCACCAGGCTTACGGCGACCGCGCGCCGCTGGTGGCCGCGTTGGCCCGCGCCGGGCAGGACAGGCGGCTGGTGGAGGGCTATCCATACGTCGAGGCTGAGGTCAGCTACGCCATCGACCACGAGCTGGCCTGCACGCCGGAGGACGTCCTGAACCGGCGCATGCGGCTGGGCTTCTTGGACGAGGGCGCGGCGGCGGCGGCATTGCCGTTGGTGCAGCAGAGGTTCGGGAGGCAGGTCGGGTCAGGCAGCTGATGGCCGCGTAAGTTGACGCCAAGGACAGTCATCGTAGGGCTCCTGCTTGGTCCAGCGCATCGTGCAGCGAGCGGTTCGAGGTCCCATCGACGCCTTCGGCGAAACAGTACTGCGGTTGCCAAGGGTCGCGTCAGCGTCAGAAGTACGACGTATCCTCCTGCCAGGAGGTCGGGCACCCGAGCATGCATCCCCAACTACAGGCCATCGTCGACGAGTTGGCTGATGCCGATCGGCGCCTGCATGGCCTGGTCGACACCGTCCCGCACCAGCGCTGGGCCGAGCGCGCCCAGCCTCAGAGCTGGTCGGTGGCCGAGTGCGTCGCCCATCTCAACCTGACCAGTGCGGCCTTCCTGCCGAGGTTGCGTGCCGCGCTGGAAGAGGGGCGCGGCCTCGGCCTGCCTGCGCCTGAGGCGCATCGGCACGACATCCTCGGCGGTTTCATGTGGCGCAACATGGGACCGCCCGTGCGCGTGAAGGTGCGGGCGCCGGCCGACTTCGTTCCCGGATCGACGGCGCCGACCGACGAGCTGGTCGCCGAGTTCCAAAGGCTGCAGGCCGAGGTCGTGGCCGGGGTGGCCGCCGCCGATGGTCTGCCGCTCGGACGGTTGCGCGTCCCTTCCCCCTTCGCCGAGCGGCTGAAGTACAGCGTCTACTCCGCGCTCTGCATCTTGCCGCGCCACCAGCACCGTCACCTGTGGCAGGCGGAGCAGGTCAGGGACCGGCTGATGGGCGTAACGGCGGGATGACGGAGGTCGGCGCACCGCGCGCACGCCTCGCCCAGCCGGCCGACATCCCTGCCTTGCATGCGCTGGATGCCTGGCCCAACGAGGCCACCTGGCGCAAGGTGATCGCCAACGAGGAAGTGGTAGTGCTGGAGCAGGCAGGACGGCTCATCGGCCTTGCCCGCTACAGCGTGCTGTGGACCACGGTGCCCTTCCTTGGCCTGATCTTCCTCGACGAGGCGCATCGGGGCCGCGGCTACTCGCGTCTGCTGCTCGGTTTCCTGCTGGCCGAGCTGCGCGCCAAGGGCTACGTTGCGCTGCTGAGCTCCTCGCAGACCGACGAGCCGGAGCCGCAGGCCTGGCACCTGCACATGGGCTTCGCCCCCAACGGCGTCATCGAGAACATCGCGGACGAGGGTGTGGGTGAGTTGGTGTATCGCCTGATGTTGTGAGCCCGCCCGCTTGGCCGAGGGCCCCAGCGTCTATGTTGAGCGCAGCTCTTCGGTGCCCAGATCCCTTGGCGGCTCGGAACGCTTCGGTGTTCCGTGGCTCGCGACCGAACCTGGAGGTACATGCTGATGCGACACGCGTTCCGGGCCCTTACCCTCGCCTCGCTCATCGTCCTGCTGGCGGCTTGTGGTGCGCCAACTCCTCCCGATCTGGACCCCCGCCTCGTTCCCGCCGGGCCCGTCTCGCTGGAGACCGGCCAGGCCACCACCTTCCAAGCCCTTGGCTTCGCCGATCCCGGCAGCGTCAGCTGGCGGGTGGGTGGGGTGGAGGGCGGCTCAGCCCAGGTGGGCACCATCGACACGGCAGGCCACTACTAGGCCCCGGCCCGCGCCCTGCCCGGCGGCCGGGTCGAGACCGAGGTCGAGGCGCTCGGTGATGGCGAGTCGGCGGTGGCCGACGTGGTGGTGAACGCACCCGGCACGATCTACCTCTTGGGTGAGGAGGTCCATGTCTTCGCCTCAGCCGACACCGTCGATGGCGAGGCGCCGCCCCAGCGCAGCTTCCACCTGGAGGGCTGGCTGGAGCAGTACTACGACATCCTCATCCTGCCTGAGATCGACGCGGCGTTCCTGATCGTGGAAACGCACGAGACCGTGTCCGTGTTCCGGCTGGAGGCGATATCGGCCGCGTTGGGCGCCGTGGAGCCCACGGCCGGTTTCGATGTCGGTTTGAGCGTCTACCCGTCCAGCCTCGCCTACGATCCGGTCCTCGACGAGCTGTACGTCGTGGGCCAAGATCGCATCGCGGTGTTCTCCGAGGCCGCAGCCGGCGTCGGGGTGCTCACCGCAGACCGGGTGATCGAGGGGCCGGCCGTCGATGCCTACCTCAGTGGGGACGGCCGCCTGGTCTACGACCCGGGTGCCGATCGCCTGTTCCTCAGCGTCGCCGAGCTCGGTTTCGCCGTCTTCGACGACGCCTCGACCTTGGACGGGGACGTCGCTCCCGACCGGGTGGTGGCGGTGTCGACCGAGGGTGGCGTCTTCATCTGGGGCTTGGCCATCGACCTCGAACGGGACGTGGTCTACGTCGGCAACCAGTACCAGGCGGAGAACGTGTTCGTGTTCGAGGACGCCTCGACCATCAGCGGTTTGCGGGAGCCCGATCGCACCTTCCTGGAGGCTGCGGAAGGCGCCTCGCAGCTGAGTTATGACCCCCTCAAGGACCGCCTGCTGGTGGTGGATGCCAACGGCAACGCCTTCCACCTGTTCGAGAACGCTTCGACCCTGGACGGCGTTGTGACCCCGGACCGCTCGGTGGACCTGGGTCCGCTCGAGGTGGATTACCCCTACGGTGGCCGCCTGGATCCCACCCAATGAGCGCCGCGGGCCTAGCCTCCAACCGCATCAGCGAGAACATCGCGGACGAGGTCGTGGGGAAGCTGGCCTACCGCCTGATGTCGTAAGGGCTGGCGCGACGGCCGAGTATCCTTCGCGCGTGAGCCTGTTCAGCCAAGAGGACCGCGACCGCCTGCGCAGCCGTGTGTTGCAGATGGCCGACCAAGACGCCCGCGTGGTGGCCGATGCGGGGCAGCTCTTCGGCCTGGCGGTGCACCACGCGCTGCGGGCTCGCTTCTGTGTGGAACGCGGCCGGCTGTGGCAGGCCGAGCATTGGCTGAGCGGCCTGCGCGACGAGGCCCTGAACCTGGCCTGCCTGCGCAGAGGCCTACCGGCCCGCAACGGCCGCGGCTACGACGAGCTGCCCGCCGAGGTGCTTGGTGCCTTCGAAGGTGCCTTGGCGACCTCACTGGCGCAGGAGGAACTGCTGCGGGCCTTGGCCGTGGCGATCGACGGCCTGCTGCGCGAGGCGGGGGAGCTGGCGGCCAGGGTGGCGCCGGAGATGCGGAAGCTGACGCTAGGATGATGGCCTAGGCGCGCCGGGACCCGATGGCGTACGCCAGGATGGAGCTCCCACAGTGGCAGACCTGACCAACGAGGTGCCCGACGCGGTGTCGCTGGGCTTCGACATGGCCTCGCCCGCCTTCCTGCGCGATCCATACGGTGCCTACGCCCGCATGCGGGAGCAGGCGCCGTTGCTCCGCATCCCCTTCCAAGGGCATCCGCTGGGCCGCCTCCTCCTGGTCACCCGCTACGCCGATGTGAGCGCGGTGACGGGTGACGCCAGACGCTTCACCAGCGACAGCCGCAACGTCTATGGGCAGGACGACTACAGTGGCGGCGAGGAACCGTCGATGATCTTCCTCGACCCGCCGGCCCACACCAGGCTGCGTCGGCGGGTGGCCGCCGACTTCACCCCCAAGCGCGTCGCCACCTTGGAGGAGCCGATCCGTCGCATCGTCGACGAGCACCTGGGGGCCGCCCTGGCCCGCGGCGGCTTCGACCTCATCGCCGAGGTGGCCGCACCCATCCCGGTGCTGGTGATCTGCGAGCTGCTCGGCATCCCGGAAGCCGACCGCGGGCAGCTGGCCCACTGGGCGCAGGAGGTCATCGACACCACTGGCCTCGGCACCGCAGGCAAGGACGTGCAGGCCCGCAACCAAGCCGCGAACGCGGCGCTGGCGAACTACTTCGTCGGCTTCGTCGAGGTTCGCAAGGCCGAGCCGGACGATGGCCTGCTGAGCGCGATCATGG
>CAYXJZ010000076.1:0-17599 GCA_964465355.1 uncultured bacterium | reverse complement strand
GTCGTCGCGATCAGCCACGGGCAAGGCCCCCGCTCACGCCGGAACCGAGGTCGCGCAGCGCCGGGGCGGCCAGCGCCCGCAGCAGGCCGAGGCCGAGGAAGGCCACCAGCATCAGTGCGCTGGCCAGCGCAGATGCGCGCCCCCAGCTGCCCTGCTGTGCCAGGTTGAGGATGGTCACCGAGGCCAGCGGGGTGTCGAAGCCCACCAGGAAGATCACCGTGCTGAGGGTGCCGATGGACTGGATGAAGCAGAAGACGAAGGCGGCCAGCAGCGCGTGGCGCAGCAGCGGAAGGGCGATGGTGGCGAAGACCTGCATGCGTGATGCGCCGAGGTTGGCGGCGCTCTCGTCCAGCGTGCCGCGGATCTGCTCGAGGGCGGCTGAGCAGACGCGGTAGCCCACCGGCAGGTAGGACACCGCCATGGCGATGACGATGATGGCCTCGGTGCCGGTGAGGCGCAGCGGCGGGGTGTTGAAGCTCAGCACGTAGGCCACGCCCATCAGCGTGCCAGGGACGGCGGCAGGCAGCAAGGTGGCCAGGTCGAGGGGGCGGCGCAAAGGCACCGACGTGCGCTGCACCAGGTAGGCGGCCAGCGCCGAGAGCAGGGTGCAGGCAAGGGCGGCCATGGCGGCGAAGCGCAGGCTGTTGGCCAGGTCATGCCCGTGCCGCAGCACGTAGGCAAGGTGGTCGAGGGTGAAGCGGGCGTCCACCCCCCACAGCCGTGTGAGCGCGCTCAGCACCACCACCCCGTGGCTGGCGAAGACGAAGGCGGCCAACAGCGTGCAGAAGGCGAACAGCGACCAGCGCAGCCAGGCGCTCTGGCTGGGGGCAGGCAGACCGGCACCGCGGCCGCCCACGGTGACGAAGCGGTGGCGGGTGCGCGCCTGCACCGCCTGTTGGGCGGCGAAGAAGGCAACGGCCGGCACCAGCAACAGCAGGCCGAGCGCCGCGCTGCTGCCGATGGCCGCCCAGCCGGTGAGCTGGGTGTAGACCTCGGTGGCCAGCACCCTGAAGCGGCCACCCACCAGCATAGGGTTGCCGAAGTCGCCAAGCACCGAGATGGCGATGAACAGGGCTGCTGCCAGCAGGCCGGGGGTCGCCAGCGGCAGCGTCACCGTGCGGAAGAGCTGCCAGCGGTTGGCGCCGAGGCCGCGGGCGGCCTGCTCGACCGTGGTGTCGATGGCCATGAAGACCCCGCGCAGCACCAGGTAGGCGATGGGGAAGAAGGACAGCGTCTGCGCCAGCCACAGGCCGTGCCAGCCGTAGATCGAGGTCTCGAGGCCGAGCAGCTCGTAGGTGATCAGGCCGCGGCGACCGAGCAACAGGATGAAGGCCAGCCCGGAGACGAACGGCGGGGTGACCAGCAGCAGCAGGGGGACGACGCTGAAGAAGCGCTGGCCGGGCACGCGCACCTTGACCATGGCGAAGGCGTAGACGGTGCCGATGACCACCGAAGACGTGGTGGAGAGCAGCGCCATGAGCAGGCTGTTGAGGCCGGCGGAACGCCACCTTGGGGTGCTGAACACCCGCGACCAGTCGCTGCCGGATGGCGAGAGGCTCACCGCCACCAGCGGCCCGACCACGAAGACGGCCAGGAAGGCCACCACAACGACGTACGACAGGAGCAAGCCCCTGTCGTAACGCCACAAACGTCCTAAGGTCCGGAAGGCGAGGGTCAATCCACCACCTGTTGCCAGCGTTCGAGCACCTCGTCGCGCTGGCTGCCTGCCAGCTCGGCATCGTAGTCGATCAGGTCGAACTCGGCGAAGCTGTTGGCGCCATCAGGCAGGGCGACCTCGG
This sequence comes from uncultured bacterium, assembly GCA_964465355.1. Lineage (GTDB taxonomy): Bacteria > Deinococcota > Deinococci > Deinococcales > Trueperaceae > JAABTL01. Next base: position 15,800 of record CAYXJZ010000076.1, on the reverse strand, counting down.
GGTTGAGCGGGGTGGTCAGGGACTGCGCCGAGAAGGCCTCCTGGGCGCGGGCCGAGAGCACGAAGTCGACGAAGCGCTGGGCGTTCTCGGGGTTGGGGCCGCCGCGGATGATGGCCACCGCGCCCACCTCACCGGCGGTGGCAGGCGGCACGATGGTGGAGACGGGGAAGCCGTCGGCGCGGTAGCGCGCCAGGGCGTGCACGTAGGCCACGCCGATGGCGTACTCGCCGGTGCCCACCAGCTGGGGCGGGGCGCCGCCGCTGGCGGGGAACTGGCCAACCAGGGGCGCCAGGGTCTCGAGGTAGGCCCAACCGGCGTCCCAGCCCAGGCGCTGCAGCTGCGCCTGCACGAAGAGGTAGGCGGTGGAGGAGGCGGCCGGGTCGGTGAGCACGATCTCGCCGTCGAAGTCGGGGTTCAGCAGGTCGTCCCATGTGACGGGGAAGGGCAGGTCGCCGAAGCGTTCGCGGAAGCGCGCCTCGTTGACGCCGATGCCGAGGGCGGTGAGGTAGAAGCCGGTCCAGTGGCCATCCGGGTCGGTGGCGTAGTCGGGTAGGTCGGCGGCCAGCGGCGAGTGGTAGGAGGCGAGGGCGCCCGTCTCCGCGATGGCGATGTGCTGGCTGCTCGGTCCGCCCAAGAGCACGTCGGCCTGCGGCGCGCCGGCCTCGGCGATGACGCGGGTGACCAGCTCGCCGGTGGCGCCGCGCAGGTAGTTGACGGTGATGCCGGTCTCCTGGGTGAAGAGATCGGCCAGCAGGCGGACGTCGTCCTCGTTGATGACGGCGTAGACCCTGACCTCGCCCTGGGCCCATGCCATCCCAGCCGGCAACATCAGCCCCATGATCGCGACCAGGACGAGCGGGAGGCGTGCGCGTTGTGGCTTGGCTGGCTGGGGCATGGTGGTCTCCTTCGGTGCGGTGAGTCTACCGCCGCACGCTCAGGGCCGCGTCGCGGCTGCGGCCCAGGACGAAGACTCTAGCCATGGTTTACCTATGTTGTCAATCATTGAACAGGGGTCTGGATCGGGAGCGTCGAATCCCCGACCCCCAGGCCCTCATCCAGCCTCCTTGACAAGATTATTTGTCAAGGATACATTGCCAGCATGCCAGACGTAGGCGTCATCCATGATCCGGCAGCCGCGATGGTGGCCTTGGATCCAGCACGCAACCGCTTGCTCTCGGAACTGCGCGAGCCTGCCTCCGCTGCCACGCTGGCGCACCGCCTCGGGCTGCCGCGCCAGAAGGTGAACTACCACCTCAGGGCACTGGAGTCGCATGGACTGGTCCGCGTCGCAAGCGAGAGACGATGGGGCGGGCTGACCGAGCGGCGTCTGGTGGCGACCGCGTCGTCGTACGTCGTCTCGCCCGATGCCTTGGGTCCCATCGCTGCCGATCCTGAACGGGAACTCGATCGCCTGTCGGCCAGCTACCTGGTCGCCCTGGCAGCGCGCGCCGTGCGTGAGATCGGCGACCTCATCAGCCGGGCGGGCAAGGCCGGCCAACGCTTGGCGACGCTGTCGGTCGACAGCGTGATCCGCTTCCGCTCTGCCAAGGAGCGCGCCGCCTTCAGCGAGGAGCTGAGCGAGGCGGTGGCCCGACTGGTGGCCAAGTACCACGACGAGTCCGCGCCGGGCGGGCGCTCGCACCGCCTCCTGCTCCTGGCCCATCCCCTGCCCGCCCACAGCCGAACTCCCCGTCAGGAGGAGACCTACAGTGAGGAGCCATCATGCGTGTGAAGAAGGATGAGGACGGCCGACGCCACATCGATGCCGAGGTGGAGGTCCCCGGCTCGCCCGAGCAGGTCTGGCGCGCCATCGCCACAGGAAGCGGGATCTCGTCATGGTTCGTCCCCAGCCAGGTCGAGGAGCGCGTGGGTGGCGCCGTGGTGGCCAGTTTCGGGCCGGGCATGGACTCGGTCACCAAGATCACGGCTTGGGACCCGCCCCACAGCTACACCAGCGAGGCAGGGGAGGGAGCGGCCACGGTCGCGACGGAATGGATCGTCGAGGCCAAGGAGGGCGGCAGCTGCGTGGTGCGCGTGGTGCACCGGTGGTTCGCCGACAGCGACGACTGGGACGGCGAGTACGAGGGCCACGCCTACGGCTGGGCGACGTCCTACTTCCGCATGTTGTGGCTCCACCTCAGCCACTTCCCTTGGCAGCGCTGCGAGCCGGTCCAGCTCACCGCCTTCAGCGCCTTGCCCGCACCAGGGACCTGGTGGGCCATCAAGGACGCGCTAGGGATCGACGAGCAGGCTTCGCGGTTCAGGTCGGCACCAGGCACCCCCGAACTCAGGGGCACGGTCGATCAGCTGCAGATCGACGATCCGGAGCTGCTGCGCATCCAGACCACATCCCCGCAGGTCGCTGCCGCCCTCGATGGCATGGACGGCGAGTACCCGGAGCTGTTGCTAAGGCTGGAGGGACCTGCACCTGGGCTGGCCCACGTCTTCGTCTCTGCCATGGGCGATCAGGCGCTGGTGTCGATGCGCTTCCACCTGTACGGCGAAGCGGGCGCGGCCGTCGCAGCGGAGGTGCAGCGGCAGTGGAGCGACTGGCTCGCTCGCACCTTCCTGAAGGAAGGCACCTTCCCTCAGGAAGGCACCTTCCCTCAGGAAGGCACCTTCCTTGACACCCACCCTGCCTGAGCCCATCAGCCCTGTGCCGGGAGCTCCACCACCATGCTGGTGCCATGCGGAGAGCGCTCCTCCGCCCAGACCTCGCCGCCGTGCGCCCGGACCAGGGCGGCCACGATGGCCAGCCCGAGGCCGCTGCCTCCCTGCGTGTCGCTGCCTTTGACGAAGCGCTCGAAGACCCTTGGCCGGATGTCCTCCGGGATGCCGGGGCCGCTGTCCTCCACCGTCAGGCGCAGCCGCGAAGGCAGGACGCTCCGACCAGCAGGGCCTTCGTTGCCACCCTGGGCGCCGTGGTCAGCAAGACGCAGGGTCACCTCACCCCCCTCCGGGGTCACACGAAGGGCGTTGTCCAGCAGGTTGCCGAGCACCTGCGCCATGCGCTGCGGGTCCAGGGTGGCGTGCAGCTCGGGCGGCGTCTCCGGGGCGAGGGAAAGGCGCAGCCCCTTGGCCTCCGCCGGGACCTGGTAGAGGGCGAGCACGTCGCGCAGCAGCAGCGCGAGGTCGGTGGGGCGGAGTTCCAGCTCGAGCGCGCCTGCCTCGGCCAGCGACAGTGTGCGCAGGTCCTGCACCGCGCGGGTGAGCACCTGGCCGTGCCGCTGGAGGCGTTGCACGCTCTGCTTGTCCAGCGGCATCAGATCGCTGAGGATGGCTTCGAAGGTCAGGTTCATGACGGTGAGCGGGGTGCGCAGCTCATGCGCCACGTCGGCGATCATCATCCTCCGCTCGCGCTCGGTGGTCTCCAAGTGTTGAGCCATGGCGTTGAAGTCCTTGGCCAGGCGCGAGACCTGATCGTTGGAGCGCAGCTGCCTTGGCTGCAGCTCGACGCGGGCGGCGAGGTCGCCGTGGGCCACGGCGGTGGCGGCCACGGAGACGGCGGCCAAGGGGCGGCCGAGCCAGCGGGCGATGCCTACGGCCAGGCCGAGCGAGAGCAGACCGGTCAGGCCAAGCCCCAACCAGGTGGCCGCCTCGCCCTGGCGGCGGAAGCGCTGCGCCCATGCCGCGAACTCCGGATCGGCAGCAAGTCCGTTGCCCTGGAAGAGCCCAAGCCCCAGCTCCTCCGTCAGCCAGCTACGCCAGGCAGGGGGCAGGGTCTCCAGCTCGCGCCACAGGAACTGCACCTGCAGCCCGGTGATGAGGATGAGCGACAGCGTCATCACCACGGCGATGGCCACCGCCAGTCGCCAGACCAGCCGGTTCACGCTGGTCCACGCGGTCGCTCGGCCAACCGGTAGCCCACCCCCCTCACCGTCTCGACCTGCTCGGCCGCCGTCGTCCCAGACAGCTTCTGGCGGATGTTCTTCATGTGCACGTCGATGGCCCTGTCGAGGGCGTCGCTCTCGGGCACCGCGGCCTCCAGCAGCTCCTGGCGGCTGACGGCGCGGCCGGGCATGCGAGCCAGATGGGCCAGCAGCCGGAACTCGGTGGGCGTGACGTCGATGGGATGGTCATCCACCAGCACCAGCACGCGGTCCTCGTCCACCTCCAGCGGCCCCACCTGCCAACGCGTCCAGGAGCGGTGGGCCCGGCCGCGCCGCAGCACCGCCCTGATGCGGGCGATGAGCGTCTGCGGGACGAAGGGCTTGGTGACGTAGTCGTCGGCCCCGAGGCGGAAGCCCACCAACTCGTCCAGGTCCTGGGCGCGGGCGGTGAGCATGATGACAGGGACGTCGGAGTCCCTGCGCAGCCGTTGCAGCAGCTCGAGGCCGTCCTCACCAGGCAGGCCGATGTCGAGCAGCACCACGTCGGGACGCGCCTGCAGGAACAGTGCCCAGCCCTGCTCGGCGCTTGGCGCCCGCTCGGTGCGGAAGCCGGCCTGGCGCAGGAACATCTCCAGCACCTCGACCAGCTCCGCCTCGTCCTCGACCACCAGCACCAGCGGGGCTTCGGGGACGGTGGCCAGGCTCATGGCAGGCTGGACCCCACCAGCGGTGTCTCCAGCCCAACGCCGTGGTGCAGCTGCATGGCCGCCAGCAAGGCGGCGTGGGCGGCGGCGCGCAGCTCGTGCTGCCGCTGCATCAGCGTCAGCTCCTCGCCGGCCATCTCAAGGGGGCTGATCAACCCTTCCTGTGAGCGAGAGAGCTGCTGGCGGTAGCGCGCCTCGCTGCGCTCGAGGGCGCCTTCCGCCAGCACCCAGCGGCGCTGGGCCGCCTGCGCGGCGTCGGCCAGGCCGCGCACGGTGGACTCGGCCGCATCGACGGCGTCCTCCAGTGACGCGGCCGCTGCGACCCTGTCCTCCTCGGCGGCCTCGCGGTCGCGTGGCGCGGTGAAGGCAGGGTGCGCAGCCAGCAGCGCCTGCTCGGCGTCCGCCATGGCGTGCTTGGCCCGCAGCACCTCGAGGCGCCCGCTGGCCGCCGCGACGAAGGTCTCCCGCTCAGCCATGGCTGAGACGTCGAGCAGGGGAAGGGGCAGCAGCGGCTCGCTGAGCTCAGGCACCTGGCTGTGCAGGTCGGCCCAAGCCGTGGCCAAGGCCTCCTCGGCCGCCGCCAGTTGGTCCATGGCCTGATCGAGGGCTGCCATGGCGTCCTCCAGCTGCGCCTGGGTGCTGACGCCGACCTCCAGCCGCACGCGCTCTGCCTCCAGCTCGCGCTGGCGCAGCTGCTGCCGCGCCTGCGCCAGGGCCAGGCCATCCTGAGCCTCGAGGGTGGTGGCGTAGGCCGACACGGCCTGGCGGAGCGCGTCCGCCTCGGTCTGCTCGAGCTGGGCGGCCGCTAAGTCGGCGGCGCGTTGGCTGCGCTCCTGCTGGGCGCGGGTGGCGAAGGGATCGCCGAGGCTGCGCCTGGCTTCGCGGGCGGCGGTCTCTGCGTCCATCCGCGCGGTGGTCACGACGTTGGAGCGCTGCAGGCCCTCGATGAGCGCGGCCGGCCACAGCGGCGTCTGGGCCAGCGCCGCGGAGGGCGCTGAGATGAGCAGGACGGTGATGATGCTAGCCAGGTGGCGGTTCAACGCAGGACCTCCAGAGGGTCGATGGCGAGGCTGAGAGCGAGGCGCATGTGGGCGACGATCAGGCCGTCGTCGGCGCGCAGCAGGTCGGCGAGGGCGGTCGCGGCGGCCAGTCGGCTGTCGGCGAGGCTGGCTGGGGTGGCGAGGCCGAGCCGGCCGCGCTGCTCTTCCTCGCTGAGGTCGGCCTGGCGTGCGGCCACGGTGGCCTCGGCCAGTCGCCAGCGGCCTTCGGCCTCCTCCACCGCCCGCAGGCGGTCCTGCAGTTCGAGCAGCAGGTCCTCTGCCACCTCGGCGGCCTGCAGTTCGGCGGCGAGCAGGTCGAGGGCGGCTGCCTCCCGCTGGTGCCCGCCCTGGGGGCCGAGGGGGATGTTGAGGCTGAGCCCTGCACCCGCCTGCCAGGCCGTGCCGTCGCCGAGCTGCTGCAGGGCGGTCATGCCCGACTGCGGGGCGAAGCTGAGGTCGAGCCGCGGTCGTGGGTCGACGCTGCTGCCGGTCAAGCCGAGGTCGAAGCGCCTGTCCTGGTCGCCGGCCGCAGCGCTGAGCTGCCAGTTGAGCTGTGGGCCGCTGCTGCGCTGGACGCCTGCGGCAGCGTGCTGCGCCTCCACCGCCTGCGCCCTTGCCTGACGCAGGCTGGCCCTTGCCTCCAGCGCCGTCAGCGGGTCATCTGGCAGGGCGGGCGCCGAGCTGCGCAGCGCGGGATCGACCAGCTCGGCGACGGGTCGGCCAAGCCGCCGCTCCAGGGCCTCCCTTGTCTGCTGCGCCTGGCGTTCGGCGCTCGCCAGGTCGGTCTGGGCTCGCAGCAAGGCGAGTTCGGCCTCGCGCCGGTCGCGCTCGGTGGCCTGGCCAAGCTCGATGCGCAGCAGCACGGTGGCCAGCGCCTCTGCTGCCTCATCGGCCCGCAGCCGCTGCAGCTCGGCGGCCTGCTCGGCGCGCAGGGCCCCGAGGTACTGCTCCGTCGTGTCGATCAGCGCCTGCGCCGCGGTCTCGAAGAGCTGCTGACGCTGCTGCGCCAGCCGCAGCACGCTGGCCTCGCGCTCGTCGGCGCGCGGCCCGCCTGGCCAGCCGTCGAAGCGCAGGCTCAGGGTGATCGGGTCGAGCCTCAGCTCCAGGTCGCGGCGGACGGGATCGGCGCCCTCCGGGTGGGTGGCGCCGACATCGGCTCGCAGGCCCATGCCTAGGCTGATGTCCCAGGCCGCGCTCAAGGCGGCGGCCCTTGCCTCGGCCGCCTGCAGGCCGGCGCCTGCGCGCTGCATGGCGGGGTTGGCCAGGACCGCTTCCCATGCCTCGCTCAGGCTGGCGATGGGGTGGCCGGCGGCTGGGCCGACGGCCTGAGCAGCCGGCTCGTCCTGGGCGACGGCCACGCCGAGCTGCAGCGCCAAGAGCGAGGCGAAGAGCAGCCGTCGGGCGGCGGCCAGCGGATGCGACCTTGGTCGGGGCGATCGGGTGGGCTGATCCATGGGGTTCCTCACTCGTAGCGCAGCGAGCTCACCGGATCCAGGCGCGCTGCACGCTGGGCGGGGTAGAGGCCGAAGACGGCGCCGATGGCAAGGGCGAAGGCCACGGCACCAGCGATGGTGAGCGGGTCGGCGACCGGCGTCAGGCCGGCGATGCTGCCGAGGCCGGTGGCCAGCAGCAGGCCCAGCGCCACACCAACCGCCCCGCCCGCGCCGGAGAGGCTGGCGGCCTCGAAGAGGAACTGCTCGAGGATGTCGCGCGGCTCGGCGCCAAGCGCCTTGCGCACGCCGATCTCGCGGGTGCGCTCGGTGACGGAGACCAACATGATGTTCATGATCCCGATGCCACCCACCAGCAGGGAGATGCCAGCCACCATCGCCAGGAAGGTGACGAAGAGGCCGGTGACGGTGTTCAGCTCGTCGAGCAGGTCCTGCGGGTTGAGGATGCTGAAGCGGTAGCCGTCCGGGTCCATGGTGCCGTGCCGCACCGCGAGGAACTGGGTGAGGTCCTGGCGGATGGCGCGCATGTCCACTGGGCGCACGGCCGCGACCGAGATGCCGCCGACGGCGGTGCGCCCTTGGTCGGTGAGGTTCCTGCCCATGCGCTCGAGGAAGGTGCCGAGCGGCACGATGAACTCCCGGCCGCTGCTGCCGAACATGTCCTCGACCTCTTCCAGCACGCCGATGACCTCGAAGGTGGTCTGGTCGACGGTGATGCGCGCACCGAGGGCGGCGCTGGCACCCGGTGGCAGCAGCTCACGCGCCAGCAAGGCCCCGATGACCACCACCCGGTGCGCCTCGCGTTCCTCGCGTTCGTCGAAGAAGCGGCCGTGCTCCACCGTCAGGCCCTGGACCTGGGCGTAGCTTGGCCAGGTGCCGGTGACGGCCACGCCGCGGGTGCCGGTGGCGGTGCGCGCCTGGGCCGAGCCGCTGCTGGTGGCGGCCACCCCGAGCACGCGTGGGTCGCGCAGGTCGCGGATGGCCTCGGCATCGGCCAGCGACAGCCGTGGCCCAATGCTGGTAGCCACCAGTCCGCCGCCGCTGGTGGGGTTGCGGTTGCTGATCGACAGCACGTTGACCCCCAGGTTGGCGAAGGAGCTCTCGATGGAGACGGTCACGCCTTCGCCGAGGGAGGTGAGGGTGATGACCGCGCCGACGCCGATGATGACGCCGAGGGCGGTCAGTGCGCTGCGCATGACGTTGCTGCGCAGGCTGCGCAGCGCCACCCGCACGTTCTCGCCGGTGCGACGCAGTTGGCCCATGACGCCGCGCGGCTTGCGGCGGCGCGGGGCGACGCCATGGCCGCCTTGCGCCCGCGTGCTCGCCTCGCCGCTGCCGGCCACCACGCCGCTCACGCCGTCACTTCGGGCAGCCGCTTGGGATGCCGCTGGTCGCTGTCGACCACGCCGTCGTGCAGGCGGATGGTGCGCTCGGTCTGCTCGGCGATGTCGGCCTCGTGGGTGACGATGACGATGGTGGAGCCGCCCTCGTGCAGCTCGTGGAAGAGCTCCATGATCTCGTAGCTGGTGGTGCTGTCGAGGTTGCCGGTCGGCTCGTCGGCCAGCAGCATGGCCGGTTGCATGGCCAGGGCCCTTGCGATGGCCACGCGTTGCTTCTGGCCGCCGGAGATCTGCGAAGGAAGGCTCGCTACCTTGCTGGAGAGGCCGACGCGGCCCAACATCTCGCGGGCGACGCGCCGCCGCGTCGCGGCCGGGATGCCGGCGTAGGTCAGCGGCACCTCGACGTTCTCGGCCAGGCTGAGGCGCGGCAGCAGATGGAAGGCCTGGAAGACGAAGCCGATCTCCTGGTTGCGCAGCCGTGCTCGCTCGCGCTCGTCCAAGGTGCCGACCTCCACCCCGCTGAGGCGGTAGCTGCCCTCGCTCGGCCGGTCGAGCAGGCCGAGCAGGTTCATCAGGGTGGACTTGCCAGAGCCGGACGGGCCCATCAGCGCCACCATCTCGCCGCGCAGAACTTCGAAGCTCACACCGCGCAGGGCCCAGAACAGCTCGTCACCGACGGGGTAGGACTTCCTGACGTCGTGCAGCTGCAAGACGGCCGATCCGGCCTCAGGCATCAGAACCCCGGCCCGCCTGGCCCACCAGGCCCGAAGGTGGAGGGCTGCTGCGGCGCTGCAGCAGGCAGCCAGACCAGGCTGCCGGCAGGCAGGTCGCCGCGCACCACCACCTCGAGGCCCTGCTGACCGATCACGGTGACGGGCCGCAGGCCGCGCGCCTCGCCCACCTGCACGTCCACCACCACGCCTGCGCCAGCCGCCTGCAGCGCCACGAGCGGCAGGCGCACGGCCTCCTGCACCTCTTCCACATCGATGACCGCCTCGGCCGTCATCCCAGGGCGCAGGCTGGGACCGGCCTCGAGCTCCACGAGCACGTCGAAGACAGGGACCCCCTGGACCACGCGCGCCTCAGGCGTCACCGAGCGCACCTCGCCGACCACCTCGGTGCCAGGCACGGCCTCGGCGCGCACCACCGCCCGTTGGCCCGGTCGCATCAAGCCGACGGTGGCCTCGCCCACCTCGCCGCGTAGCTCGAGGCGCTGGCCGTCGAGGATGGTGAGCAGGGCGACACCGGCGTTCAGGCGGTCACCCTGGGCCACCTCGACGGAGGCGACGGTGCCGGCGAAGGGTGCGGTCACGACGGCGGCCGCCAGGTCGTCCTGTGCCTTCCTCAGGTCCAGCTCGGCTCGCTCGATCCCCAGCTCGCGGTTGCGCTGATCCTGGGTCTGGCGGCCGGTGGACTCGCCCGCCGTGGCCTGGATGGTGCTCAGGGCCAGTCGCGCGCGCTCGGTCTCGCGCTCGGCGTCGGCCAGCGCCTCCCTCGCCCTACGCAGGGCGTCGGCGCTCTCGGCGCCGACGGTGGCCAGCCGCTCGCTGTTGCTCAGCGCGTCCTGCGCCGAGCGCAGGCGCTGCTCGGCCTCGTCGAGGCGCAAGCGGGCCGTATTCAGGCTCTCCTCCTGCTGGCTGCGCTGATCGCGGTGATCGCCGACGGTGATGGCCAACTGGGTGCGGGCCTGGTCCAAGGCGATCTCGGCCTGCGTCACCGCCCTGAGCAGGGGGGCGGTATCGAAGCTCAGCAGCACCTGGCCTGCCTCGACCTGGTCACCCACCCGCAGCACGTCGGCCACGGTGCCGGCGACCTCGGCGCTGATGGTGCTGCGGCGCACCGCGCGCAGGGTGCCTGGGGCGCTGACGGTGCGGACGTAGGTCTCGAGGACCACCGGGACGGAGGTGGCGCCCGGGCTGCTGCTGCCCGCCTCGCCACGAAGGTTGGAGGAGAGGTACCAGACCAAGCCGATGGCGACGGCGAGGACGATGATCAGAGCCAGGACCCATCGGCGTGGGCGGCGGGGACGTTGCACGAGAGAGGGACCTCCAGGGCCGCGCGGTCGTCTTGACCGCGGGCGCATGCCGCATGTTGACGGCCATGCGCTAAGGAGAGGCTAGCGGTTCATGTGCGAACTGTGTGCAAGCTGGCGTTGGACCGTGCTTCCTGAGGGGAAGATGAGGCCGTTGGCGCCTTCCTCATCATGTTTGTGGAACCTCACTCGGGCTCGGGTGGCTGCTTCGTAGGCTCGTTCCATGGCTTCGACCCCCCGGGCCCCCCTGCGGCCGCTTCCTGACCGCCGGCTGTCCTCCAGACGCATGGGCATGCTCGCCTCCTGCCTGATCCCGCTGCTGGTCCTGGCCGCCTGCGTCGGTGCCGGTCCCAGCCCCGCCCCCTCCTGCATGGACGTGCTGATGGGCCACACCATGGCAGGGGCGATGCATGCCGGCCACGGCGTTGGCCCTTTGGCGGCCGATCCCGACCCCACCCCCAGCCCGCCGCCGCCCTCACCCACCCGCAGTTGGTCCCAGGCCGCCGGTTGGCCTGGCGGGGTCCTCCCCGCCGAGGGCGACGAGGTGCGCATCGCCGCCGACGAGGTGGTGCTGCTCGACGTCAGCCCGCCGCCACTGGCCGGCTTGCGCCTCGACGGCTCGCTGGTCTTCGCTCGCCAGGACCTCAGCCTGCGCAGCGACTGGATCATGGTGCATGGCGGCCTCTACGTCGGCAGCGCGGCCGAGCCCTTCATGCAGCGCGCCGAGATCGTCCTCACAGGCGAGCGCCTGCCCGACCAGGGCTGCTTCGGCAGCAAGTTCATCGGGATGATGGACGGCGTGGTCGAGCTCTACGGCGACCCGAGCGGTCCGAGCTGGACCCGCCTCAGCAGCACGGCGCAGGCAGGCGACAGCCTCATCCATGTCGACGACGCCAGCGGCTGGCGGGTGGGCGACCGCATCGCCGTCGCCTCCACCGACTACTACGCCTTCGCCGGCTCGGACGGCGAGCGTTACGATCGCCAGGTCGAGGTGCGGACGCTGACGGCTGTGAACGGCCATCAGCTGACGCTCGACCGGGCGCTGAACTACATGCACTACGGCCAAGACCAGTCCTTCGGTGGCATGACGCTCGCCTCGCGCGCCGAGGTCATGCGCCTTGATCGCAACGTCACCCTGCGTGGCGACGATGGCACCATGCAGGAGGACGGCGACCGCTACCGCTTCGGCGGCCATCTCATGGCCATGGGGCAGAGCCGCCTGCGCCTGGACTCGGTGGAGGTCAGCCACATGGGGCAGGAGGGCATCCTGCTGCGCTACCCGCTGCACTTCCACCTCATGGGCCACTCCGGCCATGGCAGCTTCATCCGCAACGTGAGCCTGCACACGCTGTTCAACCGCTGCATCACCATCCACGGCACCCACGGCGTGCTCGTCGACGCCAGTGCCGCCTTCGACACCATCGGCCACTGCTACTTCCTGGAGGACGCGGTGGAGACGGGCAACCTGCTGCGGGGCAACCTCGGCCTGCTGGCACGCAAGCCAAGCGCCTCCATGGCCCTGCTCGCCTCCGACCGACACTTCCTCGGTCCGGCCATGTTCTGGATCACCCATCCCGACAACGCCTTCATCGACAACGTGGCCGCCAGCTCGGAGGGCACCGGCTTCTGGTTCGCGCTGCCCGAGCACCCCACCGGGCCCTCCTACGCCATCTTCGACGGTGCCAACGTCTGGCCTCGGCGCACGCCGCTCGGCGCCTTCCGCGGCAACCTTGCCCACTCCAACGCCTCGGACGGCCTGCATGTCGACAATGGTCCCACCCTGGACGTGCGCGGCATCGAGGTGGCGCACTACGCGCCCCGCATCGACCCGACCGACCGTGACTCGGCGCGGGTGGAGGCGCGCTTCGAGGACTACACCGCCTACCGGCATCGCCAGCGCGGCGCCTGGTTCCGCGGCGACACCACGTTGATGACGAACGCCATGCTGGCCGACAACGCCATCGGCGCCACCTTCGCCTCCAACCGCAGCGGGATGGTGGGCGGGGTGGTGGTGGGCGAGACCGACAACCTGGGCTGGGTCTTCGAGTGGGAACAGCGTGAAGGGCAGGTGGGCGAGGACGGCCGCAGCCTGCCGCGGCCATGGGAGGCCGACTTCGCCATCCGCGGCTTCGAGTTCTACGATGGCCACGTCTGGGTCGAGGACGTCCACTTCGAGCGTTTCAGCCCCAACGGCCTGCGCAAGGCAAGCGCCCTGGGCTTCCTCGACTTCACCGCTTTCTCGCTCAGCCCGCGAAACCACCTGAGCAACCTCAGCTTCGCGCCTGGCACCAACGAGGTCTACCTGGCCACCCGCAGGCCGGAGGACCAGAGCCCATCGACCAGCGACAGCAACGAGGACGGCTACCGCAGCGCGGTGTTCTTGGACCAGGATGGCAGCGTGACAGGCACGGCGGGCGCTTTCGTCACCGTGAACAACGAGTTCTTGGCTGGCCAAGGATGTGCGCGGGACTCCGACTGGAACGCCTACGTCTGCTCAGGCCACCACTACCTGGCGCTGACGCTGTACCTGGAGGAACCCTACAACCAGCTCGCGCCGGTGCATCTGCGGAGGGACGACCCCGACGCGCCGTTCGGGCCTGGCCCGCTGCACACCATGTTCGGCTCACCCCACGGTGGGTCGGGCACCCCCAACCGGCACTTCCGTACCCTGCTACGCCACGACGGCAGCTACCACTACCAGTTCGGCGGCGGCTCCAACCTGCCACGCCGCTTCACGCTGCAGCTGCAGGACATGCAGGAAGGTGACGCCATGATCGTGTCGCTGCCCTACACGGGTGGCGACCCGCCCTTCATCTACCGGGACTGGTGGATCGACGAGCGCAGCCGCATCCCCTCGGTTGGCAGCCTGTCGGCACTGCAGGCCTTCGATGACAGCGCATACCACTGGGACGGTTCAAGGCTGTACCTGCGCATGGCGCTTCAGGAGACGAACGACGACCGTGACTGGGCGCATCTGACCTTCTGCCGCACCCTGCTCTGCCGCTGAAGCGAAGACCACCGGCGAAGCACCTGGCTCAGGCGGCAGCCGAGCCCTGCGCCAAGGGCCAAGGTTGCCTAAGGTCACCGAGCGCCTGGCTGGCATTGGTCTGGCTGTCACGCACCAACAGCGAGTTGCCGGAAGGATCGCGCAACCTTAGGCTGCCTTCTTCCACCGTGACCGGCCACGCGGCCTGCTGCAGGCGGTCGGCCAGGGCCTGCAGTTGTGCTTGGTCGGGCAGTTGCACGGTGTAGTGATGAAGGCCGGCGGCACCCGGCTGGGGCGCTGGCCCTGAAGCGCTATGCCATGTGTTCATGCCGAGGTGATGGTGGTAGCCACCTGCGGCGAGGAACAGCGCCGAGTCCATGAGGGCGGTGGGGGCCAAGCCGAGCGCGTCCTGGTAGAAGCCTTGGCTGCCGGGGATCTCGGCGGCCTTCAGGTGGACGTGCATCATGCGGGTGCCGGCCGGCGCGCCAGAGAAGGTGCCTGGTTGCTCCCCCTGGCTGGCGAGCAGGTCGGGGACGTCGACGGGCTCGGTGATGAACGCCACCATCTGGCCGTCGAGCATGGGCCATGCCTGCTTGGGCTTGTCGGTGTAGATCTCGATGCCGTTGCCCTCCGGGTCGTCGAAGTAGAAGGCCTCGTGGGTGCCGTGGTCGGCCTGGCCCATGCGCAGGCCCAGCTCGGCGGCGTGCCGCAGCCAGGCGGCCAGGTCGGCGCGGGCGGGGAAGGCGATGGCGAGGTGGAAGAGGCCGGTGCTCGTCCGCGCCGGCCGCGTCGCGTCGGGGCGTCCGATGAGGCTGACCAGCGGGGCCCGGTCGGCTGCGCCGAGGACCATGGTGTCTTGGCCGGTGGCCAGCAGATTGAGCCCGAGCACGCGCTGGTAGAAGGCACCGACCCTTGGCAGGTCGCGCACGGTCAGGGCCACGGGACCGAGGAAGGTGGCCGGGTCGAGGCTTGCGATGGCTTGGCGATGGGGCATGGTGGGCACGTTCTACCGCGACGCCGGGGCGGAGCCCGTCGTGGCGAGCGCGGTGGTGTGAAGCCGGTTCCGAGACGGGCTGCGCTGGCGCGCTTCCCTTGAATCAGTTGCCGTGGGGTGAGAGAGGGGCCCGCTGGTGGGTGGCGGGGGTGATCTCGCGGCGCACATCGGTCTGTGGCACGGCCTGGGCGATCTGGCGCTGAGGGACCCCGATGCCGAAGCCTTGCACGTGGGTGACGCCAAGGTTCCGCAGGGCGGCCTGCTTGGCCGGATCCTCGATGCCTTCGGCGACCACGATGGGGTAGCGCTCGGTGGCCTGTTCCACCAGGCGGATCACGTCCTCGCCCTGCACCGGGTCGTCGAGCAGGAGCACGAGGCTGCGGTCCAGCTTGATGCCGTCCACCGGTGCACCGACGCGTACGCGTTGATGCAGGTCGTCGACCGTCACGTCGTCCAGGAGCACGAGGTTGCAGTGCTCGCGCAGCGCTACGAGGCTGGTCCACAGAGCGTTGAGGTTGCGGTACCGCTGCTCTGTCAGCTCGATGATGAGCCTGGAGCGGACCTCGGGCAACAGGTCACTGAGAGCCTGCATGGCCGATGGGTGGGTGACCTGGCTGGGGCTGAGGTTGATGCTGAGCCTGGCCTCGGGGTGCTGCAGGAGGGCGGAGGCAGCCTGCTGCAGGGTGAAGAGGGTGAACGAGGCCTGCCTGTTGGGGCCGAGCCAGTATGGCAGCACCTCGAGCGGACCGCGGACGGTGCCGTCGGGCAGGTGCCAACGCACGAGCGCTTCGTGCCAGTCCCCCACGCCGTGGCCGGTGAGGGCCAGGATGGGTTGGTACTGGAACCTCAGCTCGCTGAGGGGCGGGGTTGGTTGGCTGATGCGGCTTCTCATCGTGTTGGCGCCCGCAGGGTTCGCGGGCGCTTGTGGATCCTTTTCTGGAAGTCACCCAATGTGGGGCGACCGTGTTCAGGCCTGCTCAGCCGGCGTCGTAGTCACCCTTGTGGCCCGAGCCGTCAGCGAACACGGCGGCGCTGGGCTGGTACACGGCAGCCGAACCGGCGGCGAGGCCGAGGATGGCGAGGGCGAGGACGGTGTTGCGGATCAGGCTCTTGATGCTGGACACGGTGGACCTCCTGAGATGGTCGAACGGTACAAAGCGGCCCGCTTCATGGGCGCTTCATGGCCAGGTGCCCATGGTGGTGCGCCCATGAAGCGGCGTGGCTTCTAGGCTGCGCAGGAACAAGTGATCGACGTTCAGAGGAGGACCCTATGACCTACGAGGATGCTCGGCGCAAGCTAGAGCGCTCCACCGATTTCCAGTTCGAGCAAGGCCGGGTGGTGGTGCGTAGCCAGAGTCTGCTGGCCGCCGTCGACACCCTGCGACGCGAGGAAGCGCTTGGCCTGCGGTTGGCGGATCGACCC
>CAYXJZ010000075.1:0-17625 GCA_964465355.1 uncultured bacterium | reverse complement strand
CCACGGGGCGCGAGGGCAGGCGCCAGAGGCAGGGCGTCGCCGGGCACGTAGGCGGGCTGGCTCATGGTGGGCAACCTACCGCAGGAGCCTCGGTCGGGGCGTGGCTGCCGGCCTCGTAGGCCATCGTCCGCCGGCCTTGGCCAGGATCAGCGCCGCGCCGGCAGCACCGCCAGGCTCGCGACCAGGCAGAAGAAGACCAGCGTGGCGAAGGCCCAGCCGGCCCCGAGTTCCAGCATGAACCCCACCAGCACCGGCGCGCCGGCGCGGAAGGGCGTGCCGATCAGCACCATGCGGCCGGAGATGGTGCCGTACCAGCGGGGGCCGAAGGTCTCGGCCAGCAGCGAGGCGCGCAGCGGCGCGATGACGCCGAAACCGGCGCCGTAGAGCAGGACGAAGACGGTGATGGCCGGGCCGCCTGGCCAAAGCCATAGGGCGCTGAGGCCGATCGCCTGGCACAGCATCACCCCGCACATCAGCGTCTGGGTCGAGACCACCGAGGCCAAGGGCGCCAGCAGCAGCCTGCCTGGCAGGGCGGTGAGGCCGATCAAGCCACCCAGCGCGGCGGCCTCCGTCGGGCTGAGGCCTCGTGCCTGCAGCAGCGGCACCAGGTGGACGCCCATGGCCATCATGATCATCCCCGAGCAGGCGAAGGAGAGGGTCAACCAGCGGAAGGCGCCTGTGCGCATGGCGGTGTTCAGGTCGAGGTCGACGGCCGGCCCGGTGCGCCTGCGACCGGCTGGCGCATCCACCGGTGCCGCCGCTGTCGTCCCCGGCGCCGCGGGCCCAGTCGCCGCCTCGCTCAGCCCGTCCACCGACTGCCCGAGGTCCTCCGGCCGGCGACGCAGCACCAGCGCGT
Organism: uncultured bacterium; assembly: GCA_964465355.1. Lineage (GTDB taxonomy): Bacteria > Deinococcota > Deinococci > Deinococcales > Trueperaceae > JAABTL01. Next base: position 16,769 of record CAYXJZ010000075.1, on the reverse strand, counting down.
GCAGCGGCAGCGGCACGGCCCACATGAGCAGCGCGAGCCAGCGCAGGGTCTCCCGCCAGCCGAGCGCCTCGTTCAGCCAACCGATGAGGGGGAGGAAGATGACGCTGGCGAAGCCGGCCGAGAAGGTCAGGACGGTGAAGGCCAGGTTGCGGTGGCGCTTGAACCAGGTGGTCAGCAGCGCGAAGGCGGGCTCGTAGTACAGCGCGGCGGTGGTGAGCCCCATCAGCGTCCACACGAGGTAGAGCTGGGGCACGGTCTGCACCATCGACCAGGCCATCAACAGCAGGCCGGCCAGCAGCGCGCCGACCGACATCAGCCCACGGACGCCATGGCGATCGAGCCAGCGGCCGTAGGGTGCGGCGGCCAGCCCGGACACCACCGTGCCGAGGGCGAAGGCACCGGCGATGGTGCCGGCGGAGGCCTGCAACTCCTGCTGCATGGGGGCGACGAAGACGGTGTAGCCGTAGTAGAGGACGCCGAAGGAGACGGTCTCGGTCAGGGAGAGCGTGAGCAACTGCCACCAACCGTGATAGACCGGGCGCCGCATCGGAACGCATGCTATGCCGCGCGGCGCGTGGCCGAGTCGCGGCAGCAACGAGGTCTAGGTGGCCTCTTGATCGAGCCTGTGAGTGGCATCGCTGGGGCCCACTCGCCCAGGTGGTCTGTCAGGCTCTCGAGAGTCGCCCCAGCCTAAGGTGCGCCCATGCCGACCTGGCTACGCCTTCTCCTGGCTTCACTGGCCTGGGCCACTGCCGTGGTGCTGCTCGATCTCTATGCTGACGGCTTTGGGGCCTACCAAGGCGTGCCCTTGGCCATGGCGGCGATGGTGACCGGTTGGCTGCTGAGTTCGGTGGCGGGTGCCGCGCTCGGCGCAGCAGCAGGGGCATGGTACGTCTTCGGCCCCAGCCTGCTCCTGGCTGGCCCGGCTTGGCGAGCGGTGGCGCAGGACGGCGGCCTCGTGCTGCCCGTCACCCTGGCGGTCATGGGCCTGGTGGCCGGCATGGGCCGCCGCATCATCGGGCAGCTGCGGGTGCACCGCGACGCCTCCGAGCGGGCGCGCTTCGACCCGCTCACCGGCGTGCTCAACCGAGCCGCCTTCGAGAGCCACATCGGCGAGTGGACCGCCAGGCCAAGGCCGGGCGGCGCCGCTTTCGCCGTGCTGTTCGTCGACCTAGACCGTTTCAAGGTGATCAACGACACCTACGGCCACGCCGTTGGCGACCAGCTGCTGCAGGCGGTGGCCGGCGCATTGGCTGCCCGCATCCGCCAAGGCGACCTTCTCGCGCGGCTGGGTGGCGACGAGTTCGTCATCGCCCTGTCCGGTGTTCGCGACCTCAACGCCGCGCAGGTGGTGGCGGAGAAGGTGGTGGAGCGCTTGCGCGAGCCCTTCATGGTGGAGGGCCGCAGCCTGGTGGTCTCCGCCTCGGTTGGCCTCGCCCTCTACCCGCGTGACGGCCAGGACGTTGCCACCCTGACGCAGAGCGCCGACAGCGCCATGTACGCGGTGAAGACCAGCGGCAAGAACGGCTTCCGCTTCTCCGACCACCACCAGCGCGAGCGCCTGAGCAGGCGCCTGACGCTGGAGAAGAACCTCAGGAACGTCCTGCACGACCAGGAACTGGAGGTGGCCTACCAACCGCAGGTGCGCCTGGCCGACGGCCAACTGGTCGGATTCGAGGCGCTGCTGCGCTGGAACAGCAAGGAGCTGGGGCCGGTCGAGCCGGGCGAGTTCATCCCGGTGGCCGAGGAGGCCGGCCTGATCGTGCCCATCGGCCACTGGCTGCTGCGCGAGGTGGCCAGCCAGGTGAGCCTGTGGTCGCGCTGGACGCCACCCGACTTCCGTGTGGCGGTCAACGTCTCCACCCTGCAGTTCAGCCAGCCCGCCTTCGTCGACCAGGTGCGGCAGGCCATCGCCGACGCCCGCGTGCCTGCAGCCGCCATCCAACTGGAGATCACCGAGAGCGTGATGGTGCAGGCCATCGACCACACGGCCGCTACCCTGCTGCGCCTCGAGAAGCTGGGCGTGCGCATGGCCCTCGACGACTTCGGCACGGGTTACGCCTCGCTGGCCTATCTACAGAAGCTGCCGATCGACACCCTGAAGCTGGCGCGCACTTTCATCGCCGGCCTCAGCCGTACCTCGCGGGACGGTGGCCAGGACACCACCCCCATCGTCGACGCCATCGCCACGATGGGTCACAAGCTGGGCAAGACGGTGGTGGCCGAAGGGGTGGAGAACGCCGCTCAGGTGGAGGCACTGCGCCGGCTCGACATCCAGTTGGCCCAGGGCTACTACTTCGGCCACTCGCAGAAGGGTGAGCAGGCAGAGGCGCTGCTCAAGCGTATGGCCGGCGTGCAGACCTCGGATGGGCGCGCCCGTGGCGGTCTGCGCAGGACGGGTTCCTTCCGCGATCCCAAGGCCACGGACCACGGCCTGCTGCTGCGGGACTGAGTGCGTCGCCTGGCTGGATAGACTGGGACCGTCCGTCGCCGGCCCTTGGGGCCGCGACCCCGGAGGCCCCATGTCCGACCCCGCTCCCTCTCCCCGTGCCCAGATCGGCCTCATCGGCCTGGCCGTCATGGGCCAGAACCTGGTCCTCAACATGCTGGACCACGGTGCGACCGTGGCTGTGCACAACCGCACCACCTCGGTCACCGAGGCCTTCGTGGCGGGCAGTGGGGCGCAGGCTGCCGCACGCGGTCAGCTGATCCCCGCCGCCGACCTGCCTCAGTTGGTGGCCGCCCTCGAGCGCCCACGCCGGGTGATGCTCATGGTGCAAGCAGGCGCGGCCGTCGACGCCGTGCTCGAGCAACTGCTGCCGCTGCTGGCGCCGGGCGACGTGGTCATCGACGGCGGCAACTCCTTCGTGGACGACACCGTGCGGCGCTCGGTGCGCACCGCCGAGCTGGGGCTGCACTACCTCGGCGTCGGCGTCTCCGGCGGCGAGGAGGGCGCCAGGTTCGGTCCCTCGATCATGCCTGGTGGCCCGCGCGAGGCCTACGAGACCGTCAGGCCCCTCTTCGAGGCCATCGCCGCCCAGGTGGACGGCGAGCCTTGCTGCGCCTGGATGGGCGAGGACGGGGCAGGGCACTTCGTGAAGATGGTGCACAACGGCATCGAGTACGGCGACATGCAGCTCATCGCGGAGGCCTACCAGCTCATGCGCGGCTCCCTCGGCATGGACGCGCCCGCCATGCACCAGACCTTCGCCCGCTGGAACGATGGCGTGCTCGACTCCTACCTCATCGAAGTCACCCGTGACGTGCTCGGCACCTACGACGAGGAGGGGCGGCTCGTGCTCGACCTCATCCTCGATCGTGCAGGGCAGAAGGGCACCGGCCGCTGGACGGCGGTGGCCGCTCTGGAGCAGGGGCAGCCGGTCACGCTCATCACCGAGGCGGTGTTCGCGCGGGCGTTGTCCTCGATGAAGGAGCAGCGGGAGCGGGCGGCTGGGGTGCTGGCCGGCCCGGCGCGCACGCGCTTCGATGGCGACCAGGTCGCCTTCCTGGCCGACCTCGAACAGGCGCTCTACGCCGCCAAGATCGTCAGCTACGCCCAGGGCTACATGCTGCTGCGCGACGCGGCCAAGGAGCGCGGTTGGTCCACCGACCTGGCCGCCACCGCCCGCATCTGGCGCGGCGGTTGCATCATCCGCTCGCGCTTCCTCGGCGACATCACCAGGGCCTACGAGGCCCAGCCCGACCTGGAGCAACTGCTGCTTGCACCCTTCTTCGCCGAGGCGGTCGCGCATGCGCAGGAGGCCTGGCGCCGCGTGGTGGCCGAGGGCGTGCGCCTTGGCGTGGCCCTGCCTGCCATGTCGGCGGCGCTGGCCTTCTACGACGGGCTGCGCACCGGCAGCGGACCGGCCAACCTCATCCAGGCGCAAAGGGACTACTTCGGGGCGCACACTTACGAGCGCGTCGACCAGCCACGGGGGAAGACCTTCCACACCGACTGGGTCGGCAGTGGCGCGGGTGCGGTGTCGGGCAGCTACGAAGCCTAAGCGCGTCGATTACCAAATGATAGTGACTTTGTCAAGGGACTGAAGCCCCGTTCTGGACCGTCCGCTTGCTGGGCCCCGCCATGCCAAGCCAGCCCTTAGTCTGACCTCAACGACAGAGCCATCGACCTGGTGCCCCTGGTCCTGCCTAGGGGAGGAGTGGAGCGTGATGTCGAGACATGACCTAGGACGGCGGCAGGTCCGCCGCGACTGGAGGCCGTGGCTGTTGGCCGTGGTCTGCGCCTTCTCCACCTTGGCTGCCGCGCAAGCGGACGGCGGCGCGATCTATGCGGCCAACTGCGCAGCTTGCCACGGTGCCGCTGGCGCAGGCATCCCGGGCGTGTTCCCGCCGCTGGCTGGCCACGTCGGGCCGGTCTACGCGGCCGAGGGTGGTCCGCGGCACCTGAGCAACGTCCTGCTCTTCGGCATGCAAGGCCCCATCTCGGTGGCTGGTCAGGATTACGACGGCGTCATGCCTGGCTGGTTCCAGATGGACGACGAGCAGATCGCTGCGGTGCTCGACCACGTGTTGACGGCCTGGGGAGACGACCAGGAGCTGGATGCTTACCAGCCGATCACCGTCGATGAAGTCGCCACAGCGAGGCGTGGCGGACTCAGCCCGCAGCTCGTCTACCAACGCCGCCCGGTGCTGGAAGACGCGAGCGAGGGGGAGGAGGCTGCCGAACTGACCCTGGCCAGCTTCACCCAGGCCCAGGTCGACCGCATCCTGCCTGTGTACATGAGCCTCTGCGAGGAGTGCCACGGAGACGACTTCACCGGTGGCCTCATCGGCGGGCCTCCGCTGCGCGGCTTCGCCTTCATCAACCGCTGGGGCGGCCAGTCGGTCGCCGGGCTCTACACGTTCACCAAGTCCTTCATGCCCCAGGGCAGCGCAGGTTCGCTGTCCGATCAGCAGTACGCCGACCTGATGGCCATGATCTTGAACGCCAACGGCCACGCGGCTGGAGAGGTCGAGTTGCCCGGCGACCTGTCCGTGTTGCAGAACCTGGGCATCCGTTCGCCTTGAGCGCGTGACCCCACCCTAGGGCCACCACTTGTTGAGCCAGGGAGAAGGAGGTTGGATCGGCTGCCGCCGGGGGCCACACGGTCCCATGACCTCGCGTCGGTGCTGCGAAACCAAGCACCGAGGAAGACGATCTGGACACACCATATGAACAGAACCCGCATCGCCCTATCGCTGACCCTCGTGCTGGCGCTGTCTGCGCTGGCCACGACCCTGGCCCAAGGCCAGGTCAACAGCTTCACCCCGATCACGCAAGAGGTCCTGCAGAACCCCGATCCCGCCGACTGGATCATGTGGCGGCGCACCTACGACGCCTGGGGCTACAGCCCGCTCGACCAGATCAACCGCGACAACGTCGGCGACTTGCGCCTGGCTTGGGCCTGGGCGATGGTCAACGGCCGGTCGGAGGGCACCCCACTGGTCTACGAAGGCATCATGTACCTGCACAACCAGGGCGACCTGGTGCAGGCGCTCGACGCCGCCAGCGGCGACCTGATCTGGTCATACGCCCGTAGCCTGCCAGGCAACAGGGCAACCAGCTCCGCCAGCATCGCCCGGACCATGGCCTTGGCCAACGACAAGCTCTACTTCGTCTCCGGTGACATGTTCCTCGTGGCGCTCGACCCCACCACAGGGGCGGTCGTCTTCGAGAGCGCCGTGGGCGACTGGGAGGCCGGCTTCAGCGTGACCGGCGGCTCCATCGTCGTCAACGACATCGTCGTCACCGGCGTGTCCGGCTGCGGTGGCGCCCAACCGGGCGGCTGCTACATCATCGCCAACGACGCCAACAACGGCGAGGAGCTGTGGCGGGTGCGCACCATCGCCGAGCCGGGCACGCCCGGCGGCGACACCTGGAACAACCTGCCAGACGAGGCCCGCTTCGGTGGCTCCGCCTGGAACATCGGCAGCTACGACGCCGAACTCGACCTGGTGTACTGGAGCGTCGGCCAGCCCTACCCCTGGATCTCCGAGATGAACGGCCTGTTCCCGCTGGAGGAAGGCGCCAACAACGACGCCCTCTACACCGACAGCACCCTGGCCCTGCGCCCCAGCACCGGCGAGATCGTCTGGTACCACCAGTGGCTGCCGCACGACACCTGGGACCTTGACTACGCCTACGAGCAGGTCCTGGTCGACCTGGAGGTCAACGGCGAGACGGTCCCCGCCCTGGTCGCCACCGGCAAGCTCGGCATCGTCGAAGCCATCGACCGGCGCGACGGCCGATGGCTGTGGGCGGTGGAGACCGTGTACCAGAACGTGGTCGCCTCCATCGATCCGGTCACGGGCATCAAGACCATCAACCCCGACTCCTTCCCGCGCATCGGCCAGACCACGGTGAACTGCCCGGCCGACCCCGGCTCCCGTTCTTGGGCAGCCACGGCCTACAGCCCGCTGACCAACACCCTGTACCTGCCCATGCAGGAGTTCTGCTCCGACACCACGCCCAACCCACTGGGTGAGGGCGAGGTCTACACCGGTGGCGGCCGCGCCACCTTCGCCCGCCGCCTCGTTCCAGGCAGCGACGGCAACGTCGGCGTGGTCCACGCCGTCGACCTCGGCGGTCAGAGCCAGCTCTGGCAGCACCGCATGCGCGGTGCCAACGGTGGCTCGGCCACCCTCACCACCGGTGGCGGCCTTGTCTTCACCGGCAACCTCGAGCGCTACTTCATGGCCTTCGACGACACCACCGGCGAGAAGCTCTGGGAGGCCCGCCTGAGCAGCCTGCCCAACGGCTTCCCGGTGACCTACTCGGTCGACGGCGTGCAGTACGTGGCCGTGCAGGTCGGTCGCGGCTCCGGCCCGAGCAACGCCTACTCGCCTATCACCCCCGAGATCATCAACCCCGCCGGCGGCAGCGCGCTGTACGTGTTCCGCCTGCGTTGAGCTCAGGGAGACCGTCAGAAGAAAGCGGCTCGGCTCTGTTGTAGGAGTCTGAGCGAGGCGAGGGGGGATCCCGGATCCTCCCTCGCCCACCCTTCGGAGGCGCGATGCGTCCGACCCCCCTTGGTCACGCCGCTCGACTCGCCTGTGTGTCGTTGCTGGCCGCTTGCCTGGCTTCGTCCTTGGCCCAAGGTCCACCGGAGCTGCCAGAGGGCTGGTTCCCCAACCGTGTGCCGAGCACCGCCCAGCAGGCCCTCTATGCCTGCCTCGACGAGCGTGAGCCGGGGCATCTGGTCGACCGCGAGATCGCCGAGGCCATCGCAGGCGCCTTGCTGCTCGACACCGAGATCGTGCTGGTGGGCCGTACGCAGGTCGTCGAGCTCGACTACGAGCCCTTGTACATCGACCTGGTCGATCGTTGCATCCTCTATCTTGGCTTCAGACTGTATGCAGAGACCTACCCGGAGTGGCTGACCTTCACCAGCAACTTCTACGAGGCGCGCTTCGTGGTGCTGACCAGGCAAGGGGGGCCGAGGCGCCTGGCCGACCTGCCTCCTGGCGCCGCCGTCGGGGCCGTGCAGGGCACCATGGGCGACATCCGCTTCCTGCTGTACAACAACGGCCTCCCCACCAGCAGCCGCTGGCAGCGCGTGCCGCTCGGCGCCCCGCCCCTTGCCTTGGCGGCCCTGCTGGACGGACGGGTGCAGGCCTTGGTCATCTGGGAGCCATGGTGGTGGTGGCTGGCCAGGAGCCACCCCGAACTGTCGTCGCTGCAGGTGATGGAGGCGGAGATGGTGAGCGAGCCCTGGATCGGGGTCGGCGGTGCCCTGACCAGCGACCGAGTGTTCCCGAGGAGCCAGATCGATGAGGCCTTGGCCGTGTTGCATCGCGATGGGGTGATCGCGGAGATCTTGGAGAGGTGGGGGTTCCCCGGGCGGGTGCGTTGATCAGCGCGCCTCTCCTTTGGCTCAGGCAACGGCTTCGGTGACGATGGGCAGTCGCATCGTGACCTCGAGCCCTTCACCCGTGTTGCGGAACTGAAGGTCACCGTCCACGGAGCGGGCGATGAGGTCGACCAACGCGAGGCCGAGCCCCAAGCCTCCCCTGGAACTGCCGCCGCGGAAGAAGGGTTCGGTCAGTCGCACCAGGTCTTCCTCGGCGACGCCTGGGCCATGGTCCTTCACCTTGAGCAGCAGGACCGGCCCGTCGATGGCGGCCTCCAGCCACACTGGGCCGTGACCGTGCTTGACGGCATTCTCCAGCAGGTTGTGCAGCGCCTGTCTGAGCAGCGGGCCGTCCGTCACCATCGCCCGAGCATCTGCCTGGACGCTGAGTGCGCGACGCGCCTCCTTGGGCAAGGTGCCCAAGGTCTCGTCCAACAAGGTGCCAAGGGGCTGCGGCTGTGGATCGCGCTGGCCGGAGCGGGCAAGGGCCATCAAGGCCTCGAGCGTGTCCTCCATCCGCCGCAGGCTGCGCTCCATGGCCGGGCTGACCTCCTCCATGGAGGAGACGCCCAGCTGCAGTCGCCCCAGCTGGATCTTCATGGCGGCCAGCGGGGTGCGCAGCTCATGGGAGGCGTAGCGGGTGAAGGTGCGCTCGCGCTCGAACTGCTGCTGCACGGCGGCGCTCATGCGGTTGAAGGCGAGGGCGAGGCGCGAGAGCTCGTCCTTGCCGGCAGGCACCGCGACGGGGCCGGGGAAGCGCTGGCCGGCGATGGCCTCGGTGGCGGCCGTGAGCGCCTGCACCGGGCGTGCGATGCGCCTTTGCAACAGCAGCGCGGTCAGGAAGGCGATGGCGAGGAAGAGGGGCAGGTCGAGCAGGTCGAGGAGCAGCTCGTCGGCCAGCAGCACCTCGAGGCGGCTGAGCGGCAGGGCCACCCGGATCTCCGTGCCGTCGGAGAGCGTGCGCAAGCCGTGGGCCCAGGTGCCGCCCTCGCTGGGGAAGCTGGTCGGGTCGCCGATGGCCACGCGGCTCACGCCCCATGGCACCACGAACATGGCCACGACGTCCGGTCCGCTGAGGTCGGGCAGGTTGATCAGGGTCTCGAGCTCGTTGGACCAATACAGCTGGTCGAGGTCGTCGAGGGCTTTGTCCACCTTGGCCTGGGTACGGCCGCGCTGATCACTGGCCACACGCTCCGCCACGAAGTCGAAGCTGAGCTCCAATGCCACGATGACCATGACCGCGATGGCCACGGCCCAGAAGATGGTGCTGCGGAAGCTCAAGAAGCCGGTCCCAGGCGGTAGCCGCCGCTGACGGTGGTGATCAGCCGCTCGTTGACCTTCTGCCGCAGTTGGCTGACGTAGACCCGCACCACCCGTGGGCCGGACTCGGCGACGGGGAAGAAGCGGTCGACCAACTCCTCCACCGGGAAGACGCGCTCCGGGAAGTGGGCGAAGAGCTCGACCATGGCGAACTCGCGGTCGGTGAGCACCACCTCGCGCCCTTCCCACCACACCCGTCGTGCGTCCAAGTCGACCACCAGCGGATCGCGCTGCAGCAGACTGCGCTTGGTCTGCGCCCCTCGGCGCAGCAGTGCCTGCACCCTTGCGCGCAACTCGATGAGGCTGAAGGGCTTGACCAGGTAGTCGTCGCCGCCAAGGTTCAGGCCGCGGACCCGGTCGTCGATCGCGTCGCGGGCGGTGAGGAAGAGGATGGGGCCGGGGAAGTCGGCGTCGCGCAGCGAGGCGGCGAAGTCGAAGCCGGCGTCCTCGTCGCCGCCGATCATGACGTCGAGAAGGGCGAGGTCGAAAGGGGCCTCGGCCAGAGCGGAGGTTGCTTCCGCCAGGTCCCGTGCCCAGACGGTCTCGTAGCGGTCGGCCCGAAGCAGGTCGACCACACCTTCTGCGATGTCGCGTTCGTCCTCGAGGACGAGAATCCGCATGGACGGTCCCCCTACGGCCCCAGTCGGCCACGTGATGGCCCAAGGCTACCGCCCTTGGAACATGAGGTGTCCATGTCCCGTTCCAGGCCCCGCACTTACCTCCCGCTTACCTTCCACGCTTACCTTCTCCTTACCTCAAGGCCATAGGCTGGAGTGCTGCACATGCCCCAACAACCCAAACGAAGCACTGCCCTCGGCAGGCTGCTCCCCCTCGTTCTCATGCTCCTGGCTGTAGCGGCGACCGCTGCCGCCCAAGGTGATGCGGGGGCTCGCCGCTTGGTCGTCGGCGTCATCGTCCCCGACCTTGGCGCAGAGCCGTCTGGCCTGGCCGCTGATGTGGCGCGGGCGGCCGAGCAAGGCGCCCACATGGCGACCGAGGAGCATGCCTTCAACGCCGAGCTCTTCATGATGGACTTCGAGGTCGTCGTCGCCCACGCCAGCGGGCCGGAGGCCGTGTCGACCGCGGCCCAGCAGCTGGTGGAGGAGGCCGGCGCCATCGCCTTGGCCGGTGGCTTCGACGCGGCGGAGGCCGCGGCCATCGGCGCCTTCGCTGCCCAGCAGGGCCTGCCCTTCTTCAACCTGGTCGCTTCGAGCGATGCCTTGCGGCAGGAGCAATGCTCCGCCACCACCTTCCACGTCGCACCGAGCGCGGGCATGTACTTGGACGCTCTGGCCGGCTGGTACGTGCGCTCCGGCTTCCGCCAATGGCACCTGGTGGTGGGCGACGACGTGGAGTCCAGCGCACAGGCCGAACGCGCGCAGGCGGCCCTACGCGAGAGGCACTTCGGCGTGCGCGTGGTGGGACAGACCCCCCTGGCCGCAGGCGCCGATGCCTCGGCGGTGTCGACCGCGGTCGCTCGCAACGGCGCCGACCTGATCGTGCTCCTGCTCAGTGCGGACGAGCAGCTCAGGGTGCTCGCCGACCTGTCTGCCGCCGGTGTGCGCACCACGGTGGCCGGCTTCCCGCATGCCGAGGCCCAGTCCCGCAGCTTCTTCCGCGCATGGAAGGAGGCCGCACAGGGCATGGAGGCCGACCACCGAGCCTCTGCCTGGGAGGCCAGGTTGGACGCCTACGGGGCAAGGGAACTCAACGCTCGTTACCTGGCTGCCTACGGCGAGCCCATGGACATGCCTGCCTGGTCTGCCTACCAGGCCATCAAGGCCATGTTCGAGGCGGCCACCATGGGTGGCTCGCTGGAGCCGCAGGCCGTGCTCGACTACCTGAACAACAGTGTGTTCGACGTCTGGAAGGGCATCGGTGTCTCCTTCCGCCCATGGGACCGCCAACTGCGGCAGCCGCTGTACCTCGTGGCCATCAACGACGCCACCAGCAGCGATGCCTTCGGCCTGGCGACCTTGGTCGGCGAGCTGCCTGCCATCTACATGCCCGGCACCGACCCCGTCGAACGCCTCGACCAACTCGGCGATCTGCAGGCCACCAGCCGGTGCCTGCCGTGAGTTCGCGCATCTCGCTGGTTCCTGGAAGGGAGACCATGAACGTCCATCAACTACACCCACCCCGCCTCCGAGGACGAGTCCCATCCCCGCTCTGGCGCGCCGTCCTGGCCGCCGCCTTCCTCGGTCTCTGCGCCATCGCCCTGGCACAGGACCGGTACTACGTCTACATCTCCAACGAGTACAGCGCCGACATCTCGGTGATCGACACCGCCACCGACACGGTCATCGCCACCATCGACATCTCCGGCCGCCCAGGTGAGGTGCGTCCCCGCGGCGTGGCCGTGAGCCCTGACGGGCGTCACATCTACGTCTCGGTCTCCGACTTCCAGCCCACCATCGAGACCACAGAAGACGCCATCGCCGTCATCGACGTGCAGACCAACGAGATCATCCAGCGCATCCGCGCGGGCGGCAACCCCGAGCGGGTGGCGGCCACCCCGGACGGCACCGAGGTCTGGGCGGCGCTCGAGGCCACCGCCCAAGGCGGCGGCTACAACGTGGCCACCGGCGAGGAGATCGCCACCTTCCGCGTCGGCATCGAGGCAGAGGGCGTGGATGTCAGCCCCGACGGCCGCTGGGTCTACCTCTCGGCCGAGGCCACGCACACCGTCACCGTCTTCGACAGAGAGAACCTGACGGTGGTCAAGCACCTGCTGGTGGGCAACCGGCCGCGCGAGGTGCGTTTCGGCACCGACGGCACGCGCGCCTATGTCTCGGCCGAGGTGGGTGGCACCATCACCGTCATCGACGTCGAGACCCACACCGCCATCGCCACCATCGACCTCGGCCTCGACTCGCGTCCGGTGGAGATCGCCATCGACCCGGTGCGTCCGCGCATCTACGTGGTCGGCGGCGGCACCAGCGCGGTCTACGTCATCGACACCAACACCAACCAGCTCATCGCCACCATCCGTGAGCGCATGGGCCGCCGCCCATGGGGCATCGCCATCACGCCGGACGGCAGCAAGATCTACACCGCCGACGGCCTCTCCGACTCGTCCACCGTCATCGATCCCGAGTGCTTGTGCGTCATCGGTAGCGTTCAGACCGGGCGCGGCAGCCACTCCGCCACCGTAGGGGTGATCCCAGATGTCGACTGAAGTCCGTCCTCGTCGCCTGCTCGGCCTCGCCGTCGGGATGGTCATGCTGCTCTCGCTGCTGACCGGCGCCTTCGCCCAGTACAGCGTCGCCCCCTTCTACGACTACACCCATCGGCTGAGCCAGGCCTTCGGCCTCGAGGTCATGCTTGGGCGCCTCCACGCCCTCGAGGCCCTTGGCGACGACGCCGACGAGGAGTTCGAGGAGCAGGTGGAGAAGCTGCTCGGCCGCGACTTCGGCCGCTTCGGTGGCAGCCTCGCCGCCATCGACCCCGAGCTGGCCGAGGCCTTCGCCGAGGCGCTGGAAGAGGTGGAGGAGGCCTTCGAGGACGGCGATGACCTCGGTCCGGTCATCGCTGAGGCGCGTGCCCTGCACGCTCAGGCCTACGCCGCTCTGTTCAACGACGACATCCGCCTCTCGCCCGCCTTCATCGGCGCCAACATCGTGGCCCTGCTGCTCGAGGACGACGGCGTCGGTGAGGCCTACGAGGACGCCGCCGAGGAAGAGCTGTGGGAGTACCCCAACGGTTGGGGTGCGCTGCAGCGCGTGAAGGAGCTGTGGGCCGGCATCGAGCACCTGGCCACCGCCGAGCGCCGCGCCGACTTCCAGGAGATGGTCGACTTCCTCGAGACCGTCGTCTACCCGACCGTGGTCCCGCCCGCCGCCATCACCGGTAACCCGGAGGAGGCGGAAGGCGCTACCCAGCGCATGGCCGGCATCGTCGAGGAGACCGTGGCCGCCGACCTGTTCCCGGCCCGTGACCTGGCCCGCTTGAACGACCAGCTCATCGATGTCCTCGTACCCGCCTGCCAGGCATATGATGCTGGCGACGCCGACCTCGGGGTCGAGGGTGCTTACGCCGTGCGCAACCCCTACCGCAAGCACCTGCGGCGCCTGCTCGACCTGATCGCCCCCGAGATCCACGTGCCCGCTGCCGCGATCCTCGACACCCTGGTGGGTGCTGAGGACGATGACGACGACGAAGAAGAGGAAGCCGCCGAGGCCTCCGCCTTCGATCCCGCGGGCGCCTGCTGGGAGCTGCATGAACTCCTCGTCCAAGCGAGGACCTTCCTCTGACGACCGGCCGGGGCTGACCCTGCCACTCGGGGACGAGTCCTTCGCCATCCAGGTCGTTGACATCGACCGCCGCTACGGCAAGGTAGCGGCGGTCGATCGTCTGTCCTTCGGCGTGCGGCAGGGCGAGTTCTTCGCGCTGCTCGGCCCCAACGGGGCGGGGAAGAGCACCCTGCTGCACATGCTCAGCACCCTGCTGCCGCCCAGCAGCGGCAGTGCGAGCGTCATGGGCTTCGACGTGGTGCGAGATGCTCTGTCGGTGCGCCGTGTCCTCGGCATGGTGTTCCAGGACCCGGCCCTCGACGACCGTCTCACGGCCCGCGAGAACCTCGAGATCCACGCCGTGCTCTACGGCATCCCGCGGCAGGAGCGCGCCGCGAGGATCGAGGCCGGCCTGGTGTGGGCCTCGCTGGAGCAGGTGGGCCAGCGCCGGGTGCGGACCTTCTCCGGTGGCATGAAGCGCCGGCTGGAGCTGGCCCGTGCCCTCATGCACGAGCCCAAGGTGCTCTTCCTCGACGAGCCAACCTTGGGTCTCGATCCGCAGGGCAGGCGCAACCTCTGGGAGCGTATCGACGGCCTCAGACAGCAGGGGATGACGGTGCTCATGACCACCCACAACCTGCCGGAGGCCCAGGCATGCGACCGGGTCGGCATCATCGACCATGGCAGGCTCGTCGCCATCGACAGCCCGGAGCGGCTCATCGCCCAGCACAGTGAAGGTGGTGACCTGGAGGACGTGTTCATCGCCCTCACAGGCAAGCGGCTGCGCGACGAGATGGCCACGGCAAGGGACCTCATGCTCGGCTTCGCCGAGCGCGGCGGGGAGCACACGCGATGAGCTTGGACCGACGCATCCCCGCCTTCCTCGGCATGGCGCCCTCGGTCATCGGCGTCATGTGGAAGCGCGAGATGCTGCGCTACCTGCGTGACCGCTCGCAGATCTTCGGCGCCATCTCCCGCACCATCCTCTGGCTGCTGATCCTCGGCTTCGGCCTCGGCGCCGCCCTGCGCGAGATCGAGGGCTACAGCTACGCCCAGTACATCCTGCCTGGCGTCATCACCCTGAACGTGCTCTTCGCCTCCCTGCAAGCGGCCATCGCCCTGGTCTGGGACCGCGAGGTCGGTCTGCTGCGCGAGGTGATGGTGTCGCCAGCGCCGGTGCTCTCCGTCGCGCTCGGCAAGCTGTTGGGCGGCGCCACCATCGCCGTCATCCAAGGCTCCATCCCGCTGCTCGTCGCGCCCTTCATCGGCGTTCGCCTCACCGTCGTCAGCGTGCTCAGCGCCCTGGTGGTGATGTTCTTCATGGGCGTGCTGCTCAGCTCCCTAGGCGTGCTCATCGCCAGCCGGCTCAAGACCTTCGAGGGCTTCGGCGCCATCTCCAACGGGGTGATCCAGCCGCTCTACTTCCTCTCCGGCTCCATCTTCCCTTTGCGCGGCGTCATCGGCGGGGTCGGCTTCATGCAGATCCCCGACGCCCTGCGCGAGGAGTTGCGAAGGTTGGGCATCTACGCCATCGGTGGCGGCTGGTTCGTCGAGTTACCGGTGTGGATCAAGGTGCTGGTCTACGCCAACCCGGTCAGCTACCAGCTCGACCTGCTGCGCTACGTCCTGCTGCGCTTCCAACAGCTCCCGCTGACCATCGACCTGCTGGTCACCTTCGCCCTGCCGCCCCTAGGGGTGGTTGCGGCCGCCGCGGCCATGGGGCGGATGCTGAGGAAACGCTGAAGACGGCGGGCGGCCGTCAAGGAAGCGCCACGGGAACGACCCCGCAGCGATGTGAACTGGGACATTTGTACTGGACAGGCGACACCAGCGATTGCCACGGCCGTCTATGGAAGCATAGACTCGTGCTGATCGATGGTTGACCCTAGCCGAGATAGCAACGTCTCCACCGGCGAGGGGCACGAAACCGGCTATGTTGAACCAACCTAGCTGGTCCATGTAAGGGGGATATAAGTTCATGAAGTTCCGTAGCACGGCCATCCTGCTCTTCGTCTTCGTGGTGGTGGCCACAGTCGTGCTTGCCCAGAGCTCGTCCAACAGCCTGGAGGTCGCCAGCCACGAACTGTGGGGCGCCCACCTGGTGAACGCGGATGGCCTCTCGCTCTACCTCTACACCTTGGATGCCGATGCCGATGGCTCGGCCTGCGTCGACGCCTGCGCCAACAACTGGCCGCCCCTGCTCATCGATGGGGAGGCGGTGTCGGGTGAAGGGGTGGACGCCGCCCTTGTCGGCAGCATCGAACGCGCGGACGGCAGCGTGCAGCTCACCTACGGTGGCTGGCCGCTCTACCGCAGCCGCCGCGACGTGCAGCCCGACCATGTGCGTGGCCAAGGCCTCGGCAGCCAGTTCTACCTGGTCTCGCCCAGCGGCGTTGCCGTGACCGAGCAGGTGGACCAGGTCGTCGTCGAGGTGCCGCAGGAGGTCTTCGACGCCCTCTACGCCGAGGGGCAGGTCCAGTTCATGCGCAACTGCATGGCCTGCCACGGCGCCGAAGGGCAGGGCGGCGCCGGGCCGAGCCTGGCCGGCATGCAGGCGCTCTCCGACTCTTCCTTCGTGATCTCCACCATCATCGTGGGCAGGTTGCACCACGGCATGCCTGCCTTCGGTGCCTTGCTCGATGACAACCAGATCGCTTCGATCGCCACCTACGTCCGCAACTCATGGGGCAACGACTTCGGTGCAGCTCTGCCGGAGGAGGTCCCCGCGCTTCGCTGAGGGAAGGCGCGTCTGACACGCGCTTCGCCTCGTTTCGTCTCGGGTTCATCGTTCGTACCTCCTGATCGCAGGAGGACGGCGCGACCGGTCATGGCTTTCGACTGATCAGCAGTCGGAGGTACTTCAGTTCGACGGAGGAATCGATACATGGTGCATCTCATGCAGCGGTGGCGGCAGGCTCTCTTGGTTCTGGCGGTGGCCTTGCTGGCCGTTCCCGCCTTGGCCAACGATGAGCTGTTGCGGCTTCAGGAAGACCCCAACCAGTGGGTCATGCCCAACGGCAACTACAGCGCCTGGAACTACAGCGAGCTCGACCAGATCAACCTCTTCAACGTGGCCGACCTGCGGGTGGCCTGGACCTTCCAGACCGGCGTCAACGACTCCCACGAGGGCCAGGTCATCGTGGTGGGCGACACCATGTACCTGCTGACGCCCAAGCCCAACGTGCTCTACGCCTTGGACCTGAACAACAACGGCGTGGTCAAGTGGTCCTTCGCCCCCGACATGCCCCGCCTGGCCCAGACCATCGCCTCGGCCTGCTGCGGCGCCCAGTCGCGCGGCGTCTCCTACGTCGACGGCAAGCTGATCTTCAACAGCCTCGACGGCCAGCTCTTCGGCATGGACGCCGAG
>CAYXJZ010000074.1:0-17652 GCA_964465355.1 uncultured bacterium | reverse complement strand
TCGATGCGGCTGCTGTCGTACCAGGAGGAGCGCAGCAGGTCGAGGCCGGGCTGCTGCGCCAGCTGTCGCATGAGGTAGGGACCGAGGCGCTCCATCTGCGGGGTGCGCAGCAGTGGCTGAGCCCAGGCCGGCGCGCCGCCACGGACGTCGACGGCCGGTGAGACGAGCACGAGTGCGCGCACCCGGTCGGGGTGGGCGATGGCCAGCTCCAGCGCCAGCTCAGCGCCGGCCGAGTGGCCGATCAGCACCACGTCGTCCAGGCCGATGGCGTCGAGCAGGCCGATGGCAAGGCGCGCCTGGTTGACCGCCGCGTATGGGTTGCGTTCCAGCGGCCAGCGGCCCATGGGTCGTTCGCTGAGGCCGAAGGCCGGGCGGTCGTAGGCCACCGCCGCGCCGAGCGATGACAGCCATGGCAGGACCTCGCGCCATGTACGGCTGTTGCTGCCGAAACCATGCAGCAGCAGGTAGGCAGGGCCATCCCCGACCGCCGATGGCGCCGGGTCGAGGACGGTTGAGCCGTCGACCACCGAACCGTCGACCATGGCTTCGACGTGCAGATCGACGCCTTCGACGGACACCCAGCTCGAACCAGGCCAGGCCAGCGAGCGCGCTTCCTGCAGGCCGGCCATCGGCGGGATGGGCAGCAGCAGGGGACCGAGGACGACGGCTGCCAGCAGCAGGCCGAACAGCCAGAGGGACACCTTGATGCGGAAGGGCACGCCCCATTCAAGCACGGGCCCGTTGGTAACCTGAGCCATGCGCAGACCAGCCAAGCTCGTCAGCACCTTCTCCATCGTGGCTCGTGATCCCAGCTCCGGCGACCTTGGCGTGGCCACGGCCTCCAAGTTCTTGGCGGTGGGCGCTGTGGTGCCCTTCGCGGCTGCCGGGGTCGGCGCCGTCGCCACCCAGTCCTACGCCAACACAAGCTTCGGGCCACGCACCATCGCCGCCCTGCAGGCAGGCGTGCCGCTTGACTTGGTGCATGCCTCGTTGCAGCGAGGCGACGAGCACATCGCGCAACGCCAGTACGGCCTCGTGTCTGCCGACGGCACCTCCGCCACCTTCACGGGCGAGGCCTGCCATCCATGGGCCGGCGGGATCGCCAAGCCTGGCCTGGCGGCGCAGGGCAACCTGCTGGCCGGCCCCGAGGTCATCGAGGCCTTGGTCGCGGGCTTCGAGGGCAGCCAAGCTGACTTCGCGGAGCGCCTGCTCGACGGGCTGCTGGCCGCCGACCGGGCCGGTGGCGACAAGCGCGGCAGGCAATCGGCTGCCCTGCTGGTGGTGCGCGAAGGCGGCGGCTACGGCGGCATGAACGACCGGTTCATCGACCTTCGTGTGGACGACGACCCCGACCCGGTGCCAAGGCTGCAGGCGCAGCTGCAACTGCACCGGCTCTACTTCGACCCGCCCCGACGCGAGGAGGCCCTGGCCATCGAGGGGGATGTGGCAAGGCGCTTGCTGGCCGTGCTGTCAGGGGCCGGCCACGATGTAGGCAGCAGCTGGGACGAGGCCGCCGAAGCCGCGCTGCGGGCCTGGGCAGGCTCGGAGAACCTCGAAGAACGCCTGCTGGACCCAGGCAAGATCGACGCGGTGGTGTTGTCCGTGGCGGAAGGCAGGGTGAAGGCCGCCGACTGAACCGACTGGCGTCGGTTCAGTATGCAGTTCCTTCGGAACTGCGGCTGGTAGGTGGTCAGTTCCCCTGGAACTCTGCCTTGCGCTTCTCGAGGAAGGCGGCGGTGCCCTCCTTCATGTCGGCGGTGGTGACCACCATGCCGAAGAGGTCGGCCTCCACCTCCAACGCCCGCGGCAGGTCGAGGTCCATGCCGCGCACCACGGCCTCCTTGGCCAGGCCGAGGGCCACAGGCGCGTTGCGCATCGTCTGACGGGCGATCTGCATGGCCGTGGCCAAGGCGTCGTTGGCCAGCCGGTTGACCAGGCCCATGGCCAAGGCCTCATCGGCGGGCACGTGACGGCCGGTGAGGATGAGGTCGAGCGCACGCGAGGCCCCGATGAGGCGCGGCAGGCGTTGGCTGCCGCCGTAGCCGGGGATGAGGCCGAGACCCACCTCCGGCAGCCCTAGTTTGGCGTCCGGGCTGGCCACCCGCAGGTCGCAGGCCAGCGCCAGCTCCAACCCGCCGCCCAAGGCGTAGCCGTGGATGGCGGCGATGGTGGGGAAGGGGAGGGCGGCCAGGGCGCCCATGACGGCTTGGCCGTTCAGTGACTCCTCACGACCGCTGAAGACGTCGGCGAGCTGCGCCAGGTTGGCCACGTCGGCGCCGGCGGCGAAGGCCCTGCCCTCGCCGTGGATGACCAAGGCCTGCACCGTGGCATCGGCCTCGGCCAGCTCGAAGGTGGCGTTCAACTCGAGCAGCAGCTGGCCGTTCAGGGCGTTGAGCGCCTCGGGTCGCTGCAGGGTGATGACGGCCACGCCGTTTTCCACCGCGTAGTCCAGGTGCTCGAAGGCCAGGTCCTGGTCGTCCTGCAGGTCGGCCATGTCGCCGTTCATGTCGTCGTTCATGCCGCGCTCCCGGGCTGGTGCAGGGCCACCATGGCGTCGAGGGTCATGCGCGTCATGCGGTTCACCCCGTCCGCCATGACCTCCTTGGGGACGAAGCTGCTGTCGCCGATGCGGTTGCTGGCCACCAGGGCGCAACCCGCGCGCACCCCGCGCAGGGCGGCGATGAGGAAGAGGGCGCTGGCCTCCATCTCGATGCCCAGCACACCGCGTTCGCGCAGCGCGGGCACATGGCCGGGCGTGGTGGCGTAGAAGGCGTCCTCGGTCTGGATCAGGCCGACGTGCGGCGGATGGCCCAGGGCGCGACCGGCGTCCTCCAGGGCCCTCGTCACCTCGAAGTCTGCGGCCGGCGCGTAGCTCTGGCCCTCCAGGTACTGCCTGGTGGTGCCGTCGTTGGGCACGGCGGCCGAGGCCACGATCAGGTCGCCTGGCTCGATGCCGTCGCCCACCACCCCTGCGGTGCCCACCCGCACCAGGGTGCGGCTGCCGAGGCGGATCAACTCTTCGGTGACGATGGCCAGGCTGGGACAGCCCATGCCGGTGGCCTGCACGCTGACCCGCAGGCCGCGGTAATGGCCGGTGAAGCCGAGCAGCTGGCGGTTCTCGTTGTAGAGGACGGGCTCGTCGAAGAAGGTCTGGGCGATGTGGCGCGCCCGGTTGGGGTCGCCAGGCAGCAGGACCACCTCGGCCACCTCGCCAGGTTGCGTGTGCAGGTGCAGTTGGCTCACGCTGCCCACGATACCCAGTCGGCCCAGGCAGGTCGTGGCGGGTCTCAGCCCAGGCCCGCGATGATGAGCCCGACGCCGGCGGCGACCACCCCGACCGTGAGGCTGGCGGCCCCCAGCCAGATGGCGTAGCGCCAGGCGTTGGGGGCCTGTGGGTCGCGGCCGATGACCGAGAGGAAGAAGCCGGTGGGCATGAGGATGGCGGCGTAGAGCACGCCGTCGGCGAGAGCGGCGCTCCAGGCCGGCACCGGCGCCTGCGCCAGCAGCAGCCGCACCACCAGGCCGAGGGTGACCAGCACGCCTGCGTGCGCGTGCCCGGCGCGGAAGAAGCTGTGCTGCAACCGGTTCACGGGCACCGCGCCGGTCACGACGCGCAGCATGAAGGCGCCGCCGGAGGCGATGGCGACGACGGTGAGCAGGATGACGCCGGAGCTGATCAAGGTGGTCGGGTTCATGGCTGCTTCCCCCTTCTCCAGTTCCCTGGCCTTGGCTTCCAGGGGAGTCGTGGAGCATCTCGTACCGCGGCCTTCCTCTCAGTATCCACGGTCGAGATGTGCGGACTCGCCCTGACCCGAGGTCGTGGGCGTCGAAAGCAAGAAGCGTCACGGCGCTGAGACCCACGGTGAGTAGACTCGGGCATGCCGCAGCTAGAGGACGTCCTGGCC
Organism: uncultured bacterium; assembly: GCA_964465355.1. Classification (GTDB taxonomy): domain Bacteria; phylum Deinococcota; class Deinococci; order Deinococcales; family Trueperaceae; genus JAABTL01. The sequence goes on along the minus strand of CAYXJZ010000074.1, from coordinate 13,747 downwards.
GAGCTCGCCGCCATCCCACAGGTGCAGGTCGCCGCGCTTGGCGGCGCCGACGGTCTGTTGGTCGACGAGGTCTTCTCCGTCGGGGTGGACCCGGCCGAGACCGACATGGACGGCGCGGTGGTGGAGTTCACCTACGCATGGAACGCCTTGCAACGCGCGGTGGCCGAGCCCCTCGCCGCCGGCGCCACCCAGGAGCTGATGGTGGTGGCTCAGGGCGGCCAGATGCTGGTGCACGCCGTGGGCGACGCCTGGTACGTCATGCTCTGGGCCAGCCATCAACTCGACCTGCCGGCCGCGCGGCTCGCCTTGGCCGCGGCAGCGGTCTCGCTCACCGAGGTGGTGGCGTGAGCACAGGGGCGGGCTTCGAGCTGTCGGCGGTCGCGGCGCTTCCGGGCGTCATGGGTGCGGCCGTGCTGGGTGTCGACGGCGAGCTGCTCCAGCGGCTGGACGTGCAAGACGGCTTCCCCGAACAGGGACTGACGGCCGCCATGGCAGCCGCAGGCGTGCTGTCCGAGTCCGTTGGCGGTAGCCTGCGCCAGGCGGTGTTCGCCTACCGCGGCGGCCCATGGCTGCTGGTGGCCCTGCCGCAGACGGCGGGGAGCCGACAGGCCGAGCACACCCTTGCGCTTCGGCTCTCGGGGTTGAGCGACCTGGCTCGGTTGCGCTTCGAGCTGCCCCGTCTGCTCGGCGCTGGCAAGGCTGCCGGCCCGGCTGACTGAGCGGCAGAGCGCGAACACGCCCCTGGAGGTCCGTCATGGCCGATGCAGAGGTCAAGCCCACTGCTCGCACACTGAAGCTGGAGATCGACCCCGCGGTGGCCAAAGGCAGCTACACCAACGCCGCCTTGATCACCCACACCGACGATGCCTTCTTCATCGACTTCGCCCTCGCCTACCCGCAGCAGCCGGTGAGGGTGCAGGCGCGTGTCATCACCAGCCCGCAACATGCGAAGGCCCTGCTGCGCACCCTGGCCGAGAACGTGGCCCGCTTCGAGAAACGCTTCGGGACCATCCCCGAGCGCCCCGTACCGCCGCGGCCGAGCGAGGATGGGCCGGACATCACGAACTGAAGGTGTCTGGAGGCGCCTGTGGCGCCTCCAGAGGTACGAGTGCCCCACGCTACGCACGCGCAGGTGCGCGGGTGGTCTCATGACGCGATGAGCGAAAAGGTCGTCGTCTACTTCGACTACCTCTGCCCTTTTGCCTGGCGGGGTGCCGAGATCGCCGAATGGGTGGGCGAGCCCTTGGGCCTGAGCTTCGAGTGGCGGCACTTCAGCATCTTCCAAGCCGACTACCCCGGCCGTGACGGCTGGCAGCTTTGGAACGAGCCCTTGGATGACGCCGACGGCGGCGGCTGCAAGGGCCTGCTGCCCTTCCTCGCCTCCTGTGCCGCGCGGCGTCAGGGAACCGAGGCTGCCGACCGCTTCCGCCTCGCCTTGCTCAGGGCTCGCCACAGGGATGGTGAGCCCTTCGACTTGCCCACCGTGCAGCGGGTGGCCGAGCGCGCCAGCCTGCACATGGCCGCCTTCGAGCGGGATCTCAGTGATCCGGAACTGCGCACCCAGTTGGCGCAGGAGCACCACAAGGCCGTCTGCCTCGACGTCTTCGGCACGCCCACCTTCGCCTTCCCCGACGGTGATATCGCCTACCTCAGGGCGCGTCAGTTGCCGAGGGACCGCGACGAGGCCGTGCGTCTGTTCAGCAGCTTCCGTGGCCTGCTGCGCGACTTCCCCTACCTGGACACGGTGCGTCGCCCTAGGCCCAAGCGCAACTGACGCACCTGAGAAGCTTCCTAAGCGGTAGACTCCCAACGTGCGACCGATCCATGTGGTGGGACACGGCTCGGACGTAGGTCGCGTCCGGCCTCTCAACGAGGACTACCATCGCGTGTGGCAGTTCGCCGTGCCGCGTGGGACGTTGTTCCTCTACGCCGTCGCCGACGGCATGGGCGGAGCGGCGGCCGGCGAAGTGGCCAGCAAGACGGCGGTCGAGGTGCTCGACGACGCCTTCAGCCGCTACGCTGCGGAGCTGTCGGCAGGCAAGCAAGTGGTGTCCGTTGGCAGCTTGATCGACAAGGCCCTTCGCCTGGCCAACCGCCGGGTCTACCAGGCCAGCCAGACCGAAGGACGCCGCGGCATGGGCAGTACGCTGACCTGCGTGGCCATCCTCGACGGCAAGGCCTACCTCGGGCACGTGGGCGACTCGCGCGCCTACATGGTCCGCGGCGGCACCATCTACCAACTCACCAAGGATCATTCCTGGGTCGAGGAGCAACTGGAGAAAGGCCTGCTGACGCCCGAGGAAGCGGAGGGACACGAGTGGCGCAACCTGATCACCCGCGTGCTTGGAACGCGCCCGCATGTCGCCCCCGACGTGATCGAGACGGACGCCAGACCAGGTGACGTCTTCGTGATCGCCAGCGACGGCCTCCACGACCAGGTCACCCCGGACGAGATCTTCGAGGAGCTGCAGCGCACCCGCGACCGCCAGCACGTGGTCGACTTCCTCATCTCCAAGGCCAACGAACGCGGCGGCCCAGACAACATCACCCTGGTGGTGGCCGAGGTGGCCTCGTGATCTGGATGCTGCTGGCCGCTGCCGTGCTGCTCGGCCTGCTGCTCTCGCGCCTGCCGCAGTGGATCAGCCTGCTGGCCCTCGGCCTTTCGGTGGTGCTCGCCGGCGCCAGCCTCTACTTCGGCGGGCTCGAGCGCGCCACCGGACCGCTGGTGGCCTACGCCTTGGCCCTCGGCCTGCTGGTGCCCGCCGGCACCGCCCTGGTGCGCAGCGCGCGCGTCGCGCCGCCCACCCGCAGACGCCACCCCGTGGCCAAGCGCGTCGAACGGGAGCGTGAGCGCAAGCGCAGGGCCACCAAGAGCGGTGACGCCTCCGAGATGGCCACCAGCTCGGTGGTCGAGGGCATCGAGATCCCCGGCTACGAGGTCTTGGAGAAGGTGGGCTCAGGCGGCATGGCCTCGGTCTACCGCGCTCGCCGCCAGGACGGCCAGGTGGTGGCGCTCAAGGTGCCGATGGAGCAGTACGTGGCCGATGCCAAGTTCATCCGCCGCTTCCACCGCGAGGCCGAGGTGGCGCAGCGCCTGAACCACGTCAACATCGTGCGCACCTTCGAGCACGGCAGCCTTGGCACCCAGCACTACATGGCCATGGAGTACGTCGACGGCCGCTCGCTTGAGGGCTACATCGAGGCGGGCGAGCTGAGCATCGACCTCTCCACGCAGATCATGCGGCGGGTGGCCGAGGCGCTGCAGCACATCCACCAGGCCGGCATCATCCACCGTGACATCAAACCGGCGAACATCATGATCCTGCGCGGTGGGGTGGAGCAGACCGACGACGGCGCCAAGGTGCGCGACGAAGCTGTGAAGCTGATGGACTTCGGCATCGCAGGCGGCAAGGTGCTCTCGCGTCTGACGATGACCGGCGCCCGCGTCGGCACGCCGGTGTACATGTCGCCAGAGCAGGCCCGCGGCCTGAAGATCGACCACCGCTCCGACATCTACTCGCTAGGCCTGGTGTTCTACGAGATGCTGACCGGCCAGACCGCCTTCAAGGGCGGCTACGAGGCCATCGTCCACCAGCAGATCTTCCAGACCCCGCCGCCGCCCCGCCAGCTCAACCTCAAGGTGCCCAAGGCGGTGGACGCCTTGGTCATGCGCATGATCTCCAAGGACCCGGACGAGCGCCCCACACTCACCGACGTGGGTGACACGCTGCGCGACGTCGACCTGCGCGAGACGCCCGATCTGGCGCTCACCAGCCGGCTGGTGCTCACCGTCAACAGCCGCCAGGGCGTGGTGCGCGTGCTCGACACCGAGGGCAACCTGCACCTGTCGTTGGGCGACCTCGGCGTCGGCCACGGCTCCTTCTCCACCGCACCTGTATCCATCGCCGTCGATCGCCACGGCTACATCTACACTGCCACCTTCGAGTACCGCGTCGACCAGGAGCACCACCGCATGCTGCAGAAGCTGGGCCCCGACGGCACGCCTGTGCTCTCCTTCGGTGGCTACGGCATGAAGCAGGGCGAGTTCCTCTACCCAAGCTCCATCGCCACGGCGCCGGACGACACCGTGCTGGTGCTGGACGCCGAGAGCCACCTGATCCAGCGCTTCACCTCGGACGGCGTGTTCATGAGCGCCTTCGGCGGGCGCGGCCACGGGCACGGCAGCTTCAACGACCCGCGGGCGCTGGCGGTGGGGCCGGACGGACGCATCTACGTGCTGGACTACGGCAACCGTCAGGTGCAGCGGCTGGCTGCAGACGGTACGTACGAGACCCGCTGGGCCTTCCGCATGGCGGTGGACCAACCCGGTATGCGCGTGGTGGACGGCTTCCACATCGACCGGCGCGGCAAGCTCTACATCAGTGATGCCACGGCCGGCAAGGTGCGCACCGTCAACGCCGATGGCAAGCTGGGGACCACCTACGTCTACCAGAAGCTGCAGGGCGAGGCCTCCGACACGCTGCTCGACCTTGGCGTCGACGACATGGGCTTCCTCTACGCCGCGCGCAGGGGCGGTCACCTGGTGCGCAAGTTCGACCCGGCTGGCGAGCTGGTGGACACCATCGAGACCTATGCGCCCGTGGTGCACATGGTCGTTGATGTTGTGAAGTGATTTGAGGACCAAGCAGGGATGGAGAAGATCGACTTCCGCAAGCGCTTGAAGGAGCTCTACGCTCCGCCGATCGGGGCGTTCGCGCTCGTCGATGTGCCGGAGATGCGCTTCCTCAAGGTGGACGGCGAAGGCGATCCCAACACGGCAGCCTCCTACCGCGCGGTGCTCGAGTGGCTCTATTCCGTCAGTTACGGCATGAAGTTCGCAGTCAAGGCGGCCTTGGGCAAGGACTACGTGGTCCCGCCGCTGGAAGGGCTGTGGTGGGCGGACGATCCGCGGAGCTTCGTCAGCCGCGAGAAGGACCTCTGGCGCTGGACCATGATGATCATGGTGCCCGACTTCGTGAGCTCTGAGATGTTCGAGGCCGCCGTGGCCAAGGCAGGCAAGAAGCTCGGTCAGCCTCCGGCTGGTCTGCGTCTGGAGCCTTACGTAGAAGGGCTGGCCATCCAGACCATGCACCTAGGCAGCTTCGATGACGAAGGACCGGTGCTGGCGCGGCTCCACGACGAGGTCATGCCTGCCCGGGGGGTGACCTTCAACGGTCCGCACCACGAGATCTACCTCAGCGACCCGCGCAGGACCGAGCCCAGCAAGCACAAGACCGTCTTGCGTCAGCCGGTTCGCTCCGTGGCTGGGGCCTAGACCTTCCTCAACTTCCACACCAGCTCACTGGGGTACCTGCGCGCCCATGCCGGCGTCACGCTGAAGCGCTCCTCAGCCGCGTCGTCCGCCGGCCGCGGCTCTCGCAGGTCCTCCACCTCGAAGCCGACGCGGCGGAACAGCGCGAACCAGTCCGACAGCGGCAGGCTGAACTCCATGCCGCCTGGATCCACCTCCACCTGTGTCCAGTCGATGCGGTGCATGCCGAAGTAGGGGCGGATCAGGCGCTCCTCCAGCGGTGTGCTGCCGTCCTCCGGTGAGCAGACGGTGGCCAGGGGATGGTGGCCGAGGAAGACGAGCCGTCCTTCGGGGCGCAGCAGCCGGTGGGCCTCTGGCAGCCAGACGTGGGGATCGCACCAGATGGCGGCGCCGTACTCGCTGATGGCGAAGTCGAAGCTGGCGCTCTCGAAGGGTGTGCGCTCGGCGTCGCCGTGCACCAGTGTGAGGGGCAGGTCGTGCTGCTCGGCCAGCCGCCTGGCGGTGGCCAACTGCTCGGCCGAGTTGTCCAAGCCGGTCACCTCGGCGCCACGCCTGGCCATCCAGGAGGAGACGTAGCCGGTGCCGCAGCCCAGCTCGACGGCGCGCATGCCCTGCATGTCGTCCGGCAGCATCTGCAGCTCGGACTCCGGCACGGCCCAGATGCCCCAGGTGGGCTCGGCTTGAGCCCAGGCGCGTTCGCCTGCCGAGACCCACTGGTCCGCCATGCCGTCCCAGTAACGGCGGTTCTCGCTGACGTGCTCTGGCAGTCTTGGCTCGTCTGACGAAGACATGGGAGGGGCCTACCCTTCTTCGGGCGAGGAGCCCGCGATCAGACGCCGAAGAGTCGGAACAGCGCCTGGATGCCGCCGAGGATCAGGAAGCTGAAGAAGCGCTGGATGGCGCCGGTGACGCCGGTGTAGCTGAGCAGCATGAAGACGATGATGAAGCCGAGCACGCCGAACTGGGCGATCTGCTGGATGAAGCGCCGCACGGTGGGGCTGCCCCAGGCCAACGCGGCGCGGGCGCCGTCCAGCGGGAAGACGGGGAAGAGGTTGATGACCGCGTGCAGCACGGCGACGTTGCCTGCAACGGCGAAGGCCTGCACCAAGGGTGCACCCGCGCCCATGGTGCCGAAGAGCACGGCAAGGAACCAGGAGAGGGTGGCGACGATGAGGTAGGCGAGCGGGCCGGCGTACCAGACCACGGCCTCGAGGCGACCGCGGCCAGGGTAGTTGCGGGCGTTGACCGGCACCGGCCGCGTCCAACCGAAGCCGAGCAGCAGCAGGAAGAGCACGCCCATGAAGTCGAGATGGGTCTGCGGGTCGAACTGCAGGAAGCCCTGATGGCTGGGGGTGAGGTCGCCGAAGCGGCGGGCCATCCAGGCTTGGAAGATGTTGTGGAAGATCAGCGCCATCAGCATGATCAGGCTGGCGCCGATGAGCACCGTTGGGTTGTTGAAGTAGTTCAGGAGCATGGGGGAAGGTCCTAAGGGTCGTCGCGGTCGGACGTGGGTGGATGGGCGGCGCCGCGGGCCTCGGCGACCCAGCGACGGGCGAGTTCCAACTCGTCGGCGAAGCCATGCACCTCGCCATGGGTCCGGGCGGCCGCCAGCCGCGCCAGGAGCCGCCCGACCTCCGGTCCGGGCTCGATGCCCAAAGATACCACGTCCCTGCCGCGAACCCTGGGCTCGGCCGGGGCATGCTCGAAGGCCAGCACGGCACTCTCCTGATGCGGCGCCAAGGCCATCAGCGCCCTGCGTGCGGGCGGGTCGAGCGCGGCCAAGGCGTCCTCCGAAGGCGGCTGTTGGTCGGCGATGGCTGCCCGCAGCTTCTGCAACTGGCCCAGACTGCGTTGCGGCCAATGGAAGCGTTGCACGGCCGCCTCGCTGCGCTCGGCCGTGTTCGATGCCAGCAGCGCGTAGAGGTAGGGCAGGGGATCCAAGTCCTCGCGCCCTGCGTCCAACCTGGCCACCACCTCGTCGGCGTTGGCCAAGCCGTACAGGGCGTCCAGCGCGCCCATGCCATCCAAGTGCCGGAGGAAGGGCGCCACCCTGGCCTCCTGCAGGCTCAGCTCCAGCTCCGCCCTCAGCCGCTGCGGCGACACCTGGCCGACGACCTCCGGCCGCAAGGCCGCACGTGCCTTGGCCATGGTGTCTGGATCGAAGCTCAGTCCCAGTCTGCCGGCCAAGCGCGCGCCGCGGACCATGCGGGTGGGGTCCTCGACGAAGGAGAGGGGATGCAGCACCCGCAGGCGCCGCTCGGCCAGATCCGCCTGGCCGCCGAAGGGATCGATGAGCCGGCGCGGCAGCGGCTGCACCTGCAGGGCCATGGCGTTGAGGCTGAAGTCGCGGCGTGAGAGGTCGGCGATGAGGTCGCCGCCACGCACCTCGGGCAGGGCGCCTGGGTGCTGGTAGGCCTCGCTGCGGGCAGTGGCCAGGTCGAGGGTGGGGCCTTGGGGCAGTTCTAGCGATGCGGTGCCGAAGGGGCCGTGCAGCGTGAGCTCGCCGCCGAAGCGCCGCTGCAAGGCGGCGGCCAGGTCGGCGGCCTCTGCGCCCTCCAGCATCAGGTCGAGGTCAAGGAAGCCAACACCGAGCAGGCCGTCGCGCACGGTGCCGCCCACCAGGTGCAGGCGCGGACCATCGGCCACGTGGGCCGATCCGCCCGGGTCGGCCTTGCTCGTGGTCGTCAGCTTGGCGGCCTCCTCGGCCGCGGCTTCTACCAGCGCCCTCGTGGAGGCCGGCAGGGCCGACCAGATGCGCTCGGCGACCTCCGGCTCCTGCGGCTTGCTGTGGCGGGCGACGACCAGGTCGCTGCGCGTCACGATGCCGAGCAAGCGGTCGCCGTCGACCACCGGCAGCCGGCCCACGTCGTGGCGGGAGACCAGGTCCTCCAGCTGCTCCAAGGTGGCCTCCGGCCCCGCGGTGATGGCCGGGCGGGTCATGAAGCCGGAGACGGCCGCGTCACCGAGGCCGAGGCGCAGGGCGTGGTCGAGGTCGCGGCGGCTGATGACGCCGCTCACGCGGCCGGCCTCGTCCAGCACCGGCATGCCGTTGTGGGCGCGCTGGGCGAGGAGCTGCCTTGCCTCGGCCACCCGCACGGATTCGGCCACGGTGAGCACCGGGCTGCTCATGAGGTCAAGCGCGCGCAGCGGCGGCGTGACGCAGGCGGGCAGCTCGGCCAACAGCGCCGCCTTGAGCGCGTCGGGGTCAAGGTCGCTGCGGGCGAAGGCGGCGCGTGCATGCCCGCCGCCCCCGACGGCGCGCAGTGCGCGGCCGATGTCCACCTGGGCTTCCGCACGGCCGAAGACCAGGGTCTTGTGGCCCATGCGCGCCAGCACGACGGCTGCGTCGGCGGCGCTGGCCGCGAGCAGGTCGGCGGCCACCGAGCTGGCACCCATGGCGTAGTCCTCGCCTGGCAGCCGCCCGATGGCCACCCGACGCCCGCCCACTTCCACCAACTCGGCCTCGGCCAGCATGCGGTCGCGTGCTGCGCGCAAGGCCGGCGGCGTGCCAGGGTTGCGGAAGCGCCTGACCAGCTCCAAGCTCGCGCCTTGCTCCAGCAGGTAGGCGGCGGCCAGGTGGTCGTGGACGGTCACGTTGTCGAAGGCGAGGCCACCGGTGTCCTCATGCAGGCCAAGCAGCCCGAGGCTGGCGATGAGCGGCGGCAGGATGGCACCCTCCGCCGCCAGGCGCCGCACCAGCAGGGTGACGGTGGCGCCGACCGCCTCGTGCAGGCCGCCGCTGCTTGGCATGGGGTCGACCGGGTCCTGGTGATGGTCGAAGACGGTGACAGGCACGCGGTCCACCAGGGCATCGAAGCGGCCGAGGCGTCCGCGCTCTGCGGTGTCGACCACGATCAAGGCGCCGACGGCGTCCAAGTCCACCTGGTCGGCGTCGATCAGCGGTAGCTGGTCGCGGTAGAGGCGCAGGAACTCGGCCTCCTGGCCACCCACATGCCCTTCCAGGGCACCGACCGAGCCGGGGAAGAGCACGGCGGCGAGCGCCACGCTGGCGATGGCGTCGAAGTCGGGCTGCTCGTGGCCAATGACAAGGCGCATGTTGGTCAGCTGCGCCCCTTGGGGAGGCTGCGCCATCACGGCAGGCGTGCCTTCATGGCTGGCGCGCCTTCATGGAAGGCGGCGCAGACCCTCCACATCGGCCTCCACCAAGCCGTCGACGAAGGCCACCAACAGGTCGATGAGCCTCTCGACGTCGGAGAGGTCGATCATCTCGATGGGCGAGTGCATGTAGCGGTTCGGCACCGAGACCACCGCGGTTGGCACGCCGCCCTGGGCGTAGGCCAGGTGATCGGCGTCGGTGTAGGTCAGGCGCGGCGAGAAGCCGAGGGTGGTGGGGATGGCGGCGTCATCCGCCACCCGGCGCAGGCGATCGAGCAGCCCACGGTGGGCGTAGGAGCCAACCGTGAGCTGCGGCCCCTTGCCGAGGCCGGTCTCGCCGTACTGCTTCTTCTTCAGGTCGGGCACGTCGATGGCGTGGGTGACGTCGATGGCGATGGCCACGTCGGGATCGACCCGCTGTGCTGCCACCCGGGCGCCGACGCCGTTGATCTCCTCCTGCACGGTGGCGACCGCGGTCACCGAGGCCGGTCCACGGCTGCGTCTGGCCACCTCCAGCGCCACGTAGGCACCGATGCGGTCGTCCAGTGACTTGCCGGCGATGCGGCCGCCCAGCAGTTCCACCACCGGCTGGTCGAGGACGGCCACGTCACCAGGACGCAGGTGCTCCTCGGCCTCGGCCCGGCTGCGGGCACCGATGTCGATCCACAGGTCGGTGATCTTGGGCATCTTCTTGCGGTCGTCCTCGTCAAGCAGGTGGATGGGCTTGCGGCCGATGACGCCTGGCAGGTCGCGCTCGCGGCCAAGCACGCGCACGCGTTGGCCGATGAGCTGCAGCGGGTCCCAGCCACCGAGGGTGGTGAAGTAGACGAAGCCTTCCTCGTCGATGTAGGTGATCAGCAGGCCGATCTCGTCGATGTGGCCGGCGATGAGGACGCGGGGGCGGGCGTCCGGTCGCACGGTGGCGTAGACCGAGCCGTAGGTGTCCACCTCCACGCCGTCGGCAAAGCCCCGCGCGGCCTCAGCGAAGACATGCGCGGGGCGGGACTCGAAACCGGATGGGCCTGGAGCGGCCAGCAGATCGTGCAGCAGGCTGAGATCGAGAGGCATGGCGTCCAGCCTAGCCCGGAGGCACCCCTGGGTCGCGTGGTGGAGGCGGTGGGGAGGGGGGAGGCGTGAAGGGAGGCAGTTCGGGCTCGCGCCTACGCCAGAGCAGGAAGGCGCCAGCGCCGATCAGCAGCACCGGTACCACCCAGGAGCCGAACCAGGCCGGGCGTGTGCCGCCGATGTTGATGACGAACTCGAAGAAGACGCCGAAGGCGGCGAACAGGACGAGGCCGGTGGTGAAGGTCCTGATGCCCTCGGACACCTCCTTCTCGCGGTCGCCCAGGTGGCCGTAGAGCCAGGTGCCGATGCCCACCGCCACCACGATCAGCGCCCAGGCATATGACCAGGTCTCGAAGCGGTTGGTGGCGTTCTGCACGAGGAGGATGAGGCCGATCATGGTCACGATGCTGCCCGGCACGGCCAGGCCGGCGTAGTTCTGCCCGCTCACGAAGGCCCAAAGCAGCAGCGCGATCCCTGGCGCCATGACGAACAGCGGCCAGAGGAAGTTGCCCACAGCGCCGATCTGGCCCACCAGGAACAGGGCGCCGAGGACCACGAGCAGGATGCCGATCTTGCGTTGGTTGTCCATCGTTCACCTCCAACCGGGCCGAGACCCGGCACACGTGCGTGCTGCCTCCATCATGGCGCATCCGGGTCGGGACGTGGGTCAGGCCTGCCGCGATGGGCAGAGCGGCGCTAGAAGGCAACGTCCGCAGGCCGGTTTGCGGGCGGCGCAGACCCGCCGCCCATGCAGGATCAGCGCGTGGTGCAAGAAGATCCAGTCCTCCGGGGCGAACAGCCGTTGCAGGTCGCGCTCCACGGCGTCGGGATCCAGCGCCGTGCTGAAGCCGAGGCGTCTGGCCAAGCGCCCAACGTGGGTGTCCACCGCGATGGTGGGCACACCGAAGGCGTTGGCCAGCACCACGTTGGCGGTCTTTCGGCCCACCCCCGGCAGGCTGGTCAGTTCCTCTATGCTGCGCGGCACCTCGCCGCCGAAGCGGTCACGCACGGCCACGGCGGTGGCCACCGAGTTCCTCGCCTTGGTGCGGAAGAGGCCGATGGTACGGATGTATGGCTCGATCTCCTCCGGCGTGGCGGCGGCCATGGCGTCGGCGTCAGGGTAGCGGCCGAAGAGCGCGGGGGTGGCGGCGTTGACGCTCACGTCAGTCGCCTGCGCCGAGAGCAGGGTGGCGATGACCAGTTGGAAGGGTGTGCCGAAGTCGAGTTCGGTGCGGGCGTCGGCGTACAGCTCCCGCAAGTCGGCCAGCACCAAGGCGGCGCGCTGCCTCTTTCGGGTCAGGCTCTCGCGCGGCATGGGCCAAGGCTAACCCGTGACGGATGCTTCACCCCGTCAGGCAAGGTGTTGGCTATCATGCTGCACGGAGGACCCATGCCGACCTACAGCTACACCGCGCGTGACCGCAACGGGAAGGTGTACGCCGCCACCATGGAGGCACCGTCCATCCGTGACGTGGCCGCCTCCCTGCGAGAGCGGGGCCTCTTCGTCTCCGAGATCAAGGCGCCGAAGACAGGCCTGAACGCCGACATCAAGATGCCCGCCTTCCTCGACAGGGTGGGCCTGCGCGACGTCACCATCTTCAGCCGCCAGTTCGCCACGGTCATCAACGCCGGCCTTCCTGTGGTGCAGTCCTTGGCCATCCTCTCGCGTCAGGCCGACAAGGCCAAGATGAAGGAGACGCTGACCAAGGTGCGCGAGGACGTCGAGACCGGCCTGCCGCTCTCCGACGCCCTGTCCAAGCACCCCAGCATCTTCAACCGGCTCTACGTCTTCCTGGTCCGCGCCGGCGAGGTGTCGGGCAACCTGGACGGCATCCTCGAGCGCGTCGCCGACTACTTCGAGAAGCAATCGGCCCTGCGCGGCAAGATCCGCTCGGCCATGACCTACCCGGCCGTGGTGCTGGTCATCGCGCTGGCAGTGACCTACTTCCTGCTGACCGGCATCGTGCCGCAGTTCGCCGGCATCCTGGATCAGCTCGGCGGCGATCTGCCCGTCATCACCCGTGTCCTGGTGGCGATCAGCGACTACCTGCAGAACTTCTGGTGGCTGAACCTCATCCTCATCGTTGGCCTGATCGTCTTCGTCACCTTCTACTACCGGACCAACAACGGTCGGCACGTCATCGACCGGATCATGCTCAAGCTGCCCATCTTGGGCCCCTTGGTGCAGAAGTCCTCCATCGCCAGCTTCTCCAGCACCTTCGGTCTGCTGCTCAAGAGCGGTGTGAACATCGTCGAGTCCATCGAGATCACCAAGGGCACGGCCGGCAACATCATCGTCGAGGACATCCTCGATGAGGCCAAGAACGCCGTGCAGCGCGGTGAGCAGATCTCCACCACGCTGAGCAAGTACCCCAACGTCTACCCGCCGCTGGTCAGCTCCATGATCGCCATCGGCGAGGAGACCGGCGCGGTGGACACCATGCTCGAGAAGATCGCCGAGTTCTACGACCGCGAGGTGGACGAGGCGGTCGAGGGCCTGACGGCGGCCTTGGAGCCGATGCTGATCGTGTTCCTCGGTGGGATCGTCGGCTTCATCGTGGCGGGCATGTTCCTGCCGATGTTCGCGATCATCGGGCAGCTCAGCGGTTGAGGGCTGGGCCTGTGCGTAGATCGGTCTAGACAGCGGCTACAGTGGTTTGATGCGTCATGTGATGCGCACATGCGCATCACATCGTCGGTCGATGCTACCTTGAGCGTCAGGAGGTCCCTGATGCGCACGACAGTCGACATCCCCGACCAGACGCTCGAGGAACTCATGGCGACCGTGGGCACCGCCAGCCGGAACGAAGCGGTGAACACGGCGATCGACGCTTACCTGTTGCTGCAGAACCAGCAGAGCCTGTTGGCCATGCGTGGCCGGGTAGCTGTCATGTCGAACGACGAGATCGAGGCGCTCGACGCCAACGAGCATCGTGGCCCATGACCGCGGTCCTTCTGGACACCAGTGCATGGGTCTCCTTCTTCCGTGGCGAAGCGGGCCGTAGCGACGTCGTGGCGGACCTCCTGGGGCGGGCGGCCGTTCACACTTGCGGCCCCGTGTTGTTGGAACTGCGCCGCGGACTCAGGGACCATGAGCATGATCGTGTCCTCCCGCTGCTGGAGAGACAGCGCTTCCTGGCTTCTGGTCGCGACGATTACCTGCAGGCTGGCAGCATGCTGGCCGAGCTCCGGGGGCGAGGCGTCACGGTACCGAGCATGGACGGTCTCATCGCGGCCATCGCGATCAAGGCAGGCATGCCATTGCTGACCTTCGACCGGCACTTCGAGCACTTC
>CAYXJZ010000073.1:0-18098 GCA_964465355.1 uncultured bacterium | reverse complement strand
CACGTGCAGGACGCTTACCGGGTCGTCGCCCCGAAGCGATTGGTGGAGGAGATGGTCCGCCGGCTCGGTTGAGCCCTTCCCTGATCACCCCGCCTGCACGACACGAGAGGAGCCGCGATGGACATCGTCATCCGCCCAGCCCGGCCTGAAGACGCCGAGGCCGCCACGCAGCTGGCATTCCGGGCCAAGGCCGGTTGGGGTTATCCGGCGGCCTGGATGGAGCAGTGGCGTGGCGCCCTGACCATCCACCCAGAGATGCTGCGCGATCAGCTGGCGTTGGTGGCTGTGCGGGGCGAGGCCCTGCTTGGCATCTGTGTGGTCGAGAGGTTGGCGCCGGCCTTGGCGGCCGAGCTTGGGAGCATGGTGGCCGGGGTTCTAGACCAGCTCTGGGTGGCACCCGAGGCCCAAGGTATGGGTCTCGGCAGGAGGCTGATCGAGGGCATCGTAGAACTGGCTGCAACGGCTGGCTTGCAGCGACTGGATATCGAGTCGGACCCCTATGCCCAGCCCTTCTACCTCCGCATGGGAGCCCGCAGCGTCGGCACTCGGCCGGCACCCATGCCAGGCGCGCCGGAGCGGTTCCTGCATCTCATGGAACTAGCGGTTCCGTTGTCCTAAGGCACGTACGCCGGGTACTTGTCCGGGTTGAGGTGGTAGGCGACCAAGGCGTTGGCGTGCCCATGCCCCATGCTGTGCTCGGTCTTGAGCCACTCGACCAAGGGCTTGTGGCCTTCGACGCCGCTGCCATGTAGGATCTCCAGCCAGTCGGCGATGGGGCGGCCGTACTTGCTCTCGATCGAGGGGAAGTAGGACGGTGGGCCTTTCAGCGTTTCGGACATGAGACCTCCTTGGTTTCGATCATAGGCATCAGGCTCTGTGCCTAGAACGGTCTGCGGTACCTCACCTGTTCAGCGATCGACGACGGATGCGGCCGCCTTCGTCGCTGTCGGCGCGTCTGCCTTTGGACATGCCATACGGCATACTGTCAGCATGACGAAGAAGGACAGCCATGAGGCCTACATCGCTGCTGCGCCTGAGCAGTTTCGCGCCATGTTGGGTCAACTTCGTGCTCAGCTATCGCGGGCACTGCCAGACGCAGAAGATGTCATGAAGTACGACATGCCCGGATTTCAGATCGAGGGAACGATCATCGCGGGCTATGCCGCCTTCAGCAAACAATGTGGTCTATACGTCGATCCGGGTGCGATCGCCGCCCATGCCGATGAGATCGCTGCTTCGAAACTCAAGGCAACCAAGACCGGCGTGACGTTCTCGGCGAGTCATCCGATCACCGACGAACTGGTTGAGAAGTTGGCAGTGAGTTCGCGCAGCGAGAAGGGGTTCTAGCGCCTGTCTTCGGCGACCCCAGGTCATGGTTTCACTTGCCAACATGGCCAAGGATGGTCTGATGATAGGAGGCGCACCATGCCCGTGACCAGGCCCGTGACCAACGTGGCTGAGGCCAAGGCCCAGTTGTCCAAACTCATCGAGCGTGCGTTGGACGGCGAGGAAGTCGTGATCGGCAAGCACGGTCGGCCGCTTGTGAAGCTCGTCCCCGTCGAGCTTGACACCAGCCCGCGGGACCTGAGCGTGAAGGTCACGGAGGGTGAGGTATGGATGGCTGACGACTTCGACGACCTCCCGGAAGAGTTGCTCAAGGCCTTCGAAGGGAAGTTCGATGAGGATTTTGCTTGACACCCACGCCCTGATCTGGCTGTTCCATCGCGATCCCACCTTGTCGCCTGCCGCTTCGACCGGCTCCTGATCGCTCAAGCTCGACTGGAAGGGCTGGTCTTGGTGACTCGGGACCGACGCTTCGCCGAGTACGGCGTGGATCACATCGAGGCCTGAAGGCCCGCCTCGACCTGCACCGTCAACCAGCAAGCCCCAGCGCAGCGGCGATCCGATCAGCCAGGCGGCGCTCCTGAGCGATGCAAGCCTCGACCAGGCCCGCCAGCTCCTCGAGGATGCCGTCGTCGGCCGAGCGCGTCCCGGCGGCATCCGCAGCCAGGTCGGCCACGGCCCGCCAACCGTCGCCAGCGGCGGCGGCAGCGGCGGCGGCCTCATCGAGATCCAACCCGCTCAGCGCCCCGGCCTCGGCCAGGAACTTGGCGTAGAGCGGGCGGGTGCCGCCCTCTGCGGTGTAGGCCCAGGTCAGGCACTCGGCGATCCGTGTCATGCCGATGCCGAAGGCCTCCGGCGCGCCGAAGCGGCGGCGCCATCCCGATCTGGTCGTCTGGTCGCGCAGCTCGGCAGCGAACTTCTGCATGCCGGACAGGCCCATGTTGACGTCGAAGGCGTGGCCGAGCACAGGGCCGGTCAGGTGCGCGTGGGTCGTGGCCAGGGAGGCCTTGATGGCCGCAGCCAGGTCGACGTCGGTCGCCGGGCCGAAGGTCCTCAGCGCGAAGCGTCCCTTGCGATGGGCCGCCCAGGCGACCGAGAGCTCGTCCACAGTCAGTCGATGTGGCGAGTCGATGCCGTCATCGACCAGGTAGGCCTCGCCGTGGCGGCCGGCGATCGCGATGCCGTGCGGATCGGCCGCCTCCTCGGCGGAGGTGGCCGGGTGCCACGGCAGCATCCCGCGCGCGACGTCGAGATGGGCTGCCCGCCCACTGCTCAGCATGCTGCCCAACTTGCCGATGGCGGTCTCCGCCTTCGAGGAGGTCAGCGACCTCAACGTCACGCCAAGGTGCTCGGCCACCTGCTCCAGCCAGGGCTTGGGGTGGTGCTGGGCGACGATGGTCAGCAGCGGGTGGTCGACCTGCTTGTACTCGAACACCGCGTAGAGGAAGCCGATGCCGCCGCCTAGGCCGCAGGCCATGGCCTCCGACACCTCGAGGCCAGCCTGAGCAAGCAGGCCACGGGCCAGCGCCGACGGCACATGCGCGTCGGCGCCGAAGCCCGGGTAGCCTGGGGTGATGCTGCTGCCGGACGGCGGGGTCTTCCTGGCCGTCAGGTGCCGGTAGGCGGTGGTGTAGCTCTCACCGGTGCGCTGCATGCGCTCGCGCACCAGCTTCTTGAGGGAACGCCGTTCGGTCATGTCCCGATCTCTCCGCGACACCTTGCACCACGATGCCCGCACCACGCGGCGCCGGTCGCTGAGTCATGAGGATCACGAGCGGTCGGCCGTGCTGCTGCCGCGATGGCATGGGGGCCACCTTCGCTTCCACCCAGCCGCCGAGTGCGGGTCGACGGTCAAGGAAGTCAGGCGCACGACGGCGCCGAGACCGGTATAGCACGCCGGGCCAGCCGCCGTGACGCAGGTCTCAGGGCAGCTCGAACCTCATGCCGTCTTCTCCAGCACCCTGTAGCCGAAGGTCACCGCCGCGAAGCCGTCCGCCGTCGGATCGATGAACTCCATCAGCGCCGGCTGGCCGTTGACGTCGATGAGCACGGCCGTCTCGCCCACGGTGCGCAGCGGCAGCGTCGCGCTCTTGGCCTCGGCCACCAGCGCACCCTGCTCGTCGCGCCGCAGGGTCACCGAGGCGTCCTCGCCGCTGGTGTAGGTGCCGAGCAGCCTGTCCTCCTGGGCGGCGGTCAGGCCTACGGTGGGGAAGTCCTCGCGCGTGGTCTCTGGCGGAAGGCCAACGGCCAGGTTGAGGCCGGCCAGCACCATCTCGCCGATGGGGGCGCCGGTGATGTTCGCCAAGGTGACGCTGACCAGTTCCTCGTCAGGGAACATCGTCATGTAGGCCGCCACGCCCTTGATGTTGCCGCCATGCTCGACCAGCCTGTGCCCGTGGTAGTCGGGCTGCACCATCAGGCCGTAGCCGTAGTAGCGGCCAGGGCTGGTGCGGATGTGCGGGCTCGTCATGCCGGCCAGCGACCCGGGGGAGACCAGGTCGGGCCGCTTGCCTAGGTAGACGTCGGCGTAGCGGGCCATGTCGCGGGTGGTGGACTTGAGGAAGCCTGCGCTGGTCATGGCAGGCGCCTCCCACCAGCCGGGCGTGGCCTCCACCCGCTCGAAGCCGCCGATGTAGGAGTACAGCTCGGTGACGTCGCCCATGGTGGCCAGGGGCCGGTGGTCGAAGAGGCTGCGGCCCATGCCGAGCGGTTGCAGGATGTTGGCCTCGACGTACTCGGTGTATGGACGCCCGCTGACCAGCTCGATGATGCGGCCGAGCATGGCGAAGCCGTCGTTGGAGTAGCTGAAGATGGTGCCAGGTGGCCGGATGAGGCGGATGCCAGCGTCGGCGATGGCCTGGACCAGCTCGTCCGTGCTGTCGATGGCAGGGAGGTAGTCCTCGTCCTTGAGCTGCAGCAGTTCCTTCGACACGTCGGCCAGCACGCTGCGCGAAAGGGCGTTGTGCAGGAAGGGCAGGGGCGGCAGGCCGCTGCTGTTGGTCATCAGGTGGTGCAGCCGAATGCCGCTGAGGTCGCTGCCGTTGGAGCCGGCCAGGGCAGGCAGGTAGTCGGCCACCGGGTCGTCCACCTTCAGCTTGCCTGCGTCGACCAACTGCATGATCGAGAGGGTGGTGAAGGACTTGGTGATGGAGCCGATGCCGAAGATGGTGTTCGGGGTGGCGAGGCGGGCGGCTTCGCGGTCGGCGTAGCCGACGCCCTCGTCGAACAGCAGCTCTTGGCCGCGGCGCACAAGGGCGCTGAGGCCGGGGACCTTGCGCTGGCTGACGGTGGACTGCAGGTATTGGCGGTAGGGGTCGCGCATGGGGCTCCTTCGTGTCGGGGGGTGGGCGAGGCGTCTAGTTCAGGCGCGGGTCGAGCACGTCGCGCACGGCTTCGCCCATGAGGCTGATGGACAGGACGGCGAGGGTGATGGTCAGGCCGGGGATGGTGGCCATCCACCAGGCGCGGCGCATGTAGGTGCGGGCGTCGCTGAGCATGGCGCCCCACTCGGGGGTGCCGGGCGGCGCGCCGAGGCCGATGAAGCTGAGGCCGGCGGCGGCCAGGATGGCGGTGGCGACGCCGAGGGTGGCCACCACCAGCACCGGTTGGAACATGTTGGGGATGACGTGCCGGAGCAGCACCCGCCAGCGCGGGGTGCCGAGCGCCCTGGTGGCCTCGACGTACTCGAGCTGGCTCACCTCGAGGGTGGCGCTGCGGGCGATGCGGGTGTAGCCGGGGATGGCGGCGATGCCGAGCGCGATCATGACGTTGAGCAGGCCTGGCCCCAGCATGGTGATGACGATCAGCGCGAGCAGGATGTCGGGGAAGGCCAGCATGACGTCCATGATCCGCAGCAATACGTTGTCGACCACGCCACGCAGGTAGCCGGCGATGACCCCCAACAGGGTGCCGACGGTGGCGCCGATGCCCACCACCACGAAGCCGACCAGCAGCGAGAGGCGGGCGCCGTGCATGAGGCGGCTGAGGATGTCGCGGCCGAGGTTGTCGGTGCCGAGCAGGTAGCCGGGGGAGCCGGGCGGCATGTAGCGGTCGTCGTACATGGCGTCGGGTGGGTGCGGTGCCAGTTGCGGGGCCAGCACAGCCGCCAGGATCAGCGGGATCAGGAAGGCGATGCCGACGATGAAGCCCGGTTTGCGCAGCAGGCGAGCGAGCAGCCTGCCGCCGCGGTCGGCGGCCGGGGAGCGGGTGGCTGTGACGGCGCTGCTCATCCCTGCCCGTAGCGGATGCGCGGGTTGACGAAGGTGTAGAGCATGTCGACCAGGAAGTTGACCAGCACGTACAGCGCGGCGGCCATCAGGGCCACCCCCTGGACCAGCGGGTAGTCGCGGCCCGACACCCCCTGCACCAGCAGTCGGCCGAGGCCGGGCAGGGCGAAGACGCTCTCCACCACCACCGAGCCGGCCAGCAGCGAGCCCACCTGCAGGCCCATGACCGTGAGCACCGGGATGAAGGCGTTGCGGAAGGCGTGGCGCAGCAGCACGCTGCGGGGCATGGCGCCCTTGGCGCGGGCGGTGCGGATGTAGTCGGTGCGCAGCACCTCCAGCATGCTCGACCTGGTCAGGCGAGCCAGCACAGCGGCCGCGCTGGTGCCGAGGGCGAGGGCAGGCAGCACGTAGTAGCGCATGCCGCCCACGCCGGCCACCGGTAGCCAGCCCAGGTGCACGCTGAACACAAGGATGAGCATCAGCCCGACCCAGAAGTTGGGCATGCTCACGCCGAGGGTGGCCAGGCTCATCACGCCGAAGTCCCAGCCGCTTCCGTAGCGGGCGGCGGCCAGCACCCCGGCCGGGATGCCGATGAGCACGGCGATGACCATGGCGCTGAGCATGAGCCGGAAGGTGATGGGGAAGCGGCTGGCGATCTCCTCGGTCACCGCCCTGCGGGTGAAGTAGGAGGTGCCGAGGTCGCCGCGCATGATGCCGCCGATGAAGCTGCCGAACTGCTGCAGCAGAGGCTCGTCGAGGCCGAGCTCGCGGCGCAGCCGCTCGTAGGTCTGGGCGGACACCGGCTGCCCAGACAGGATCGCCTGGGCGGGATCGCCTGGGGTCAGGTGCAGCATGGCGAAGACCACCACCGCGGTGCCGAAGAGCACAGGGATGAGGGAGAGCAGGCGGTGGATGGTGAAGCGCAGCATGGGGCTCCCGCAGAAAGGCGCGTGGCTGCCAGCCTACGAGACCGGCAGCCACCCTGGGACGTGTCTTGCTAGCGGTTCAGCCAGAGGTCGTGCAGCAGCCAGCTGCCGAGCGCGTTGAAGCGCAGGCCCTCGACGCGGCTGCTGGCCACCGAGAAGGACTCCTGCACGTACACAGGCAGCAGGTAGGCGCCCTCGTTCAGCACCCGCTGCACGTCGTGGTAGACGAGCATCCGATCTTCGTCGATGATCGTGGTGCGGCCGGCCTCGAGCAGGCGGTCCAGCTCGGGATCGTTCACGGCGCCGTAGTTGAGGCCGTTGGGGTTCTGGGTGGAGTGGTAGAGCAGGTAGAGCACGTCGGGGTCGCCGTAGGTCCAGCCAAGCGGCGCGATCTGGTAGTCGCCGGCCTGCAGCATGGGGGTCTGCAGCGTGCGCTCGTAGGTCTCGACGCTGACGTCGACGCCGACGGCGCGCAGCTGGTTCTGCAGCAGCTCGGAGTCGCGCACCACCTCGGTCTGCGAGTAGGCCACGATGCGGATGCGCAGCGGCTGGCCTTCCTTGTAGCGCAGGCCGTCCGCGCCGAGCAGCCAGCCTGCCTCGTCCAGCAACGCGGCGGCGGCCTCGCGGTCGAAGTCGTAGTCGCTGTCTGCGCTGGCGGGGTCGTAGCCTGGCAGCGAGGGCGGCAGGGCGCTGGTGGCCGGGATGCCGAGGCCTTCCAAGGAGCGGTCGATGAAGAACTGCTTGTCCACCGCGTGGCTGAAGGCCTGACGGACACGCAGGTCGGCCAGGATGGGGTCGTTCAGGTTGAAGATGAACAACCGGCCGATGCCGTTGCGCAGGCTGGAGTAGATCTCGAAGCGCGGGTCGTCCTCGAAGATGAACAGGTCGGTGGCGTTGACGATCGCCAGGTCCACCTCGCCCGTCTCCAGCGCAGCGATCAGGGTGCCCTGCTCGGGGATGTAGCGCACCTCGATCTCGTCAGGGTAGGGCGCGCCCTGGTTCTCGAAGTAGGCAGGTGCCCAGTCGTAGTCGGGGTTGCGCTCAAGGGTGATGGCGTAGCCGGCGATCCACTCCTTGAAGCGGTAGGGGCCGACGCCCACCGGGTTGCGGCCGTAGTTGTCGCCCTGCTCCTCGATGGCGCGACGCGAGAGGGGCTGCAGGTAGCCCGAGTAGCTCATGTTGCGCAGGAAGACGGCGCTTGGCGCGGAGAGGTGGATGACCAGGGTGTACTCGTCCGGCACCTCGATGCTGGCGATGTTGGCCAGCATGTCGCCGGCGGCGGCCGACTGGGTGGCGGGGTCGAGCGCGCGTTCGTAGGTGTACTTGAAGTCATCGGCCGTCAGCGGGTCGCCGTTGTGGAAGCGCACGTCCTGGCGGACGACGAAGGTGTAGGTCAGGCCGTCGGCCGACTGCTCAACCGATTCGGCCAGGTGGGGGACCAGCCCCAGCTCGGGCTCAAGCGCCATCAGGCCCCCGCCCAGGAGGACGTGGATCTGGTCGGCGGCAGCCTCTCCGGTCTTGTGCGGGTCGAGGATGGAGGGGGGATCGCCGCGGGCGATGACGAACTTGCCGCCGCTGGTCTGGGCGAAGGCGGTGCCCGCGAACGCCGACAGCAGGAGCAAGGCCAGCGGCAGGACGGCCCTGACGGCAGGGTGGACGGAGCGGTGGCGCGTTCCTCGGTCTAGCGCGTTCATGCTGCCTCCTCGACCACCCGTCGGGTCGCTGAGCCGGGTGGTGGTGTCGGTGATCATGACCGCCGAAGGCCAAGGAATGCAAGGCTTGTTGCAGGAATGATCAGGATCCGGGATGTACATTGCCGAAGGCGGCGGCAGTCGCCGCCCTCTAGGGCATGGAGGCGTTAGTTTGTGGGACATGAACAGAGCGGTCGATGACGGTCGTTGACCGCATCCGTGCGCAGTACCAGGCGATGAGCCCAACGGAGCAGCGCATCGCCTCCCACCTCATGCAGCATGGCAGGGTCATGACCTTCGCCAGCGCCAGCCAGGTGGCCCGTATGCTCGACCTGTCCGCCTCCACCATCGTGCGCTTCGCGCAGCAGCTCGGCTTCTCCGGCTACGTGGAGCTGCAGGAGCGGCTGCAGGAGGAGTACGACCAGAGCCGCCGACTGGTGAGCGTGGCGGTGGACCGGGCCGACCTGCTGGAGCACGTGGTCAGGCAGGACGCCGAGAACGTGGCCAGCGTGCGGCAGAGCGAGGAAGCCCTGGCCGGGGCCGGTGCCGCGATGGCCAAGGCAGAGCGCCTGTGGCTGGCCGGCGGCCGCAGCAGTGGTGACCTGGCCAGCATCGGCCGGCACTTCCTCAACCTGGTCCGCCCCAACGTCCACATGCTGCAGGCCGGTGCCTCCGACCTGCCCGACCAGCTGCTCGACATGGGCAAGGACGACGTGCTGGTGGTGGTCAGCATGAGCAGGTACACCCACGACATCGTGCGCCTGGTCGCGCTGGCCCCGCCGCGAGCCGGCACCGTGCTGCTCACCGACGAGCACGCATCGCCGTTGCTGGCCAAGGCCGATTGGGTGGTGAGCTTCGGCACGCGCCCGGCAGCCATGTTCCGCTCGCTCACGGCCGGGGTGACCGCCCTGCAGGCGCTGGTGGCTGCGACGGCTCGCGAGATCGGTCACGAGGCGGTGAACGCCCGCATCGCGCGCGCCGAGGAGCTGTGGACGCGCTTCGGCACCTTCACGCCCATGAACGACGGATCGGATGAGGTCGAGGAGACGAGCTGACGGGCAAGGGACTGCCCAGATCCGGACTACCGGGTCAGGGCGACGCTCAGGCCCAGTCGCTCAGTCCCGCTTGGCCCTCGCTTGGACGAAGGAACGCACACCCACGATCAGGTAGGCGACCAGCAGCACGAACATGATGGTGCTGGTGATGACGGCGCCAGGCCGTTCAGCGGTGCCGGCCAGCAGCGCACCGAGCTGGAAGACGTTCATCAGCGAGCCGATGACCCCGAGCAGGGCGACGACCATCGCGGCATGGAGGCTGTGCCTTCGGGCGGCCGGGTTGCTGCGCGCGACCAGGCCGGCGACGAGCATGAGCAGGCCGACGACGGCGGGGATGAGGGCGGTGACGCTGGCAGCGCCGGTGGCCAGGTAGGCGATCAGGCCGGCTGCGATGAGGACGCCGCCGATGCCGAGGGTGAGCGTGGTCATGGTGGTGGGCTCCGATCCGGCGCCCCTTCACCCTTCTGTGCGAGGTCGGTTGGCGCGGGTCCACTGTACCCCGGCCTCCTCGGGGTGGCCCTCCCCGTTCGAGGACGGTGCCTCTGCTTGTGTAATCGTTTGCAGCAGCTACCCCACTCGATCTTCGTCCGACTATCGCTGTGCTGGACGCCTCTTTCTTCGAGCTCCTTGACACCACACTGAACCAACCCTTAGCGTGACGCCAACGAGTTCGTAAACGGTTACGAGAGCGATGGAGGAGATCCATGGCCAGGCGACGCCTTCCGACCGCGCTGCACATCCCGGCTTCCGAGCCGGGTGTAGGCGGAAGCAACGCTCGGCCGACGCCCACGATCCGGGACGTGGCCGGCGCCGTCGGCGTGTCGGTCGGCACCGTCAGCAGGGCGCTCAACCAGCGCAGCGGCGTGCACCCGCTCACCCGCCAGCGGGTCTTCGAAGCCGTCGAACGCCTCGGCTACGACCCCGACCGGGCTGCGCGCGAGCTGTCGAACAGGCGGCCGGTGACGGTGGGACTCAGCGTGGCGCATGGCCACCGGCGACTCATCCCCTTCTTCGTGCTCTTCCTCGAGCACCTGCTCGACGGCCTTGCATCGGGTGGCTTCCGCATCCGCGACGTGCCGACGGACGACGACGGCCTGCCGAGCGAGCTGGTGGATGCCTACGTGCTGCTCGGTGCCCACCCCGACGATCCCCGCATCGTCCATCTGCAGGCCAAGGGGATCCCCTTCGTGCTGGTGGGCCACAAGGAAGGTGTGCGCAGCGTGGCCGCCGACGACGTGGGTGGCGGCCGCATGGCGGCAGAGCACCTGTTGCGCCTCGGCCACCGCGAACTACTGCACGTCACCGCCGACCTCCACAGCCAAGCGCCTGCTGACCGCGCCCACGGCTTCGCCGAGGCGCTGCGCGCTGCCGGCGTCACACCGCGCCCGCCACTGGTCGGCGACCGACTCGACGCCCTGAGCGCATACCGCGCCCTTCGAGCGCACCTAGAGACCGTTGGCGCCGGCGAACGGCCGACGGCGATCTTCGCCGCCACCGACGAGGCGGCGGTGGGCTGCATCGCGGCCGCCAACGACCTTGGCCTTCGCGTGCCCCACGACCTATCGGTCATCGGCTTCGACGACATGCCCGAGATCGGTGTGGGCCTCAGCACCGTGCGCCAGGACATCGGTCGCCTGGCCAAGGTCGCCATCGAACTGCTGCACGAAGGCCTGCAAGGCGCCGCTGTGCGAAGCGTGCGCCTTCCCGTCCATCTGCTCAGCCGCGGCACGACCGCTGAGAGGAGGTGATCGCTGGTCGAAGCCTCGGTCCCCCACCGTCCGCCCACGTCCATGCACCCAGCCCGGCGACGCCGCCTCAGGCGACGCCACGCACCCGAACCACCCTGCAAGGAGACCGCATGCGAACCATCATCGCGCTCACCCTCACGGCCATGCTGGCCAGCGGCGCGCTGGCACAGCAGATCCGCATCATGGGCTACGGCGGCCAAGACCCCGCCGTGGTCGTCCGTCTGCTCGACGAGGTCATCGGTGCCGCCCTGGCCGCCGAGGGCATCACCCTCAGCTACGAACCGCTGGAAGGCGACTACAACGCCGCGCTGTTCAACGCCCTCTCCGCAGGCACCGCCGCCGACATCTTCTACATCCCTGTGGAGACCGCGCCAGGCATCATCGCCACCGGCAAGGTGCTGCCGCTGAACGGCCTGGTCGACACCTCGGCCTTCATCGACAGCCTGGTCGAGGCCTACACCATCGACGGTCAGGTGTACGGCATCGCCAAGGACTTCAACACCCTGGCCGTGCACTACAACATCGACATCTTCGACGAAGCCGGCGTGGCCGTGCCCGACGAGAACGACACCTGGGCCACCTTCGCCGACAAGCTGCGGGCGGTGTCCGCCCTTGGCAGCGACGTCTACGGCGCCTGCTTCCCGGCCGGCTTCGACCGCTTCGGGGCCTTCGCCTACGCCTCCGGCTGGCAGCCCTTCGACGCCGATGGCCGCAGCAACCTGCAGGACCCCGCCTTCGTCGAGGCCGTGACCTGGTACACCGACCTGGTGCGCGAGGGCGTCGCCATCCAGCCCTCCGACATCGGCCAAGGCTGGACCGGCGGCTGCCTGGCCACCGACCAGGTGGGCGTGGCATTCGAGGGCGCCTGGATCCTCGGCTTCCTGCGCGACGAGGCCCCCAACCTGCAGTACGGCACCACCTACATGCCCGTCGGCCCATCCGGCGAACGTGGCAACTTCCTCTACACCGTGGCCTACGGCGTCAACAGCGACTCGCCCAACCGCGACGCCGCCATCAAGGTGCTCGAAGCCCTGACCAGCGCCGAGGCGCAGCAGTGGGTGCTGGAAGAGGGCCTCGCCATCCCCAGCCGCTCGGCCCTTGCCGACAACCCCTACTTCCTCGAGGACAGCCGCGAGGCCTACGCCAACGCCGTCGTCTTCCGCGGCTCCAGCGACGGCAACGTGCTCGGCTTCCAGTTCGGCAGCGTCGGCACCGACTGGATGTCGCCCATCAACACGGCCTTGGTCAGCATCATGACCGGCCAGGCCAGCGTGGGTGACGCGCTCGCGGCGGCGCAGCGGGATCTGGACGCGCTCGTCGAGCGGGCACGGTAGGGCGGGTGTTCCGGGTCTCCCTCCTCGGAGCCTAGTCGCAGGCTTAACGGCTCCGAGGAGGGAGACCCGGAACACCCAACACCCTGTCGGCTCGCGGCCCGCCGTTCGCGCTGCGCCGCCGCGAGCACGTCTCGACACCAGTAGGCGGGTGGCAGACCAAGCGCCGGTCGGCGGCCATCCCACCCACCCGCCCAGACTGATCGAGACGAGCCGGCGACCGACAAGCCCTCAGGTCTGCGGTCGCCACTCGGCCGACCTGCCCGCATCCGCGGCCACCACCTGCAGTTGGGGGTTCCGGTCTGCCTCATCGGAGCCGTTAAGCCTGCGACTAGGCTCCGATGAGGCAGACCGGAACCCCCCCAACACCGAAGGAAGGAAGCCGCGCATGCGAGCAAGAACCTCCGATCTTGTGGCCGCCTACCTGTTCCTCTTGCCGTTCCTGCTTCTCCTCATCGTCTTCTTCGGCTTCGCCTCCTTGCGGGCCATCTACTTCAGCTTCACCGACTACGATCTGTTCAACACGCCCAGTTGGGTGGGCTTCGCGAACTACGTTGAGCTCTTCCGCGATGCCTTCTTCCTCAGTGCGCTGCGCAACTCGGTGCTGTTCGCCTTGGTGGTCACCACCAGCCAGACCTTCCTTGCGCTGGTCATGGCGGCGGTGCTGAACCAGCGGGTGCGGGGCATGGGCTTCTTCCGTGCTGCCTTCTACATGCCTGCTGTCACCAGTTCGGTGGTCATCACCCTGATCTTCCTTTGGCTGTTCCAGCGGCGCGGCCTCATCAACTATCTGACCGAGCAGTTCCAGCGCAACCTGCCCTTCCTGCTCACCTTCCTGGCCATCACGGTGGTGTTGCAAGTGCTGCAGGTGCTGTGGGAGCGCCGCAGGCGGTTGCCCGCCGGCTGGGCCGATCCTGCGCTGTTGGTGGTGTCGCTGCTGGTCGCCGGCGGGGCCACCTGGCTGTTGGCCGTCACCGGCATCGTCAACGCCCGTGAGATACCCACCGTCGACTTCATCTGGCTGCAGACCACCAACACGGCACCGCGGGGCTGGCCGTTCTGGTTGGCCTTGCCCATCCCCTTGATGGCCATCGTCATCCAGAACGTGTTCACCACCGTGCCCACCCTCATGCTCATGTACCTCGCCGCCCTGCAGGACGTGCCGAAGAGCCACTACGAGGCCGCCGCCATCGACGGCGCCAACGCCATGCAGCAGTTCTTCCGCATCACCATCCCATCGGTGCGGCCGGTGACCTTCCTGGTGCTGACCTTGGGCATGATCGGCACCCTGCAGATGTTCGACCAGGTGGCCATCTTCGGCGACGCGGCGCCGCTGCGCTCGGTGGTGACGCTTGCCTACTTCGTCTACGACCGCATGTTCCCTGGAGCGCAGACACCCGAGGTGGGCTTCGCCGCCGCCGGTGCCATGTTCCTTGCGCTGCTCACGCTGACCGTGGTGCTCATCCAGCGGCGCCTTGTACGCGCCGAGGCGGCCTGAGATGGCGGTCGTCGCGCCCGCTGCCGGTCCGGGTCCAGCCACCCGCGACCGCGGCTTCGAGCACTGGCAGGCCAGGCTCCGCTGGGCACGAGCCGGCCTGGTCTACGCCCTGATGCTGGCCTTCGCCATCGTCTTCGTCGGGCCCATCCTGTTCGCCGCCATCTCCAGCCTCAAGACCGACCCACTCGCCTATCCGCCCACCCTCGACATCCCTCAGCTCAAGCCACGCAACTGGTCGGCAGCCGCCCGCCTAGGCCAGGCAGGCGCGGGCGACCGCTGGTTCGGCGGCTTCGAGCCAGGGGCCAGCGTGCCCTTCGAGATCAGCTACTTCGTGCCGGATGGCGTGCAGGTCGAGGCGCCAGAGGTGGTGGTGCCGCGTCGCCGGCCCGGCGCCGGCCTTGGCGCGGTGCTGGCCATCGACTTCGCTGCCGACTACGCCCAGGTCAGCGAGGTGGAGCTGCTGGAAGCCAGCCCCAGCCAGCGAGGGGACGGCGACGACGAGGTGGCCGGCACCCTGCTGCGCTACGGCTTCACCATCGACTACCCGGGCGATGGACCGCAGGTGGACCGCCTGCCGCTTGACGTCACCGCTGCCGTCGGCATGGTCTACCTTGAATCCACCCTCACCGCCAGCCGCTTGGAGCGCCGTGGGCGCACCGCCTCCTTCGACGACGTGGCGCCTGGCCTGCTCGGCTACGTGCTGCGCAACTACCTGCGCACCTTCAACGAGGTGCGCACGCCGACCACCCGCGAGAGCCTGTTCCTCGCCTGGATCGGCAACAGCTTCACCTTCGCCTTCATCCGCATCGTGGTCACCCTGGCGATCGCCACCATGGCTGGCTACGCCCTGGCGCGGCTGCGCTTCAGGGGGCGCGAGGCCATCTTCCTTCTGGTGCTCTTCGCCCAGATGATCCCCCTGCAGGTGCTGTTCATCTCCAACTACCTGGTGCTGCGTGACGGCATCTTCAGGATCGGCGGCTTCGCGCTGTCGTCGCTGTGGGGCTACCCGGGCGGCATGCTC
This sequence comes from uncultured bacterium, assembly GCA_964465355.1. Lineage (GTDB taxonomy): Bacteria > Deinococcota > Deinococci > Deinococcales > Trueperaceae > JAABTL01. Next base: position 3,258 of record CAYXJZ010000073.1, on the reverse strand, counting down.
AACAGCCTCACCGGCTTGGTCTTCGTCACCGCCCTCAACGCCGGGGCGGTGTTCATCATGAAGCAGTTCTTCGAGTCCATCCCCCGCGAGGTGGAGGAGGCGGCCATGATCGACGGCGCCAGCCACTGGCGGCGCTTCTGGAGCGTGGTGCTGCCCATGGCCAGGCCGGCGCTCGGAGCGCTGACCATCCTCACCTTCCAGGGCGCATGGAACGACTTCTTCTGGCCCTTCATCGTGCTGACCAGCCCCGAGACCATCAAGACCCTGCCTGTCGGCCTGCTCTCCTTCCGCAACACCTATGGCGGGGTCGGCGACTGGGGGCTCATCCTTGCCGGCGCGGTGATGAGCGCGCTGCCTGTCATCGTGCTGTTCGTGGTGTTCCAACGCTACTTCCTGGAGGGGGTCTCCTTCGGTGGTGGCAAGGAGTGAGGCCTAGATGGACTTCAGCGACAACACCGTGCTCAAGGAGCACTACACCTTCTTCGTCGGCGACGCCGACGGCCAGGTGGAGGACGGCGAGCACGGCCTCTACAACCGGGACACCCGCATGCTGTCGCGCTACCGCTGGCGTTGGCGTTCGGCTGGCCAGGCGCTGCGCCCACTGCTGGCTGCCAGTCCGCGTCCCGACCTGCTGCAGGCTCACCACGCGCTGATCGACGGCCCATCGCAGACGGTGGCCGTGCGCCGCGAGCTGCGGCTGCTGCCCGACGGCATGGTGGACGACTTGGAGCTGGAGAACACCTCCATGGAAGCGCGCTCGCTGGAGCTGGGCCTCGAGGTCGCCGGCGACTTCATCGACCTCTTCGAGGCGCGCGGCTGGTCGCCCATGGAGCGGATGTCGGCCGCGGTGTCCGTCGAGGATGGGGAGTTGCTGATCCGCTACACGGCGTCCGACGGCTTGCGTCAGGCGGTGCGCCTCAGTTTCTCGGCGGCGGGGCAAGGACCCGAGTTCCAGGTCGGCGGCCCAACGACCGGCGCAACATCCGCCGACTGGCGCCTCGATCTCGGACCAGGCGAGCGTCGCCATCTGCGGGTGGAGACCCGCCTGCTCAACCCCTCGGACGAGCCGCCGGTCGGCAGCCTCAGCTACGAGGCCTGGCGCGAGGGCTTCGCAGCGTTGCCGTCTGCGCCGGAGCCGGCGGCGCTGGCGCGCGCCATCGACGACCTGCGCGGCTTGCTGCTGTTCACCCCGGAGGGGCCGGTTCCCGCTGCCGGGATCCCTTGGTTCGTGGCTGCCTTCGGTCGCGACGCGCTGCTCACCGCCCACCTGCTCCTGCCCCTGCGGCCGGAGGTGGCGGAGGCCACCCTGCGCTACCTGGCCAGGTACCAAGGCAGCCAGCGGGACGCCTTCCGCGCCGAGCAGCCAGGCAAGATCATGCACGAGCTGCGCTTCGGTGAGTTGACCCGCAGCGGCCACAGCCCGCACGGCCCCTACTACGGCACGGTGGACGCCACGCCGCTGTTCCTGATGCTGCTCGACGCGCACCGGCAGGCGACCGGCGGCCTCGGCCTGGTGCAGGAGCTGCGGCCGGCATGGGAGGCCGCCCTTCGCTGGCTGGTGGAGGACGGCGATGCTGACGGCGATGGCTTCGTGGAGTTCAGCCCGGCCGCGCCGGGTGCTGGCCTCACGGTGCAGTCCTGGAAGGACTCGCATGACTCCATGAGCCATGCCGACGGCAGCCTGGCCGAGGGCGCGCTGGCGGTGTCGGAGGTGCAGGGCTACAGCTACGCCGCCTACCGGGCGGCAGCGGGCTGGTACCAGGAGCTGGGCGAGCAGGCGGCCGCGGCGACCTGGTCGGCCAGGGCCGAGGTGCTGGCCGAGCGTTTCCACCGCGCCTACTGGCTGGAGGAGCTGGGCACCTACGCCATGGCCCTCGATGGTGACAAGCGCCCACTGGCGGTGCACAACTCTGATGCCGGACAGCTGCTATGGACCGGCATCGTGCCGGTCTCCCACGCCCCGAGGCTGGTGACGACGCTCTTCTCGCCGGCCATGTGGTCGGGCTGGGGCCTGCGCACCCTTGGCAGCGGGGAGCTGCGTTACAACCCGCTGAGCTACCACAACGGTTCGGTGTGGCCGCACGACACAGCCCTCTTCGCCGGTGGCCTGCTGCGTTACGGCTTCCACAGGGAAGCGGCCAAGGTGCGCGAGGCCCTCTACGCCGTGGCGGCCGCGCAGCCCGACCTGCGGCTGCCCGAACTGATCGGCGGCTACCCGCGCGACGATCGACCGCCAGTGCCTTACCCGGTGGCCTGCCGGCCGCAGGCTTGGGACGCGGCGGCGTTGGTGTACCTGTTGGGGATGGGTGGCTCCTCGGGTCTGGAAGCCGCTAAGGAGGCCGGGTCGCGCGGCTGAGCCTAAGGTCCAGCAGCATCGAGAGCACCTTGGTTCTACCATGACATGTACAGATTGTAGAAGTATGCTACCTTCGGGTATGCGCCAGTTCAGCATCAAGAACGACCGAGCCGCCGAGACGCTCGAACGGATCACGCGCATCACAGGTGAGGGCAAGACGAAGGCGGTGGTTCGTGCCCTCGAGCTCTACGAGCGCATGCTGTTGGAGGACAGGGGGGTCGCCCAAGCGATCGCCTCCATCAGGCGCGACGTGCACGCCCATCTGAAAGCGGCGTGGCGAGGCAAGGCGCCGGGGAAGGCCGAGATCGAAGACGAACTGGGCATGCCCTGATGGTGCTCGATACGAGCGTCGTCCTGCACGTCTTCTTCGAGGAGCCCGGTTGGGAAGACACGGTGGCTTTCCTGCTCCAACAGCTCTCTCGGAGGCTCTCAGCGAGTTCGCTGGTCGAGGCGCAGGCCGTGATCGTAGGAAGAACGACAGCGGACCCGAGGGAGGTCCTTGATCGCCTGATTCGTGATCTCAGGCTCGAGGTCGTGGCCTTTGGCGTAGACCAGGCAGAGTTCGCCCGAAGTGCCTACCTGCGGTACGGGAAGGGGCAAGGCGGTAAGGCCGGTCTGAACTACGGCGACGTCATGAGCTACGCCTTGGCGCAAGCGTTGGGCGAAGCTCTGGCCTTCGTCGGCGAGGGCTTCAACCACACGGATCTGGATGTCGTTCGCTTCCCTCTGAGCTAGGACCTGCCGCGCATCAGTGTGGTGTCGCCTGGGTCGCGGCACGCCCTGGTGGGCGCCTTGCGTGCACTCATTAGGTGCAGATACACTTATCCCCATGATCCTAGCCGAGGAGCTCAGCGCCACCCGCGGCTGCCACTGCCTGGCCGCCCGCCGCAAGGCGCGAGCCA
>CAYXJZ010000072.1:0-18175 GCA_964465355.1 uncultured bacterium | reverse complement strand
GCGCCATCGTCACGCTGGGCAACAACCCCTTGGGCACGGCGGCGAACCCGACGCCGCTGTCCATCTCCTGGGTGCTCAGCGACTACGTGGCGATGCTGGCTGCCGCGGCCGACAAGCTCGATTGAACACGGGAACGGCCTTGAGCGAAGTCTCTGCTGGGGCGCCGATGCGGCGCCCCAGCCGTCTTCGGCCGCTCTGGCTGTTCGCCGGCCTGGCCACCTTGGTCGTCCTGTGCGTCGTGTCCATCACGATCGGCTCGCGGGAGGTGGCCTGGCCAGACATCTGGGCCGCCCTAGGCGGCGCCACCGACAACATCGCTCAGGCTGCGGTAGCCAAGCGCATTCCCCGCACGGTCATGGCCTTCCTGGCCGGCGCGGCCCTTGGCATGGCCGGCGCGGTCATGCAGGGGGTGACGCGCAACCCGCTGGCCGATCCCGGCATCCTCGGGGTCAACGCCGGGGCGGCGCTGGCGGTGGTGATGGGCATCGCCTGGTTCAACATGGTCCTGTCCCACACCTACGTATGGACGGCCATCCTTGGCGCGGCCTTGGTGGCGGTCTTCGTCTACGCCATCGGCTCGCTTGGCCCGGGCGGCGCAACGCCCCTGAAGCTGGCGCTGGCCGGCACCGCCACCTCCGTTGCCCTTGCCGCCTTCATCAACGCCGTGGTGCTTGGCCGCAACGACATCGCAGGCGGCGTGCGCGCCTGGATGGTCGGCGGGGTGGGCGGCATGACCTTCGACCGCATCTGGCTGGTCCTTCCCTTCCTCCTGCTCGGCCTGGCCATCAGCCTGCTCTCCACCCGCTCCCTCAACTCCCTCGCCCTTGGCGAGGAGCTGGCCAGCAGCCTTGGTGAGAACGTGGTCGTGGCCAGGGTGCTCTCCTCCCTCGGTGCGGTGACGCTCTGCGGCGCGGTGACCGCGGTCTGCGGCCCCATCGGCTTCGTCGGCCTGGCCGTGCCGCACGTCTGCCGGCTGCTCGTGGGTGTGGACCACCGCTGGCTGCTGCCCTTCTCTGCCATGGCAGGCGCATCCTTGCTGATCGGCGCCGACGTGCTGGGCCGGATCATGGTCAGGCCGAACGAGCTCGACGTCGGCATCATCACCGCCTTCGTCGGCGCGCCGATCTTCATCTGGATCGCCAGGCAGCGCAAGGTGAAGGAGCTGTGAGCGACGTGGAGCCAGGCGGCGTGGTGGCCCGGCTGGCCGACGACCTGGCCGCCAGCCGCAGGGGTCGGCTGGGCCGTAGACGGATCGCCATCGGCGTGCTGCTGCTGGCGCTTGGCCTTGTCTTCGCCCTCACGCTGATGCTGGGGCAGTCCTTCACGCCCCCTGGAGATGTGGTGCGCGTGCTGATGGGCCAGGACGTGCCTGGCGCCACCTTCACGGTGGGCCGGCTGCGCCTGCCTAGGGCGGTGCTCTCCATCGTCGCCGGGCTCAGCTTCGGCCTGGCCGGGGCGGCGTACCAGACCATGCTCAGGAACAGCCTGGCCAGCCCGGACATCATCGGGATCAGCTACGGTGCCAGCGCTGCCGCCGTGGTCGGCATCGTGTTCTTCTCCCTTGGCGGGACAGCGGTCTCGACCCTCGCGATCTTCGTCAGCCTGGCCGTCGCCGTGCTGATCTACCTGCTCTCCTTCAAGGGCGGGTTGAGCGGCACACGGCTGATCCTGGTGGGGATCGGCATCGCGGCCCTGTTGGAGAGCGTCATCGCCTACACGTTGAGCGAGGCGGGTGATTGGAACCTGCAGGAGGCCTTGCGTTGGCTGTCGGGTAGCGTCAACGGCGCATCCTGGCCCCGGATCCTGCCTGCGCTCATCGCCCTGCCCCTGTTCGGCTCCCTGCTGCTCAGCCGCGCACGGGACCTCGAGGCCCTGCGCATGGGCGACGACGTGGGTGCGGCATTGGGCGTGCGGGTCACGGTCACGCGTCTGACGGTGCTGGTGGCCGCCACCGTCCTCATCGCCTTCGCCACGGCGGCGGCAGGCCCCATCTCCTTCGTCGCCTTCCTCTCCGCGCCCATCGCTGCGCGCATCGTCGGACGGCGCGGCTCCCTGCTCCTGCCAGCCGCCTTGACCGGCGCACTGCTGGTCCTGGTGGCCGACTACTGCGGGCAGTTCCTGCTGCCAAGCCGCTACCCCGTCGGCGTGATCACCGGCGCCCTCGGGGCCCCCTACCTCCTCTACCTCATCGTCCGCTCGAACCGCCTTGGAGGATCGTCGTGACATCGCATCATTCGCTGCTCGTCGACAACCTGTTCGCCGGCTACGGCGACCGCTCTGTGCTCGAAGGCGTCGATCTGGAACTGCTGCCAGGCAGGATCACCGCCATCGTCGGCGCCAACGCCTGCGGGAAGTCGACCCTGCTGCGGGCCATGTCCCGACTCCTGTCACCCAGCAGGGGGCACGTCCTGCTCGACGGCAAGGCCGTCCACCGGATGCCGGCCAAGCAGCTGGCCCGCACGCTCGGCCTGCTCCCCCAATCCCCCATCGCGCCGGAGGGGATCACCGTCGCCGATCTGATCGGCCGCGGGCGGCACCCCCATCACGGCATGTTCTCCAGGTGGAGCAGGCGGGACGACGAGGCCGTGGCCGCCGCCATGGAGGCGACCCGGACCAGCGACCTGGCCGAACGACCGGTCGACGAGCTCTCAGGCGGGCAACGCCAGCGCGTGTGGATCGCCATGGCGCTCGCCCAGGGGACCGATCTCCTGCTCCTTGACGAGCCCACCACCTTCCTCGACGTCAGCCATCAGATCGAGGTGCTCGACCTGCTCACGGACCTGAACAGGGCCAGGGGCACCACCATCGTCATGGTGCTGCACGACCTCAACCTGGCGGCCCGCTACGCCGATCGCTTGGTCGCCCTCGCAGGCGGACGGCTTCATGTCTGCGGGGAGCCTGCCAACGTGCTCACCGAGGAGACCGTTCGAGCTGTGTTCGGCATGGAGAGCAGGATCATCGCCGACCCGCTCTCTGGCCGCCCCCACATGCTGCCCATCGGCCGTCATCACCATGGGGTCTAAACGTGCAGAAGCCAAGCAGGCGGAGGTGCTCACCACCACACTGCGCCGTCGTCAGCGGCTCAGCCCCTCCTTCGCGCGCCTGACGCTGGCAGGCGGAGGCCTCGAGCGCTTCGAGCAGCGGGGCTTCGATCAGTGGTTCCGGCTGTTCATGCCGCGTGGTGGCCAGGAGCATCTGCGCCTGCCTAGCGGCAACCACGACCATCTCTGGTACCAGCAGTACCTGGCCACCCCGGATGCGCAGCGCCCCTGCATGCGCTACGTCACCGTCCGCGACCATCGGCCGGACGGCGAGGGCGGCCCTGAGATCGACGTCGACGTCGTCGTCCACGGCGAGCCGGGCCAGCCCGCCACGGGCCCGCTGTCGACCTGGGCGCAGACGGCGGAGCCGGGCCAGCGGCTGGGCCTGCTGGACCAGGGCCTCATCTTCCGGCCGGAGTTGGCCGCCGCAGGCGTCCTGCTCATCGGCGACGAGACCGCCATGCCCGCCGTCGCCGGCATCCTGCGCTCCTTGCCGCCGGAGGCCAAGGGGCAGGCCTTCATCGAGGTCCCCCACCAAGATGACGTCCAAGCGCTGAAGGCGCCGGCCGGGGTGGAGGTTCGCTGGCTGCCACGCCAGGACGCCGAAGCGCTACCTGGCCGCTTGGCGCTGGCCACGGTCCTAGGCTCCCTGCCGGCCGGCGAGCATCCCTACGTCTATGCGGCGGGCGAGGCAGGCATGGCCACGGCGCTGAACCATGCGCTGCGGCAGGAGCTGGACTGGCCCAAGGACCGCATCAGCGCCGTGACCTACTGGCGGTACGTGAGCGACACGCCCGCCTGAACCGTCCCGCACCCGGCCAGTCGCCGACGGACGCTGCGCGGCTCAGCCCGTCTGTGGCCTCAGGACCCAAGGGTCCTTGGACAGGTGCCTGGCCCCCTGGCTCAGCACGATCGCGGCCGCCCACACCAGCTTGATGCACACGCTCAGCACGAAGGGAAGGGCCTCTCCGCTCACGGCTGTCATGATCGGCAGGAACACCGCCGATGTGTTGATGGATGCATGGAAGAGGATGGCAAGCAGCAGGCTGCCGCGGGTGTGCTGGTAGAGCCAGGTGAACAGCACGGCCTTGGCCAGCACGTCGAGCAGGAACCAGAGGAAGCCCTCGTGGGTGCCGCCCACCACCAGGAACTTGGGCAGGTGCCACACCGCCCATACGAGGCCGAGGATGAGGCTGGCCAGCAGCGCACTGTGTTGCCGCAGCAGCCTTGGCAGGGCGTAGCCGCGCCAGCCCAGTTCCTCGCCGTTGGCCACCGCATCGAAGATGAAGAAGGGCAGGACGAAGACCCACAGCGCCTCGGTGGGCCCGAAGAGGCCGTGGGCGTAGACCCCGGAGAAGTCAAGCGGCGTACCGCCCAGCCAGGAGGCAAGGCCGAGCGCCAACAGGTCGACCACGACGAAGGCGAACAGCGCGACCAGGTACCAGCGCAGGCCCACCCGCCAGAGCAGCAGACGGCGGCCCAGCTCGCGCAGGCCGCTGCGACCGTCGACCATGGCTGTCAGGATGAGGGCGGCGAAGACGAAGCCCCAGCCCACGAAGATGGCCAACGGCTCGGGTGGCCAGACCGTCACCCAGCCGCGCGAGGCGGCAGCCCGCCACAGCTCGACCGGCCAGGTGAAGAGGAACATGAGGACGAAACCGAGCAGCACCGGCTGCCGCCGCACCAATGACCTGAGACCTGCCACGCGCTGGACCTCCACGAACAACGGGGATGTGGCGCCGCGGTCCCCCGGTCCACGACAGGCCGACGCATAGGATACCAACGCTCGTCCTTGCGCGACCGAAGCTGCCCGGCAGCAGCGGATAGGCTCTGCCAGTGAGCCACGTCCTCATCCTCGGCGCCGGCCTGACGGGCCTGAGCTGCGCCATGCTGCTGGCCCGCGACGGGCACCGCGTCACCGTCCTGGAGCGCGATCCTGCGCATCCGCCCGACGACCCGGCGGCGGCATGGGGCGCCTGGCCGCGGCCAGGCGTCCACCAGTTCCGCCAGATCCACCTCAACCTGCCGCTGTGGCGCCAACTGGCCGAAGAGGAGCTGCCGGAGCTGATCCCTCTGCTGGAAGCGGCGGGTGGCCTCAGGATCAACATGCTGCAGGCCTACCCAGCGATCCTGGCGGCGAACGGGGAGCATGGCCTCGATCCGCGTTTCGAGACGGTCACCGCGCGCCGGCCTGTGCTGGAGGCCGCCTTGGCCCGCCTGGCAGCCGCCACACCCGGCATCACGGTGCAGCGCGGCGAACGGCTGCGCGGCCTGCTGGTCGATGGGGGCGACGGTTCCGCCCCGCCAAGGGTGCGCGGCGCGGCCGGTGCATCGGGTCGCACCTGGACAGCGGACGTGGTCGTGGACGCACTGGGCAGGCGCTCTCCCCTGCCCGTCTGGCTGGCGGCCGCTGGGTTGCCGGGCTTGGAGGAACAGCGAGCCGAGGGCAGCTCGGTGTACTACAGCCGCCACTTCCGCAGCGTAGACGGTCGTCCGCCCGAGCTGCGGGCGAGCATCCTCCAGCCCTACCAGAGCCTGTCGATCATCACCCTGCCCGCCGACGGGGGCCACCACTCGGTGGCCTTCGTGGCCAACGCCGCCGACCGGCGGCTGCGGCGGCTGCGCGATCCCGCCGTCTGGCGAAGGGCCATCTCCCTCTACCCCATGGCCGCCCATTGGGCGGAAGGCGAGGCGCTTGGCGAGGACGTGGGCGTGACGTCCGCCCTGCACGACCGTGTCCGCCGGCTGCCGGGCAGCCGGCACGGCTCGGCGGCCAGGGCGCAGCCGCCCATCAGCGGCCTGCTGCTGCTCGGCGACGCCTGGGCCTGCACCGATCCCTCCCTCGGGCGCGGCACCACCATGGGCCTGATCCACGCCCGCTGCCTGCGGCAGGCACTGCGTGAGGCGCCGGCCGAGTCCGACCCGCTCGGCCTGAGCCTGCGTTTCGAGCGACTAGGCGAGGAGGCGCTGGACGGGCTGCTGCAGCGCTCGATGTGGTTCACCCGCCACCGCTTGGCCGAGATGGAGGCCGATGCCAGTGGCCAGAGCTACGACCAGGACCAGAGCTGGCGCGAGCTGCAGGCCGGTCGCAGCGCCGAGCTGAAGGACGCGGAACTGGCGCTTGGCTCAGCCGGCACCGCCTTCCTTCTGCTGACGCAGGCGCAGGCCTATGAACGACCCACGACCGTGGGTGCGCGGGTGCGCGAGCTGGCGGCCGACGCGGGGCCCTACCCCCTGCCCGGGCCCGGCTACCTCGAACTGCTCGAGGCCTTGGGGACCTGAGGCGGCTTGCAGCAAGGCCGTGCACCGGTGGCTGTATCCCCCAACCTCCCCCACCACCGCCCTGCGGCTGGGCGAAGGCGTAACCTGATTCGTCAAGGAACTGTCATGGCCCGAGCCGACGAGGTCGCCTGCCGACCGAGGCCAAGCACCGGAGGTACGTTCATGCGATTTGATAAGACGGATCCCGCTCCCGCCCCACGCGCCGGCCGCTTAGCGCTGCGCCTGGCCACCGCCCTGCTCCTGGCCGCCACCGCCTGGCTGGGCTCGGCCGCCGCCCAAGGCCAACTGCTGGTCTACGCCATCGTCCAGGACCAGGACGCCGAGCTGCTCACCCGCCTCTTCCGCGAGGAGACGGGCATCGACGTGCAGTTCATCCGCGGCGCAGGCGGCGAGATCGTCACCCGCGTGATCGCCGAGGCGCGCGCACCGCAGGCCGACGTGGTGCTTGGCGGCGCGAGCAACCTGCACATCTCCATGGGGCTCGAAGGCGTGCTGGCCCCCTACCTCTCGCCGGTGGGCGACTACCTGCCAGCCAACGCCCAGGACGCCGAAGGCCTGTGGTCGGGCTTCTACCTCACCGCCCTCGGCCTCGGCATCCACCAGGAGCGCTACCAGCAGGAATACGGCGACAAGCCACTGCCCAGCACATGGGAGGACCTGATCGACGCCGACTTCGCCGGCGAGATCGTGCTCACCGACCCGGTGGCCTCCTCCACCTCCTACCTCTTCCTGCAGACCCAACTCCAGCGGCTGGGCTGGGACGCCGGCTGGGCCTACCTGGAGCAGCTCACCCCGCTGGTGGGCCAGTTCCCCTCCAGCGGTGCCGCCCCGCCGCGCATGGTGGGCACCGGCGAGTACATCATCGGCGTGGCCTTCGTCCACTCCCTGAGTCGCAACATCGAGCAGGGCTTCCCCGTCACGCTGGTGGTGCCGCCAGGCACCGGGGGTGAGGTGGGCGCCGTGTCCATCATCGAGGGCGGCCCCAACCCCGAGAACGCCCGTCGCTTCGTCGACTTCATCCTCGGCGTGCAGGCGCAGCAGGCCTACACGGACCTCTCGCTGACCACCCCGCTGCACCCGGACGTGCTGCTGCCTGAGGCAGCCATCGCCCGTGACGCCATCGACATGATCGACTACGACGCCGAGCTGGCCGGGGCGCAGCGCGAAGAGACCCTGCGCCGCTGGGAATCGATCGTCGATTGATCCAGCCGGGGCCAGCGACCCAAGGGCCTGGCACCCATCCATCGCCCAGCAGCCGCCGGAGACCCGCCATCGGGTCTCCGGCGCATGGTCTGTGGCGGCTGCTGACCCTGTGGCGCCGCGACCCTGGCGTGGCCTTGATGCTCACCTTGGTGGCGGCGCTGCTTGGGCTGTTCGTGGTCTATCCCCTGCTGATGGCGGGCCTAGCGCCAAGGTGGGAGGACTGGGTGCGCGCGGCCACCACCCCGCGCTGGCGCACCACCATGCTCAACACCCTGCAGATGGCGGCCCTCGCCACCGTGTCATCCGTGCTGCTCGGCTTCGTCTACGCCTACGCCATCACCAAGGCCAAGGTGCCGTGGGCGGGCTTCTTCCGCCTGATGCCGATGCTGTCGCTGATCACGCCGCCCTTCGTCAGCGGCCTCGCCTTCATCTTCCTCTTCGGCCGCAGGGGCATCGTCACCTACGAGCTGCTCGGCCTGCGCACCGACATCTACGGTTGGCACGGCCTGTGGTTGGCGCAGACCAACTCCTTCTTCCCCATCGCCTTCCTGGCCATCAGCGGGGTACTTGCCTCGATCAACCCCAACCTGGAGCGGGCGTCGCAGAGCCTCGGCGCCAGCGGCTGGAAGACCTTCCGCTCTGTGGTCCTGCCCCTTGCCACGCCTGGCGTGGCGGCAGCCGCTCTGCTGGTGGCCATCGCGGTGCTTGGCGACTTCGGCAACCCCATGCTCATCGCCGGCCGCTACCGGGTGCTGGCCACCGAGGCCTACCAGCAGATCTCCGGCTGGGCCGACCTGCGCATGGGCTCGGTGCTCAGCCTTGCGCTGCTGCTACCGGCCGTCGCCTTCTTCTGGTTGCAGCTCAGGCTGCAGGGCCGCAGCGCAGCGCGTTACGTCACCGTGGGTGGGCGGGGCTCGCGTATGGAGGCTGCGCCGGTGCATCCGCTGCTGCGCTGGGGCCTGTTCGCCTTCTGCCTGCTGATCGCCCTGTTCATCCTTGCGCAGTACGCGGTCATCCTGCTCGGCGCCTTCACCCCCACCTGGGGCGTGGACTACAGCTTCACCCTGCGCAACTTCGACAACGTCTTCCGGCGCTCCGGCGAGCTGTGGAACAGCCTGCGCTTCGCCGGCTCGGCCGCCCTGGCCTGCGCCTTCCTCGCCACCATCACCGCCTACCTGGTGCACCGCATGCGGGTGCCCTTCGGCCGCACGCTCGACCTGGTGGCCCTGCTGCCAGGCGCCATCCCCGGCACGCTGCTCGGCATCTCCTACATCCTTGCCTTCAACACCCCGCCGCTGCAGATCACCGGCACGGCCACCATCATCGTCATCAGCATGGTCTTCTCCTACCTGCCGGTGGGCTACCGCATCAGCAGCGCCACCCTGCAGCAGCTCGCGCCGTCGATCGAGGAGAGCGCCAACGACCTCGGCGCGTCTGGCATGCGCACCTTCTTCGACGTCGTGCTGCCGCTGATCGGCAGCTCCTTCTCGGCGGCGCTGGTCTACACCTTCGTCAAGGCCATCGGCACCCTGAGCGCGGTGGTCTTCCTCATCTCCCACGGCACCGTGGTGGCCTCTGCCTCCATCCTCAACCTGGCCGAGCAGGGCTACTGGGGCTGGGCGGCTGCGCTGTCATCCGCCCTCATCGCCATCGCCCTCGTCGCCCTCGGCCTGGCCAGGCTGGTGCTCGGTCGCCGCTTCAGGATCTTCGATGCTTGACATGAAAGGACCGGCATGAGCGGCGACGCACACGTGCAGATCCAGCAGGTGGACAAGCAGTTCGGGGCCACCAAGGCCGTCGACAGCCTCAGCCTCGACATCGCCAAGGGCAGCTTCACCACCCTGCTCGGCCCGAGCGGCTGCGGCAAGACCACCACCCTGCGCATGCTGGCCGGCTTCTTCGATCCCGACGCAGGCGACATCCGCATCGGCGGGCGCAGCCAGAGGGGCGTGCCGCCGCACCGCAGGAACGTGTCCATTGTTTTCCAGGACTACGCCCTCTTCCCCCACATGACGGTGCTGCAGAACGTGAGCTACGGCCTCAAGCTGCGGCGGCTGCCGACGGTCGAGCGGCGCAAGCGGGTGGACCGGGTGCTCGACTTCCTCGGCCTGGCGGCGCTGGCCGAACGGCACCCGCACGAGCTCAGCGGCGGCCAGCAGCAGCGGGTGGCGCTTGGGCGCTCCATCGCCATGGAGCCAGAGGTGCTGCTGATGGACGAGCCGCTCTCCAACCTCGACGCCAAGCTGCGGGTGCGGGTGCGGGCCGAGCTCAAGGAGATCCAGCGCGCTCTCGGCATCACCACCATCTACGTCACCCACGACCAGGATGAAGCCTTGGGGCTCTCCGACCATGTGGCGGTCATGTCGGACGGCCGCCTGCAGCAGTTCAGCGATCCGTGGACCCTGTACCACGAGCCCGCCAACCGCTTCGTAGCCGACTTCGTCGGGCAGGCCAACGTGCTGCGCGGGCGCTGTCTTGCCTCCGATGGGCTGCGTTGCGAGGTGGAGCTTGGTGGACAAAGGCTGCTGTGCCGCGACCCCTTCAGCCTCGGGCAACCAGGCCAAGCGGTGTCGGTGCTGGTGAGACCGGAATGGTGGACGTCGGCAACCTTGAGCGACGAAGGTGCTGGCGATGGGGCCGAAGGGGACAGTAGGGCAGCAGGCGCCGGGCTCTTCGACGGATCGGTGCAGACCGGCACCTTCCTTGGCGCGTACGCTCGCCTGTGGGTGAGGGTCGACGGCCTGGACGACACCGTCCTGGTCGACATCGCAGTGCGCTCCAAGCATGAGGTCGAACAGGGCAGGCGCCTCCGTATTGCGCTACCGGCCGGTGCAGCCATGGTCATCGCCGATGACTGAGTCCACCGCCCGAAGATGAAGAACATGAAGACCAGATGGGCGCAGACTCAGATTCCCCGTTGGTTCTGAGTGAACCTACTGTGTATGATGTTTCACGTCCGCCAAGGGTCCGTAGAGACCCAGATCGTTCGATCGTCATGAGGAGGAACATGAAGAAGATCCTGTTGTTGGTCATCGCTGCCGCCTTCGTCTTCGGTGGCACCCAAGCCCAGACGCTGGTCGTGGCCCAAGGCTCCGACGCCGTCATCCTGAGCCCCTTCCGCACCAACGACCAGCCGTCGGCCCGCGTCATGCGGCAGATCTACGACACCTTGGTCATCCAGAACGAAGAGACCCAGCTGGAACCCGGCCTGGCCGTGAGCTGGGAGCAGGTCGACGACGTCACCTGGATCTTCAACCTGCGCGAGGGCGTCGTCTTCCACAACGGCGATCCCTTCACCGCGCACGACGTGAAGTACTCGCTGGACACCTTGCGCGACCCGGCCACCGCAGCGCCGGCCGCCTTCCTGGTGGGCTTCATCAAGGAAGTGGACGTCGTCGACGACCACACCATCATGCTCCACTTCAACGATCCCTTCGCGCCTGCCCTCGCGCACCTGGCCCACACCGCCACCTCGATCGTGAACGCCCGCGCCGCCCAGGAAGCCGGAGCCGACTACGGCACCAGCGTCGTGGTGGGCACCGGGCCCTTCTCCTTCGTGTCATGGACCGCCGGTGACAGCATCCGCCTTGCCCGCAACCCCAACTACTGGGGCGGCGAAGTGCTGCCGGCCGAAGTGATCTTCCGCAACGTGACCGACAACAGCGTGCGCGCCATCGAGGTCGAGACCGGCGGCGTCGACATCGCCTACGGCATCGTCCGCAATGACGCCGACCGCCTGCGCAGCAACCCCAACGTCGACATCGTCTCGGTGCAGACCCTCTCCACCGCCTACGTGGGCTTCAACGCCCAGAAGGCCCCCTTCGACAACGTGCTGGTCCGCCGCGCCATCAACCACGCGCTGGACATCGACACCATCGTCGAAGTGACCCAGTTCGGCGCCGGCGTGCCCGCCCGCAGCCCCATCTCGGAGCTGGTCTTCGGTTCCAACCAGGACCTGGAGCCCTACGCCTACGACCCCGAGCTCGCCCGTCAGCTCCTGGCCGAGGCCGGCTTCCCCAACGGCTTCAGCACCAGCCTCTGGACCAACGACAACCCCACCCGCATCCAGATCGCCGAGATCGCCCAGGCCCAGTTGGCTGACATCGGCATCACCGTCGACGTGCAAGTGGTCGAGTGGGGCACCTACCTGGCCGACACCGCGGCCGGCCTGCACGACATGTTCATCCTCGGCTGGGTGACCGTCACCGCCGACGCCGACTACGGCCTCTACGCGCTGTTCCACAGCAGCCAGTTCGGCAACCCCGGCAACCGCTCCTTCTGGAGCCACCCCCGCGTCGACGAGCTGCTCGACCTGGGCCGCATCACCCTCGATCCCGATGCCCGCATCGCGATCTACCACGAGGTGCAGGAGATCATCGCCAGCGAGGCGCCCTGGATCTTCCTGTCCATCGCCGAGGAAGACAACGGCGTACGCTCTAACGTCTCGGGCTTCGTGCCGCACCCCGCCGGCCACCACCGGCTCTTCCACGTCGCCAAGAACTGAGCGCGCCTTAGCTCTGCTTCGGCACTAGCCGAAGGACCGCTCCGAGGGCGGGGTCGCCAACGACCCCGCCCTCTGTCTAGGCAGAGGCAACGGCACACGCCGAGGCCATCGCATCCGTTCCTTGGACCAGGAGACCGTCCCACCATGAACCCACCACCTCTTCCCCAGGGCTCCGCATGAGCGGTTATCTCGTCCGGCGCATCCTGCTGGTCATCCCCGTCCTCCTGGGCGTCAGCGTGATCGTCTTCGGGATCATGCACCTCACGCCCGGCGACCCGGCCCTGCTGATCCTGGGCGAGAACGCCCCAGAGGAGAGTCTCGCCGCCCTGCGCGAGACGCTGGGGCTCAACGAACCCATCTACGTTCAGTACGGCATCTGGATGGGCAACATCCTGCGCGGCGACTTCGGCCGCTCCATCCGTTCCAACCGTCCTGTGGCCTCAGAGATCCTCGACCGGCTGCCTGCCACCATCGAGCTGGCGCTGCTCGCCACCATGCTGTCCATCGTCATAGGACTGCCCCTAGGCGTGCTCTCTGCGACACGGCCCAACAGCCTGCTCGACCACTCCGTCTCCTTCGTGGCCTTCGCTGGCCTGGCCATGCCAGTGTTCTGGCAGGCACTGATGCTCATGCTGCTCTTCTCAGTGCTGCTCGGTTGGCTGCCCGCCTCGGGTCGGCAGGCCGACTGGCACTACTACGTCCTGCCCGTCATCACCCTCGGCACCAGCGCGGTGGCGGCCATCACCCGCATGACGCGCGCCACCATGCTCGAGGTACTGGGGCAGGACTACGTGCGCACCGCCAGGTCCAAGGGTGTCGAGGACCGCAGGGTGATCTACTTCCACGCCCTGCGCAACGCCATGATCCCGGTGGCCACCGTCATCGGCCTGCAGTTCGGCGGCCTGCTCTCCGGCGCCGTCATCACCGAGACCATCTTCTCGTGGCCCGGCATCGGCCGGCTGGCGGTGGACGCCATCCGCGCCAAGGACTTCCCCGTGGTGCAGGGGGTGGTCATGGTCTTCGCCCTCATCTACGCCTTGGTCAACCTCGCGGTGGACCTGCTCTACGCCTACCTCGACCCAAGACTCAAGACGAGGTACAGCTGATGGTGCCCGAGACCACCATCGAGTCCGTCAGCAGGGCCTCGCGTGGCTGGCGCCACTGGCGCCGCTACGCACGCATGTACATCGGTGGCGGCTTCCTTGCCGTCATCCTCGTCTGCGCGGTGTTCGCCAACCAGCTCAGCCCCTACCCACCCAATCAGCAGAACCTGCGCAACCGCCTTCAGCCTTCCAGCGCCGAGCACTGGCTTGGCACCGACCACTTCGGCCGCGACCTCATGAGCCGCATGATGCACGGCGGCCGCGTCTCGCTGCAGGTGGGCTTCGTCTCGGTGGCCATCGCCCTGGTGATCGGCGGCCTGATGGGCCTGATCGGCGGCTTCTTCGGAGGCCGCATCGACAGCGTCTTCTCGGCCATCGTCGACGTGCTGCTGGCCTTGCCCGCCTTCCTGTTGGCGCTGGCCATCGTGGCGGCGCTGGGCCCGAGTCTGATGAACGTGATGATCGCGGTGGGGGTGGCCAACGTGCCCAACTTCGCCCGCATCACCCGCAGCGCCGTGCTCTCCATCCGCGAGCAGGACTTCGTCACCGCCGCCGAGGCCCTTGGCTCCGGCCAGGTCCGGGTCATGTTCCTCCACGTCCTGCCCAACGCCCTCGGTCCGGTCATCGTCCAGGTCACCCTCGCTCTGGCGGGCGCCATCCTGGCCGCCGCGGGCCTCAGCTTCCTTGGCCTTGGCGCGCAACCCCCCACGGCCGAGTGGGGCAGCATGCTCAACGCCGCCCGGCCTTACATCCGTGATGCCCACTGGACGGTCACTTACCCCGGCCTTGCCATCATGGCGACGGTGTTGGCATTGAACGTCGTCGGCGACGGGTTGCGTGACGCGCTCGACCCAAGACGCAAGAACCTCTGACCTCGTGCGCTAAGGGGTTGGGGCACCCGCTCCGGGACGTGACGACTGGACTACGTCTGAACGTCCCTGCGCGGGTGCCCCAACCCCCTCGTCTCGGGTTCCAGGCTTCTCAGCCGTGGGTTAGAACTTGCCGCCGGTCTTGAAGCCGCCGCCGCGGGAGCTGCCGCCCTTCGAGCCGCCAGATGAGCGCTTCCCGCCGCCGGACGAACCTGAGGAACGTGCGCGGCTGGTGCCGCCGAAGTTGCCGCGGCCGGTGCTGCGGCTGGAGTTGGACCAGCCGCCGGAGCTGCCGGAGCTGCTGCTGCGCCGGCCTTGCTGGCCGGCGCCGCTGAGGAGGTCGCCGAGGAGGTCACCAAGGCCCTCCTTGGCCACGTCGCCGAGCACCTTGCCCCAAGGGCTGCCTTTGCCGAAGCCGCCGGAGCCGAAGTCGACGTTGGCTTTCTGTGGGGTGTAGACCCGCTGGTTGCCCAGCACCCGCATCATGCCGGTGGCGTCGAGCAGGCCGCCGACGACCTGGCTGAGCAGGGCGCCGACCAGCGCGCCGTCGGTGAAGCCCTGGCCAGGCTGATCGAAGCCCTGCCTGGTGTAGTCCTGGCGCAGTTTCTCCAGCTCGCGCAGCCTCGTCTGGTTCTGTTGGCCCGCGCGTTTGAGTTCCTCCAGGGTGCTGGCGATCTGCTCGCGGTCGCGCTCCAGGTCGAGCAGCCTGGCCACGATGAGGTCGTCCTCGGGAAAGGGGGTGGCGAGGGCCTCCCGGCGCAGCGCCTGAAGGTCCTCCCGTCCGAACTCGGAGCTGAGGAAGGTCACCGCACGCTGGTAGTCCTCGTCTCCCCCAGCCGCCCAGGTCTCCAGCCGTGCCAGCAGCGCGTCGTGCTCGGCGGCCGCGGCAGCAATGCGGGCATCGGTATCGGCCAGCTTCGCCTGCACCTCTTCCAGCTTGGTCTCCAGCGCGGGGATGCCGTCGGCCACCCTGGCAGCCTGGTCCATGGCCTTGAGCGCCTCGAACTCGGCGTCCGCCGCCCGGCCGCTCTCCTCGGCATGCTCACGCAGGCGCAGGGGCAGTTCCTGCAGCCGCACGAAGTTGGGGCGGGCGTCGGCGTAGCCGATCAACCGTGCCACCCAGGCATCCAGCGCCTTGGTGATGCCCCATGCGCGGTAGGCGGTGGTGCCGTAGCCACGCCTCCACAGGTAGCTGAACAGCGGGTCCTTGCTGTAGGACACGCCCTTCTGCTCCTTCTCCTCCTCGCTGAGGGTGGCCTTCTCGTCAGCATGCACGGCCACCCGCTCTGCCTCCTTGGCGCTCTGCTGCCGGGCCAGGTAGGCGTCGTCGGTGGCCAAGCGCGCCTGCGTGGCCGCCTCGGCCTCGTCGATGGCCGCTACAGCGGCTTCCAACGTGTCGGACCAGCGCTCACGCTCCGCCACCAGGTCCTCGCGGCCCTGCGCCGCGGCGGCCAGCTGGCCTTCCAACTCACCGTGCTGACGACGACGGCGCTCCAACAGACTGAGCACCTGTCGGTCGGCACCGGCCACGCGTTCGGCCAGCCGGCCAGCGGCCAACTCCCTGACACGGGTGCCGGCCAAGGCCTGCAGCTCCTTGCCTCTGGCCACATCGATCTGCAGCAGGCGCTCGCTGCTCTCGGCCATGCGCAGCTCCAACTGGCGCACGCGCTCCTGCTCGGCCTTCACCGCGCTCTGGATGGAGCCGAGGGTCTCCCGTCCACTGATCACGTGGTCGCCGTCCTTCCATCTGCGTGGCGCCCGGCCTGCGCGGGCTTCGTCAAGGAGCAGCTCACCACGACGTGATCGCCGCCCCGGTGGTGGGGAACCGGTAGTCCGGTTCCAGTCGCCCGCGCTGCTTCTCGCCGAAGAGTCGGTCCTGGATGATGCCGTCGTCCTGCTTGTCGGCGGCCACCCGCTCGAAGGTGGCCTGATCGACCCGCAGCCCCCAGCGCGAGACGGTGGCCCACTGGCCGGTCTCCTCGCTCCTGACCGGCACGGCCAGTGGCCTGCCGTTCGGACCCGTGGCCTCCACGATCAGGTAGTAGTTGCGGGCACCCAGGTTCACGTCGGGGATGCGCCACACGCCGGTGGTCTCGTTGGCGCCTGAGACGATGTTCAAGGTGTAGCTGCTGGCCAGGGTGGCCTGCAACGCCGCCAGGGCCGTCTGCGCCTCGCGGGCTGCGCCACGGTCGGAGGCGCGCAGGGCGTCCTGGGCGCTGGCGTAGAGCAGCTGGGCCTGGCTCCTCGCTTCGGGGACCTCGGCCAAGGCCAAGACCTGGGCATAACTGGTCTCGATGCCCCTGACCAGTTCCTGCTGCGGGCGCACCACCGTGTCGCGGTACATGGCCACGCCGATGGCGGCCACGGCCAGGACGGCCAACAGGCCCAAGGTCCAGGCACGGCGGCGCACGTAGACATGAGCCAGCCGCACGGCCAGGCTTCGCTCCGGTGGCTTGTAAGTGAAGCGGTCCTCGCGCAGGGCCACCACGCCCTCGCGCAGGATGCGCTCGGGCACCTCGATGCCCTGGGCACTGTAGATCTGCCGCAAGCGCTCCAGCATGTACTTGTCGCGGTCGGCGGCACTGAGCTCCTGCACCACCAGCTCCTGCTGGTGACGCAAGGTGTCGACCACGTCCATGGCCAGCATGACCTCGTCCAAGGCCACCGCCACTGGCTGCTGCGGTGGCACGGGCACGGCCGGGGTGCCGGTGGCAGAAGCGTCGCTCATGGCCGCTCAGCCGCCTCGGGGTTCAGGCCAGGCCTTCCTGGGCCAACTTGGCCAGGCGCCGCTTGCCATCCTCGACCGCGTCGCGGATCTCGTTGGCGTTGTCGGTGCTCTGCTTGCGCATCTCGGCGATGATCTCGCGCGACTTCGCTTGGAAGTTCACCACCGAGTCCACCAGCATCTTCACCGAGTCGGCCCGCACGGTGGGACCGTAGCCGGCGCGCACGGCGGCCTCCTGCACCTGGCCGCCGATCTCGGCCAGCGTCTCCAGCGACTGGCTGACGCCTTCCTTCATGGCCTCCACCGTCTTGGTGGCCTCGTGCAGGCCCGAGAGGCCGGTGAAGGAGGCGGTGAGGGCGGTGAGCACCGTCTCGTTGGTGCCGAAGAAGCTGATGGCCTGCTGGTTGACGCGCTCCTTGGCGTTGTTCGACTGCATCAGCCGCGCCATGACCACTTCCGAGGTGTTGTAGGAGATGGTCAGGTTGTCGGCCAGGTCCTTGGCGATCTGGTAACGCTTGTCCTCGCGTTGCAGTGCGCGCACCTTCTCGTCGCGGGCCAACTCAAGGCTGGCGCGGGGGGCAGGGTCCTCGCCCTCGTAAGCGGTGACCTCGGCCATGGCGGCCTCCACCTCGGCCTTGGCAGCCGCCAGGCTGCCCTCGGCCTTCTTCAGCACCTCCAGCGCCAGCACCTCGGACTGCTTGAGGGCGCCGCGGAAGTCCTGGTAGGCCTCGAGGATGAGGTGCTCGCGCCTGATCTGGTCCTGCGTGGCGGCGGTGACGTCGAGGTAGGTCTTCTTGATGCGGTCGAAGCGGCTGGCGATGTCGCCGCGCGTGGCTTTCATCCAGATGTTCTGCAGCCGCTCGAAGGTGGTGATCTTGCCGTCCTCCACCTGGTCGACCATCATCTTGGCGTCGTCGCGGATGCTGTTGAAGGCGTTGGTGATCTCTTCGTAGCGCTGGCCGATGTCCATGGCGGCCACCTGCTGACGCACCACGTCGTTGAACAGCGAGGCCTGCGACAGGGTGCGGGTGATGGCCACCACGCGGTCCTCGTCCAGGTCGCTGATCTGCTGCAGCAGGGCGACGATGGGCGCCTCCTGGCTTCCTGGGTTCTCGGGTACCAAGCCGAGGTCGCGCAGGGACGACATGGCCTTGTTCAGGTAGGTGAGCGGGGTGCTGACGATGGTCATGCGGCCTCCTAGGCGCTGCGTGCTTGGGCGGCGCCAATCATTACCATCATCGTAGGTGGGGGCGGTCGATGCAAGGAGTGACGGGGTGGGTGGCTTGAGGGGGGCGCCTCATCGGGCCTAGAGCTGGCGCAACGGCTCCGATGAGGCGCCCCCCTCAAGCCAACGGCTGCGCGACTTCCAGCACCTCGACCACGTCGCCGACGTTCAGCCAGCCTCTTCCCTCGTGGGTGAGGTTCTGGCCGAACATGACCTTGTTGCC
>CAYXJZ010000071.1:0-18209 GCA_964465355.1 uncultured bacterium | reverse complement strand
TGTTCGAGGTCATGGTGGGGACGAAGAGGCCCGTCTCGCATCCAGGGTACCGCCCCGGCCCGTTGGGATGGACGATCTCCTCGAGCGGGATGAAGGCCGCGCGCCGTGGCCCGTCCACCGCGCCGAGCAGCTGGCCGGCCGCGTCGTGGTAGCGCGGGGCGGCCAACGCCACGTCGCTGATGCGGCCGTGCAGGCAGGGCTTGTGCTCGCAGCTCTGGCAGACGCTGGGGTCGACGGTGCTGATCTGGGTGGGGGAGGCTGTGGCCAGCGTGAAGTTGAAGTTGCCGAGGGGGCAGAGGTAGCGGCAGAAGGTGCCGGCGGGGAAGAAGACGTCCACCACCAGCGCGGCCATGAAGTAGCCCACCACCAGCCAGGCGGTGAGGAAAGGGCTGGCCCACAGGTCGAAGATCTCGTAGGCGAGGAAGAAGGCAAGCAGCAGAGCGATGACCAGTGCCTTGGAGCGCAGGGCGGTAGGCCAACGCATCTCGGACGGCAGCAGCCGCTTGAGCAGCCGCGCCGGCCCTCGGGTGAGCATGAGCGGGCAGGCGCTGCAGAACAGGTTGCCCACCATCAGCAGGGCGATGACCACCAAGCCGCGGTAGTGCAGCCACACGGTGGTGGTGGCCAGGTTGCGGGGGGCCAGCTGCACGCCGCCGAAGCCGTCGATCAGCACCAGCAGCGCCAACAGGGCGAGGGGCAGCTGGAACAGCAGGCGGGCGTAACGCCAGCGCAGCATGCGCCGCAGGCCGAGCATGGAGATCAGGTCAGGTCCGCGCGGCGATGGTACCGGCCGCAGGCCTGCCTGCGGCTGCACCGGCGGCGCGGTGGGCAACTCGATCATCGCCGGCAGCCTACCAAGGGGCAGGCAGGATGGACGTCCTGGCGGAGCCGGACCTCAGATCCTCTGGCCGGTGAGCCAGAAGATGATGTGCTCGTTGACGTTCTCGAGGTGGTCGCCGCAGCGCTCGAGGTAGCGCGCCACCGAGAGCAGACGGCTGGCCACGTTGATGGTCTTGGGGTCGGCCATCATGTAGGTCAGCAGCTCGCGCTGGATCTGCTCGTAGAGCTGGTCGATCTCCTCGTCCATGGCGATGGCCTGGCGCGCTGCATCGGCGTCGGCCTCGGCCAGCGCCCGCATGGTCACCTCCAGCATCTCGTCGAGCACGTCGAGGATGCGAGCCATGTCGAGGTACTTCTTCAGCGGTGGGCTGGCCGCCAGCTCGCTGGCCGCCCGCGCCACGTGGGCGGCGTAGTCGCCCGCCCGTTCCACGTCGGCCAGCGCCTGCACCACCGCGCCAAGGAAGCGCAGGTCGGCTGCCGCCGGCTGGCGGCGGGCGATGACGGTAAGGCAGCGGCTCTCCAACTCACGCTGCAGTCGGTCGATCTCGCGGTCACCCTCGATGCAGCGTTCGGCGGCGGCGAGGTCGGCGTCGACGAGGGCACGTTTGGCCAACTGCACACCCTCGCGCACCATGCTCAGCATCCGCACGACGGTGTTGCCGACCTCCTGAAGGTCCTGCTGCAGCACGTTCATGCCGTTATGTACCATGCAGCGATCTTGGCCCCACCAGGTCATGGGCCGGTCATGGGCCGTAGGATGGTGGCGGAGGCATGACGCGCCCATGACATGCGCATCGCTACCATGGAACCGTGCCGGTCCCGAGGTCTCACCCCCATGGCTAAAGCACGGGTGCTGGTCGTCGAGGACGAGCCCCACGTCCGCGAGATGCTGGCCTTCCACCTTGATCGCGCCGGGTTGGAGGTGCTCGAGGCCGCGGACGCCGTGGCGGCCTGGGAGCAGCTCTCCGGAGCCGACATGATGGTGCTCGACTGGATGCTGCCCGACCTCTCAGGCATCGCCTTCCTGCGCCGGCTGCGCGCCAGCCGCTGGGGTGGCCTGCCTGTGCTCATGCTCACCGCCCGCGCCGCCGAGGCGGACAGGGTCGAAGGCCTCGAGGCCGGCGCCGACGACTACCTGGTCAAGCCCTTCGGGGCTGCCGAGCTGGTGGCCAGGGTGCGGGCACTGCTCAGGCGGGTGCGGCCGCAGGACCGCTTCGTGGTCGGTGGCCTCACGGTGGACCCGGACACGGCCAGGGTCAGTGTGGACGGCCAGGAAGTGGATCTGACCCGGCGCGAGTTCGAGCTGGTCCTCTTCCTGGCGCGGCACCCTGGCCGGGTGTTCGGCCGCAACGAGCTGCTCGACCGGGTGTGGGGCGAGGACTTCGTAGGCACCGAGCGCACGGTGGACCAGCATGTCGCACAGTTGCGCGCCCGCCTCGGCGCCGAGCGCATCGAGACGGTGCGGGGCCGCGGCTACCGGCTGGTCGAAGGCTGAGGTGACCCGGCCGGTGCCAACGCTCCCCGCTGACCCGGGTGTGGGCGAACCTTTCCCCGGCGCCGACGCCATGGAGGAAGGCTGGCTGCTGCTGCGCCAAGGCCAGGTGACGGCCATCAACCGAGCGGCCTGCGCCATGCTGCAGGTGGAGGCAGCACGCGCCGTCGGTGCCCCGCTCATGACCGTCGTGCGTGACCACCGCATCGAGGAGGCGGTGGCCGAGCAGCAGGCCACCGAGCTCTTCACCCGCGGCCGTCAGCTCCAGGTGGTGCCATTCGACGGCGGCCTGCTCCTGCGCGACGTCACGGCGCCAAGGAAGGCGACCGCCCAGTCACGGGAGTTGCTCGCCGTGCTCTCCCATGAGCTGCGCACGCCTGTGACCACCATCCGCTCCGTCCTCGAGGCCCTGCGCTATGACCTCCCGGAGGAGCAGCGGCAGCGCATGCTGGCCCGGGCAGAGGCCGAGTCGGCACGGCTGGTGCGGTTGTTGGCCGATCTCACCGTGGATGTGGCGCCGCCGAAGGCTCGCAGCGTCGTCCTTGCCGAGGTGGCCGCCAAGGTGGAGGGCCTATTGGCCGACACGCTGCAGGAGCGGGCCATCGGGCTCTCGCTCGAGGTGGGTGAGGCCACGGCCTGGGCCGACCCGGACAAGCTGTTGCAGGTGCTGCTCAACTTGATGGAGAACGCCGCCTTGCACGGTCCGAGGGGGGCGGAGCTGCGTCTCGTCACCCGGCCGGCGCCAGGCCGTCTCGGCTGGTGGCTGCTCGAGGTGCTCGACAAGGGTGCCGCGGTGCCCCCCGAGACCATGGAGAGCTGGTTCCTGCCGCACGCGAGGGGTGTGTCTGCCACGTCGCGAGGCACCGGCCTCGGCCTGTCGATCGTGCGCTCCATCGCCGAGGCATGGGGCGGCAGCGCATGGGGCAGGCGCTGGGAGGAGGGCAACGCCTTCGGCGTCAGCCTGCCCGCCGATCGCGCCTCCTCCGGGCAGCCCAGCGCGGCGACCGGCTAGGACGTCCGCCCATCGGGGCGAGGCGGGGCCCAGCCCTCCCCCAAGGTGGGGCCGAAGGGGCTCTCGTCCAGTTCACCCGATCGGAAGCGGCGCGCCACCTCGGCCCAGGTGGCGCGCCGCTCAGGGACGCGCTCGAGCCAAGAGGCCAGCGCCGCATAGGCGGCGATGCCTAGGCGATGGGCCAGACGCAGGGGCTTGAG
This sequence comes from uncultured bacterium, assembly GCA_964465355.1. Lineage (GTDB taxonomy): Bacteria > Deinococcota > Deinococci > Deinococcales > Trueperaceae > JAABTL01. The sequence goes on along the minus strand of CAYXJZ010000071.1, from coordinate 14,665 downwards.
GAGGTGCCGGCGGCTCAGGACGTAGCCACCACGCAGGCCCTCGATGAGGAACCTGCCCTCGGATGGGGTGGCCACTCCGCCGAGGTGAGTGACCTCGGTGGCCACCAGCGCGTTCTTCCAACCTGCCGCCCGCAGCCGCAGACCCCACTCCAGGTCCTCGTTGTAGAAGCGCAGGCTGCCGTCCATGCCACCAGTCTGCAGCGCGGCCTCCCGTCGCACGAGGAGCAGGCTGGCGGCCAGCCAAGGCACAGGCACCCAGCCTGCCCGGTGGGCGACGCCATCGGCTGGTGCCCGCGCTGCCCGCCAACGAAGGCGCATGAGGTGCCTTCGGTATGGCAGACCAAGGTCCTGTGGTCGGCCGTCCGGCCTGAGGTTGACGGGGCCGGCCAAGGCCACGGCCGGGTCCTCGAAGGGCAGCCACAGATCGGCCACGGTGCGTGGCCCGATGTAGACGTCGGCGTTCATGACCAACTGCCAGGGCGTGCGCCCGTAGCGCATGGCCAGGTTCACGGCGTGGGCGTAGGAGTGGTTGGCTACGGCCTTCCATGACAGCCGTGGGTGGCTGGACTCCAACTGCTGCGGCAGGCTGGGATCCAGCGCGGTGTCAAGCACCGTCACAGGCACCCCGGCCGCGTGCTCGGCCAGCAACTCGAGGCAGGCCGCCAGCACCGTTGGGGTGCGGTGATGGATGACGAAGATCTCCAGCTGCCGTCTGTCCACCTGCCGAGCATCGCACGCCACCCCCGACGGGGTCGTGTCTCATCTCGCGCCCACCCGCCACACTCGGCGCTGGCGTATGGTGCCGCGTGCTCGATGACCGCTCGCCTGACCTCGTTTCACCCTCCGCGCCCGCCTCCGACCCACCCGTTCGTCCCCGTGTAGGCGTGGCCTTGGGCGGCGGCAGTGCCCGTGGCTACGCCCACATCGGTGTGCTGGCTGCCTTGGAGCGCCGCGACCTGGCGCCCCAGGTGCTGGTCGGCACCTCCTTCGGTGCGGTGATCGCCGCCCTGTACGCCATGGGCCGCAGCCCTGCCGAGTTGCGGGCCGAGGCCGAGCGGCTCAGGCGACGTGACGTGTTGCCCAAGGTGGTGGACAACGGCCTGCGTCGCGGTGCGCTCTTCGACGGGCGGCGCCTGGAGGCCTACTTCGAGGGCCTGGTGGGCGACCGGCGCATCGAGGACCTGCCGCTGGTGCTGGCCGTGGTGACCACCGACGTCGACAGCGGCGAGCCGGTGGTGCTGCGCCGCGGACCCCTGGCCACGGCCTTGAGGGCCTCTGCCTCGTTGCCCGGTCTCTTCGCCCCGGTGCCATGGGAGGGCAAGCGGTTGATCGACGGCGGCATCGGCGCCCCGGTGCCGCTGTCCACCCTGGCCGGCTTCGAGCTCGATCTGGCGATCGGCGTAGGCGCCGGCGTCGAGGTCAGCCATTCCCGCACCCTGCGGGTCGCCAGGCGCGCCGCCCGCTCCCGCGTCGGCCTTTGGCTGCAGGACCGTCTTCGTGGCCCGGCCGCTTCGGCGACCGTCGGGCCTTGGCCCACGCTGGGTCGCGCCCTCGCCCTGACCTTGGAGGCCTGGAGCCTCCGCCAAGAGATGGTGGCGGATGTGGAGGACGAACGCCTGCACGTGCAGACGCGGCCGCCCATCCATTGGCTGCGCTTCGACAGGGCGGCGGCCGCCATCGCCGCGGGTGACGCGGCGATGGAGCATGCCTGGCCGCGCCTCGGTCGGCTGGTGGCCGCCTGGTCCGACCGCAGACGAGCCCTGCCCGGCTGAGGGATCGCCCAGAGGCGCCTGGCTAGAGGATCGCCCTGCCGAAGAGGCTGGCGACCAGCTCGACGGCCAGGCCAGCGCTGCGGTTCCGTTCGTCCAGGATGGGGTTGATCTCCACCAGGTCCACCGAAGCCACCTTGCCGGTGGCCGAGAGCATCTCCATGAGCAGGTGCGCCTCACGGTAGGACAGCCCGCCTGGCACCGGCGTGCCGACACCGGGCGCGACGGCGGGGTCGAGCACATCGACATCGAAGGAAAGATGCAACTGGTCCACCGGACCGAGGGCGGTCAAGGCGGCTTCCGCCACCGCGGCCAGGCCACGGCGGTCGATGTCGCTCATGGTGAAGGCGTGGATGCCCTGCTCGACGATGAACTGCCGTTCAGGCGGGTCCACCGACCGAAGGCCGATGTAGGCCAGGTCGCCGAGGGCCATCCCACCGCCGCCAGCCGCCTCGATCAGCCTTGGGTCGCCGTAGCCCAACAGGTGGGCCAGCGGCATGCCGTGCACGTTGCCCGATGGGCTGCTGCCGGGCGTGTGGAGATCGGCATGGGCATCGACCCACAGCACACCGATCCTGGCGCCATCCGCAGCGCGGCGGCGTACGCCGGCCAGTGAACCCATGGAGATGGCGTGATCGCCACCCAGGACCAAGGGCAGGCCGCCGGACGGCCACGATGCGATCTCGTCGGCGAGGGCGGCGCAGACGCGGGCGATGGCCGGGAGGAAACGCGCCTCGCCCTGTCCGCGGCTGGCCGCTTCGTCAGCCACCGCTTCAGCCACAGGCACATCGAGGTTGCCGTGATCGACGACCTCATGACCCAGGTCGAGCAGCGTGTCGCCCAGTCGCGCCAAGCGCAGCGCCGACGGGCCCATGTCCACGCCCCTGCGCCCTGCACCGAGGTCCATGGGCACGCCGAGCAGGTCGATGCGGTCCATGGCCAGAACTTACACCGTCAAGGGCGTTTGGCACGGCTGGCCCGGTCGGAACGACCGACACGGTCGGAACGACCGACCCGGTCGGGACGACCGACCCGGTCCGGACGACCGACCGCGTCCGGATCCTCGCCGGGGCGGTGCCAATGACGCTCATCGCGGTTGAGCAGCTCGAAGGCGGCCTCAGGGCCACCGCTGCCGGCCGGGTAGGGCAGAGGATCGCGTTGGGCTGCGGCCTCCAGCATGGGCGCGACGACGCGCCACTGGGCCTCCACCTCATCGGCGCGCATGAAGAGGGTGGCGTCCCCCTCGATGACGTCGAGGATGAGCCGCTCGTAGGCGTCCGGGTTGGGCTGGTCGTAGGAGCGCTGGTAGGCGAAGTCGAGGCTGACGCGGTCGATCTCGATGTCCCCAAGGCCAGGGTGCTTGGCGTTGATGCGCAGGCTGATGCCCTCGTTGGGCACCAGCCGCAGCACCAGCCTGTCCGGCTTGAGCGGCTGGTCGAGCTCGAAGGGCTGGTGGGGCGGCAGCTTGAAGCGAAGGACGATCTCGGAGGCCTTCTGCTCCAGCCGCTTGCCTGCACGCACGTAGAAGGGCACACCTGCCCAGCGCCAGTTGTGCACGAACAGCGTGACGGCCACGTAGGTGGGCGTACGCGAGTCGGCGGCGACGCCCTCCTCCTCCTGGTAGCCCGGTGCGTCGTCGGCAGCGGTGTACTGACCTAGGACCAGGCGGTCTGGCCCGGCGCAGGCCACGGCCTTGAGCACCTTGACCTTCTCGTCGCGCACGGCGTCGGCCTCGAAGGCCGCCGGAGGCTCCATGGCCACAAGGGCAAGGAGCTGGAGCAGATGGTTCTGGAAGACGTCACGGATCACGCCGGCCTGGTCGTAGAAGCTGCCGCGGCCCTCCACGCCGATGGGTTCCGCCATGGTGATCTGCACGTGGTCGACGGTGCGGTTGGACCACATGGGCTCGAAGAGGGTGTTGGCGAAGCGCAGCACCGCCAGGTTCTGGGCGGTCTCCTTGGCCAGGTAGTGGTCGATGCGGTAGACCTGCCGCTCCTTGAAGTGGCTGAGCAGCAGCTCGTTGAGCTGGTGGGCGCTGGCCAGGTCGGTGCCGAAGGGCTTCTCCACCACCAGCCTGCGGAACCCAACCGACTCCTCGGCCAGACCGGCGGCCGCCAGGCCTTGCGCGATGCTGCCGTAGGTCTCGGGCGGGGTGGCGGTGTAGTAGACGTGGTCCTTCGCCCCCAGCTCGTCGAGGCGGGCGGCCAGCGCCTCATAGGAGACGGGGTCGGCGTAGTCGCCGCGCAGGTAGGAGATGCGTTGGCTGAGGTCCTTCCAGGCTTCTGCATCGGCGTCTGGTGCGTGCTCCTGCACCGCCTTCCAGAGTGCTGAGCGCAGCTGGTCGTCGCTGAGCCTGGAGCGGCCGAAGCCCACCACCACGGTGCCTGGGTCCAGCTCGCCGGCCACGTGAAGGGCCAGCAGGGCGGGGATCAGCTTGCGGGCGGAGAGGTCGCCGGTGACCCCGAAGATGACGATGGCGCAGGCAGGTGCTGGAGCGGCTGACACGGCGCGAGGCTAACATCCGCCCCGCCTTCCCAGGGTCGGTTGGCCGCCTGCACCATGGTAGGCTCCTCGCCGCCTAGGCGCCCGTCCGTCATCGGGCCGGACGCCCATCTTGGAGGTCGCTCTTGTCCAGTGAAGAAGCCGTGCGTGCCGCCCTGATGACGCTGGCGCGGGGGACGGACCAGGTGGTGCCAGAGGGCGAGCTGGGGGCCAAGCTGGCGGCCGCAGCGCAGTCTGGCAGACAGCTGCGGGTCAAGCTGGGCGTCGATCCCTCCTCCTCGGACCTGCACCTCGGCCATTCGGTGGTCCTGCGCAAGCTGCGTCAGTTCCAAGACCTTGGGCATCGGGTGGTGCTCATCATCGGCGACTTCACGGCCACCATCGGTGACCCCTCCGGTCGCTCCAAGACGCGGCCGCAGCTGACGCTGGAGCAGACAAGGGCCTTCGGCCGCACCTACGTTGAGCAGGCCGTGCGGGTGCTGGACGCCGACCCACGGTTGCTGGAGATCCGCCACAACTCCGAGTGGCTGGAAGGCCTCGGCTTCGCCGAGCTGGTGCGCCTGGCCAGCACCTACACGGTGGCCCGCATGTTGGAACGCGACGACTTCACCAAGCGCTACCGCGACGGCACGCCCATCAGCGTGCACGAGTTCCTCTACCCCCTGGCGCAGGCCTACGACTCGGTGGCCATCCAGGCTGACGTGGAGATGGGCGGCACCGACCAGCTGTTCAACCTGCTGGTGGGCCGCGACGTGCAGCGCGCCTACGGCCAGGAGGCCCAGGTCGCCCTCACCGTGCCGCTGCTCGAGGGCACGGATGGCGTGGAGAAGATGTCGAAGTCCTTGGGCAACTACATCGGCCTGACCGAGGCGCCCGAGGTCATGTTCACCAAGGCCATGCAGGTGCAGGACAGGCTGCTGATCAAGTACGCCACCCTCAGCACGGACCTGGAGCTCGCGCCGTTGGAGGCGCAGCTGGGCAGCGACCCGGTGGGTGCCCACCGGGTGTACGCGCGGGAGCTGGTGCGGCTGTACCACGGCGAGCAACCGGTGGCGGCAGCCGAACGCAGGTACGACGAGGTGGCCAAGGGTGGCATGCCGGAGGAGCTGCCCGAGCACCGCCTGCAGGCGGACGAGGTGGCGCAGGGGCGCGTCGAGCTCGCAACGCTGGCCGTCGCCGTCGGCTTCGCCAAGAGCAAGGGCGAGGCACGCCGCCTCATCGACAACCGCGGCCTGAAGGTGGACGGTGTGGCGGTCGCCGACCGCACGGCATGGCTGGACCTTGGCGATGGCGATAGCGCGGTGCTGCAGGCGGGGAAGAACGCCTTCGTGCGGTTGGTCTGGGGCAACACCGAAGGGTAAGGACGACATCCTATGGCAGCCATCCACCCGCTTCGCGAGCTCTTCACCCTCGACCCCAGCGTCACCTTCCTCAACCACGGCTCCTACGGCGCCATGCCGACGCCCGTACGTGCCGCCCAGCAGGCTCTGCGCGATCGCCTCGAACGTCAACCCGTCCTCTTCCTCGGACGCGAACTCGCCGTCGAACTCGGTGCTGCGCAGGCCGTCGTGGCTGCCTACCTCGGCGCGCGGCCGGAGGACCTTGCCTTCGTCCCCAACGCCACCTTCGGCGTCAACCTCATCGCTCGCTCCTTGGAGCGCATCCTCCAGCCTGGTGACGAGATCCTGGCCAACGATCACGAGTACGGTGCCTGCGCCAACGCATGGGAAGCCGTCTGCCGACGCAGCGGCGCTCGCTATGTCGAGCTGGCCCTGCCCATGCCCGACGAGACGAGTGAAGGCGCAGACGAGTACCTCGAGCGCATCTGGGCGGGGGTGACGCCGCGCACGCGCCTCATCTTCCTCAGCCACATCACCTCGCCAACCGCCATCCGGCTCCCCGTCGAGGGCGTCATCGCTCGGGCGCGGGAGGCCGGCATCCTCACGCTCATCGACGGCGCCCATGCGCCAGGGCAGCTCGACCTCGATCTGGACGCGCTCGGCGCCGACTTCTACACGGGCAACGCGCACAAGTGGCTCTGCGCCCCCAAGGGTGCTGCCTTCCTCCATGTGCGGTCAGAGCGCCAGGACCTGGTGGAGCCACTGACCGTCTCCTGGGGTTCGATGCCCCACAAGAAGTTCGACCTTGGCAGCCCCTTCCAGGACGCCCTCATCTGGTCCGGCACCGACGACCCCACCGCCTACCTGGCCATCCCTGCTGCCATCGCCTTCCAGCACAAGCACGACTGGCCTGCCGAGCGTGCCCATGCCGATGCCACCATCGCGCAGTGGCTACCCCGCTTCGCAGCGGCCGTCGGCCTCGAGCCCGTGTACATGGGCCGAGGGCACGAGCTTCGCCCGCCCCAGCTCGCCGTCACCCCCATGCCCGCCGGAACCGACGCCGCCGCGCTCAAGACATGGCTCTACGACGAGTGCCGGATCGAGGTGCCGGTCACCATGCACCTGGACCGCGTCTTTGTCCGGATCTCCTTCCAGGGCTACAACAGCAGCGACGACCTGGCTCGCCTCGAAGAAGCACTGTCGACCTGGCACGCAGCACACCGCTGAGTAGGCGGCAGGCCGCGACGGCGCGCTAAAGCGGGCAGATGGTCAGCCGGCACGCCCGAGCTCTGCCAACAGCGCCGCCCCCGTCCGGATGCCGCCGAAGAAGCGTTCGACCTCCAGGTTCTCGTTGGGCGCGTGGTTCGCCTCGTCATGGTTGGCGTATGGGACCACGAAGGCATGCACGCCAAGCAGTTGTGTCCAGACGTACTCGGGCAGGCTGCCGCCCATGGCCGGCACCAGCAGCGGCTCCTGCCCGCTGCCCTGGCGCACGGCCTCGACGATGGGCGTCGTCCAGGGGGAGTCGAGCGGCGTCTTGGACGGTTCCATGCCGCGACCGGGGATGAACGCCACGTCCGGCGCGTGCCGTTCGAGGTGGCTGCGGATGGCCGCCTCGACCTGCGCGATGCTCTGATCTGGAACCAGCCGCGCATCGCACTTGACGAAGGCCTCATGCGGCAGCACGGTCTTCGTCCCCGGTCCGCCGTAGCCGCCGTGGAAGCCGTTGATGGTGAGTGTAGGCCGGGCCATCAGGCGCTCGTAGAACCCGCGTCCCTCCGGCGCGTCCATGCGGCTCAGGCCAAGGTCGGCCAGCACCGATGCCGTTTCGTCCGGCAGGTCGGCGATGGCTTGCATCTCCAGAGCGGTGGGTGGTCGGACCGGGTCCGAGAAGCCGTCGATGGTGATCTGCCCATCGGCGTCCTTCATCGTGCTTAGGGCATGGACCAGGGTCCAGATCGGGTTCGGGACGACGCCCCCGAAGTTCCCTGAGTGCACGTCCCGATCCGCCCAGCGTGCCCGGAGCTCGAAGGAGTAGATGCCGCGAACGCCGAACTCGACGGTCGGCTGTCCGCTGGCGTGGACCGGTCCGTCGCTGGTGACGACCAGGTCGACGTCGAGCAGGTCCCGGTGCTCACGGACGAACTGCGCGATGTGCGGTGAGCCGACCTCCTCCTCACCTTCGAGCAGGACGACGACGTTGCATGGCAGCGAGCCGGCCGCCGCCAGGTAACTCTCGATGGCCAGGATGTTGGCGAAGTGCTGCCCCTTGTTGTCGCCGACGCCGCGACCGTAGATGCGTCCGTCGCGGACCTCCGGTTCGAAGGGCGGTGAGAGCCAGGCATCGAGCGGGTCGGGCGGTTGGACGTCGTAGTGGCCGTAGATGAGGACGCGCGGCTTCCCAGGGGCATCGTCACGCCTGGCGTAGACGAAGGGCCAGCCGCTGCTCTGGATCAGCCTGGCGTCGAGGCCGATCCCGTCCAGCGTCTGCACCAGGAAGGCCGCCGTCTCGGCGACGCCCTCCCCATGGGCCGAGATCGATGGGCGGCTGACGTAGTCGAGCAGGCGACGCAGGTGCTCGTCTCGGTGCTGCTCGGCGTAGGCGAAGACCTGATCCAGACCCACTGTTTCCCTCCAGAGGCCACGCGATTCGCCGCAGCCTAGCCTGCGATAGGCTTGGCAGGTGAGCAGCCGGCAGCCATCCGCCTCTTCCTACGACGTGGTCATCGTGGGCGGGGGCCACAACGGCCTGACCGCAGCCGCCTACCTGGCGAAGGCGGGGCGGTCGGTGCTGCTGCTGGAGCGGTTGGAGGAGACGGGCGGCGCCGCGGTGAGCGCGGTCGCCTTCGATGGCCTGGCTGCCCGGCTCTCCCGCTACGCCTACCTGGTCAGCCTCCTGCCGCAGAAGATCATCGAGGACCTCGGCCTCGACCTGCGGCTCGCTCGCAGGCGTTACGCCTCCTACACGCCCCTGCCAGGCGATCCAGGCGGTCGGGGCCTGCTGATCGACCGCCTCGACCAGGCGGCCACGCTCGCATCCTTCGAGCGCATCGGCGCAGCTGCCGACGCCGAGACCTTCGTCAGCCTCTACGGCGACACCACCCGGGTGGCCGAGGCCCTGTGGCCGACGGTCACCGAACCGCTGCCCAGCCGCCATGAGGCACGCGGTCGGCTGGGCGACGACGCGCTCTGGGCGAGCCTGTTCGAGCGGCCGATCGGTGAGTTCATCGAGCAGCGGCTCGGCGACGACGTCGTCCGCGGCGTGGTGCTCACCGACGCGCTCATCGGCACCTTCGCTGCCGCCAACGGCCATGACCTGCAACAGAACCGCTGCTTCCTCTACCACCTGATCGGTGGCGGCACCGGCGACTGGGACGTGCCGATCGGCGGCATGGGCAGCGTCAGTGGACAACTGGCCAAGGCGGCGCTCGCCGCTGGCGCCGAGATCCGCACCGGCGCCGATGTCCGATCCGTCTCGCCGGACGGCACCGTGCGTTACCTGGAGGACGGCAGGGAGCGTCAGGTGACCGGCAGGGTGCTGTTGGCCAACGTCGCCCCTTACGTGCTCGGGCGGCTGCTCGGCCGGTCGGCCAAGGAGCTGGATCGGCCGGAGGGCGCCCAGGTCAAGGTCAACATGCTGCTGCGGCGCCTACCCGAGCTGCGAGACGCGGATGTGAGCCCTGAGGCGGCCTTCGGCGGCACCTTCCACATCAACGAGAGCTACAGCCAGCTCGAGCGGGCCTATGGTCAGGCCGCCGGCGGTCGCATCCCTGATGTCCTGCCATGCGAGATCTACTGCCACTCGCTGAGCGACCCCACCATCCTGGGGCCAGAGCTGGCCGAGGCTGGTGCACAGACCCTGACGGTGTTCGGCCTGCACGTGCCCGACCGTCTGGTCACCGCGGGGAACAACGATCGGCAGCGAGCACGGCTGCAGCAGGCCGTCATCGACTCGCTGAACTCGGTGCTGGCCGAGCCCATCGAGGCGCTGCTCTTGACCGACGGTTCAGGGAAGCCATGCATCGAGACCAAGACGACGCTCGACCTGGAGCGGGCGCTGGCCATGCCAGGCGGCCACATCTTCCACGGTCCGCTCTCCTGGCCCTTCGCCGAGGACGGCGAGGACCTGGCCACGCCCGCCGAGCGCTGGGGCGTGGCCACCGAGCATGAGCGCATCCTCCTGTGCGGTTCGGGCGCGATCCGTGGCGGGGCGGTGAGTGGCCTCGGTGGGCACAACGCTGCCATGGCCGTGCTCGAGTCCGGCAACGGTTGAGCCCTAGCCGACGTGCCGGCTCAGGCGGCGTGCCGTCCTAGACGGCGTGCCGTTTCAAACGGCCAGCACCTGCGCGATCTCCACCAGTTCCCAGTCGATGTCCTTGGTGTTCTCGAAGACCACCTGCAGGGGCACGGTCACCGTGCCGCGCTTGTCCACCCCCACCATGACGCCGCTGAGGCCTTCGAGCAGGCTGTTGACCGCTTTGAAGCCCAGCCTCGATGCCAGCACCCGGTCGCGGGTGCTAGGGCTGCCGCCGCGCTGGATGTGGCCAAGGATGGAGGTCCGCGCCTCGTAGTCGCAGCGCTCGCTCAGGGCCTTCTCCAGAGCCATCGCGCCACCAGGGAAGGCGCCTTCCGCCACCACGACCACCGACGACGACTTGCCCCTCGCTTGGGCGGCGATGAGGCGTTCGGCCACGTCGTTCACGTTGACGGGGATCTCGGGGATGAGGATGGCCTCCGCGCCGCCGGCCACGCCGACGTAGAGGGCGATGGCGCCAGAGGCGCGGCCCATGACCTCGACCAGGAAGAGGCGGTCGTGGCTGGCGGCGGTGTCGCGCAAGCGGTCGACGGCGTCCAGCGCCACGTTGATGGCGGTGTTGAAGCCGATGGAGACGTCGGTGCCGTAGATGTCGTTGTCGATGGTGCCGGGGATGCCGACCACGGCCACGCCCTGCTCCTGGTGCAGCAGCGAGGCGCCGCGGTAGGAGCCGTCGCCGCCGATGACCACAAGAGCATCGATCTCCCGGCGGCGCAGATGCTCGGCGGCCGCGGCGCGGCCATCTGGGGTCATGAAGGCCTGGCTGCGGGCGGTGCGCAGGATGGTGCCGCCGCGCTGGATGACGTTGGCCACGCTGCGTGGACCAAGCTCCTGGATGTCGCCCTCGATGAGTCCTTGGTAGCCGCGGTAGACACCGGAGACGCGCAGACCGGCGTGGACGGCGGTGCGCACCACGGCGCGGATGGCCGCGTTCATGCCTGGCGCGTCGCCGCCGGAGGTGAGCACAGCGATGTGTCGCATCGGCGGACACCATATCAAAGGGCCCAAGGCCGTTTCGCCCGACAGCTGTCCGGGTCGCCCGGCCTTCGGCTGGCCGGGACGATGGTCCGCGGGCCGTATGGCAGGATGAGAAGCATGGTTCTCACGAGCATCGTCCCACCGCCACCTGAGCGCCGGCTGACCTTGCTGCCGGCTGCCGTCGAGCGCCTGGTCAAGGCGGGGCACAGCGTGGTCCTGCCGCAGGGCTTCGGTTCCAGCCTACGTTTGCCTGACGAAGCTTTCAGCCAGGTGGGTGCCAGGATGACGGACGCATCCGAGGCGTTGGCTGAAGCGGACGTGGTCCTCGTGGTCACGCCGCCGCGGCCAGAAGACCTCGTCGGCTTGCGGCGTGGCACGACGGTGGTGGGCTTCCTCGACCCATTCTTCTCCCTGCCGACGGTCCGGGCCCTTGCAGAGTCGGGCCTGCGCTCGCTGTGCGTCGAGCTGATGCCGCGTAGTACCTACGCGCAGAAGATGGACGCGCTGTCGTCGCAGGCCAGCCTGGCCGGCTACGCCGCGGTGGTGCTGGCGGCGCAGCGGATCGACAAGGCCTTCCCCATGATGTCGACGCCTGCCGGCACCATCACCGCCGCCCGGGTGTTCGTCCTTGGCGTAGGGGTGGCTGGTCTGCAGGCCATCGCCACCGCCAAGCGCCTCGGTGCGCGGGTGGAGGCCTACGACACGCGGCCCGTTGTGGCCGAGCAGGTGCGTTCCCTTGGCGCCCGCTTCGTGGAGTTCGACCTGGGCGAGCAGTCGGGGCAGACGGCCCAGGGCTACGCCCAGGCCCTGAGCGAGGAGCAGTTGGAACGCCAGCGGCAGCAGATGGCCAAGGTGGTGGCAGGCAGCGACGTGGTCATCACCACCGCGCAGGTCTTCGGTCGCACGGCACCGCGTCTGCTCTCTGCCGAGGCGGTGGCCGGCATGCGCCCTGGCTCGGTGGTGGTGGACCTGGCTGCAGCCTCCGGCGGCAACGTGGAGGGCACGGTGCCGGGCGAGGAGGTGATCACCACGGGCGGCGTGCGCTTGGTCGGCCTGCATCCCCTGCCTGCCATGGTGGCGCGTGACGCCAGCCAGGTGTACGGTGCCAACCTCGTCCACCTCGTGGAGCACGCCTGGAAGGATGGTCAGTTGAAGGACCCTGCCGAGGACGAGATCGTGGCCGCCACCTTGCTCACCGAAGCCGGTGTGGTGCGCCACGACGGTGTTCGTGGCCGTCTGGAGGAAGTTGCATGATCGCCATCCTGATCTTCGTCTTCGTGCTCGCTGCCTTCCTCGGCCTTGAGCTGATCCGCCGCGTGCCTTCGCAGCTGCACACGCCGCTGATGTCGGCCACCAACGCCATCTCAGGCATCATCCTGGTGGGTGCCATCGTGGCCGTCGGCCTTGACAGCATGCTGGGCGCCATCCTCGGCACGTTGGCGGTGGCGGCGGCCACCGTCAACGTGGTCGGTGGCTATCTGGTGACGCATCGCATGCTCGAGATGTTCAAGACCGGGAAGCGGGGCTGAGCGTGGAGGGTTGGCAGAACCTCGCCTACGCCGCCGCAGCCGTGCTCTTCGTGGTGGGTGTGAAGATGCTGGGGCGGGCCGAGACCGCCAAGCGCGGCAACCAGGTCTCCGCCGTCGGCATGCTGGTGGCGGTGGTGGCCACCCTGGTCTCCGGCGGCTTCGACCTTCGCTGGGTGGCGCTTGGCCTGGTGGCTGGCGGGCTGGTCGGCTTCCTGGCCGCCCGCCGGGTGCAGATGACCCAGATGCCTGAGATGGTGGCGCTGCTCAACGGCTCCGGCGGCCTTGCCTCGGTGCTGGTTGGCATGGTGGAGTTCCTGCGCACCCCGGACATGGATCCGGTGCGCTCCCTCAGCGTGGTGCTTGCCCTGTTCATCGGTAGCATCTGCGTCACTGGCTCACTGGTGGCCTTCGGCAAGCTCAGCGGCCGGCTGTCGGGTGCGCCCACGCTGTTCGCCGGCCAGAAGGCGATCAACGCCGTCCTGCTGGTGATCGTTGCCCTGGCCGCCCTGCCGGTGGTGCTGGACGGGGCCCTGGCCAGCGGCGCGCCCCTCGCCCTGCTCGGCCTCTACCTCATCCTCGTGCTGTCGTTGCTGCTCGGCGTGCTTGGCGTGCTCCCCATCGGCGGCGCCGACATGCCCATCGTCATCTCGCTGCTCAACAGCTCCACCGGCATGGCCGTGGCCGCCTCCGGCTTCATCCTCGACAACACCGTGCTGGTGGTCTCTGGCGCTTTGGTCGGCGCGTCGGGTCTGATCCTGACCCAGGTCATGTGCAAGGCCATGAACCGTTCCCTTGCCAACGTGCTCTTCGGCGGCTTCGGGGCCAAGGTGAGCAGCGCCGCCATCACCGGCGAGATCAAGCCGCTGGTGCCCGAGGATGCCTACTTCATCCTCGAGGCCGCCAACTCCGTGCTGTTCGTGCCCGGCTACGGCATGGCGGTGGCCCAGGCGCAGCACGCGGTCAAGGAGCTGGCCGACCAACTGGAGCAGCGCGGCACCGAGGTGCGCTACGCCATCCACCCGGTGGCCGGCCGCATGCCAGGGCACATGAACGTGTTGTTGGCCGAGGCCAACGTGCCATACGAGCAACTGGTGGAGCCGGACGACGTGAACCCCACCATGGAGACGGTGGACGTGGCGGTGGTGATCGGCGCGAACGACGTGGTGAACCCCGCCGCCAAGACCGATCCGGGCAGCCCGCTCTACGGCATGCCCATCATCGAGGTGGACCGGGCCAAGACCACGTTGGTGCTCAAGCGCTCCATGAGCCCTGGTTTCTCCGGCGTGGACAACGGCCTGTTCACGCTGGACGCCAGCCGCATGGTGTTCGGGGATGCCAAGGCGGTGATCACGGCGATCACGGCGGCGTTCAAGGAGGACTGAGCGCGGTGGCGGTGCCCCCTGGCTGACGGGCACGATGCCGCGAGGATGGTAAGCAATAAACTTGACATGACCACACTCAAGTCCTAGGCTGGGGCCTATGGACGCGAACCGCTTCACCGAGACCACCCTGAGCCTGCTGCAATCCGCCCAGCAGATCGCTCAGACACGCGGGCATGCGCAGCTGACCCCGCTGCACCTGGCGCGTGCCTTGCTGGCCGACCCGCAGCAGCCGCCTGCCCGTGTGCTGGCGCGCGCCGGTGGCGACCTGAACGCCGTGCAGGCTGATCTCGACGCCAGGCTGAGCCGCCTGCCCGCCGTCTCTGCAGGCGCCGGCACCACCGCCGAGCTCTACATGTCGCAGGAGGCCGCCCGCGCCCTCGAGGCTGCCGAGGCGCTGGCCAAGCGCTGGGGCGACGCCTTCGTGGCCGCCGACACCCTGCTGGTGGCGCTGCGCCGGACGGCGCCGGGCGAGCTGGGCGCGCTGCCGACCGCTGACGCCCTGGAGACAGCCGCCCAAGAGGTTCGTGCCGGCCAGAAGGTGGACTCGCGCACGGCAGAGTCGCGCTTCGAGGCCCTGGAGAAGTACGGCATCGACCTCACCCGCCGCGCCGCCGAGGGCAAGCTGGACCCGGTCATCGGTCGCGACGAGGAGATCCGCCGCACCATCCAGATCCTGTTGCGCCGCACCAAGAACAACCCCGTGCTCATCGGCGAGCCTGGCGTCGGCAAGACCGCCATCGCCGAGGGACTGGCCCAGCGCATCGTCAACCGCGACGTGCCAGAGGGCCTGGTGGGCAAGCGCATCATCCAGCTGGACATGGGCAGTCTGCTGGCCGGCGCCAAGTACCGC